>BNXY01000016.1 GCA_025999935.1 Bacteroidia bacterium | reverse complement strand
CAAACGGGATTGTATTCTACATCGTTTCCCCGGATATTGAACAGCCAGGCAATCATATCCAAAGAAGCAAGAATCGTCAGAGAAGTGTCATTTTTCTTCATTTCGGACAGCACTTCTTCGATTTTTTCGTGACTTGATTTCCCGGAAAACCGTTCCGGAAGTATAAATGCCGGATTGGCTGGAATAGCGGGACGGTCATTCCAGATGGAATCATAAGGCGCAAAATCCGTATCGATTTTCAAACCTTTTCCGGTAAAAAAATAACAGATTATATCCGAAAGATTCCTGCCGGAACAAACATTCTGCTTACGCCTTCCAAAATCAATTATCGCATCTATTCGGCCATCCCTGATGGATGTAAAATAAGCGAAATTCCGGTTCATCCGATCGATATTTTGAAGAGTATTAAAAACGAAACGGAACTTGCCGGCATCCGAAAAGCCATGCAAAAGGACGGGGTGGCCTTGGTAAAATTTCTTATCTATTTGGAAAAAATGTTAAAAAACAAGGTAGAAATTACCGAATTGGATGTCAGAGACAAATTGCGTGAATTTCGGAGCGAACAGGAATTTTACTTTGGAGAGAGTTTTGAAACCATTGCCGGATTTGGCGCACACGGAGCCGTTGTTCATTACGGCGCAACCGAAGAAAGTAATGCGATTATCAAACCGGATGGAATCCTTTTGATTGATTCCGGAGCGCAATATTTCAACGGCACCACCGATATAACCCGCACACTTTCGACCGGAGAAGCGACCGGAGAGATGAAACGCGATTACACCCTTATCCTGAAAGGACATATTCAATTAGCATCCGCAGTTTTCCCCGCAGGAACGGTCGGAATGCAACTCGATGTACTTGTTCGGCAATTTTTGTGGAAAGACGGATTGAATTTTCTACACGGAACCGGACATGGCGTCGGCCATTTTCTGAATGTACACGAAGGCCCCCAGAGCATCCGCATGAATCACAATCCGGCCGCGCTGAAACCCGGCATGATAACTTCCAACGAACCCGGGTTGTACCGCGCCGGACAATACGGCATCCGCATCGAAAATTTAATTCTGACAGTAAATAATATAACCACCGAGTTCGGCGATTTCTATGCTTTTGAAACCCTGACTTTGTGCCCGATTGATACAAACTTGATAGATTTTTCGTTAATGTCCGCCGAAGAAATAAACTGGCTGAACGACTATCATCAAAAAGTATTCGACCAACTTTCCCCATCCCTTTCTCCCGAAGAAATAGACTGGCTGAGAACGGCAACTTGGAAATGTTTAGCCGAAAATATTGGTAGAGGCTACCCATTTTGTAGTTCAAATAAATAATTATATATTTGCATCGTGTAAGGTACGAAAATAAAGAGAATGAAAAACTGTATCAATTATCAAAAAACGTTCGGAGTCAGCCAATTATCAATTATTATTTGCCTGCTCCTGTTTATGGGCTGCTCCGGCAAAAGCAATCCGCAGCCGGTGAAAGCGCCGTCGTTTGTATTGCCGGAGATTCCGGCAGCGCTGACAGCGCCCAAGGAACGGGCAAATTACCTGCTAAACCACTATTGGGACAATTTTGATTTTAAGGACACCACTTATATTCATTTGCCTGATATTACCGAACAGGCTTTTGTCGATTATATCGATCTGTTGCCTCATGCGGACAAACAAATGGCCGCCGCGTCCATTCAAAACCTGATGCGGAAGGCGGAAAAAGAACCGACCGGCGCCATGTTGCGCTACTTTTTAACAACCACCGAAAGCTACCTGCGCGATCCGAACTCCCCGATGCGTAACGAGGAGTTGTATATTCCCGTGGCGCAATACATTACATCAAGCGACAGCCCCCTGCTGACCCTTGCGGAAAAAGCGCCTGCAGAATACCATCTGAAGATGATGCTCAAAAACCGCGTGGGCGAAAAAGCGGCAGATTTCAGCTATACCCTGCCATCGGGAAAAACAGGAAGAATGTATGCCATAAACAGCGAATATACGCTTTTGCTGTTCTACAACCCCGATTGCCATGCCTGTGCGGAAACAATCAGCGCCCTCGCCGCGTCCGAAATGCTCCAAAGTCTGCAACAAAACGGCAGGTTGAAAATACTGGCTTTTTATCCCGACAAGGATTTGGAAATCTGGAAGAAAAAATGGGCGGATATGCCCGCAGAATGGATCAATGCTTGCGATAAAAACACCATCGTAAGAGACAGTGAATTATACGACCTGAAAGCTATCCCAACCATCTATTTGTTGGACAGGAATAAAACGGTCATTCTGAAAGATGCCGACCTGAGACAAACGCTATCGCCCGGCAATTTCGGGCTATAAGCAGATCGAAGTGGAACGCAATCTAAATAATTTTTTTATCTAAAAAATAGTTTGTATATTTGTCGTTCTAAATTGATTTGAAAGTTATGTCAAAAGTACTTATTATCGGTGCAGGCGGCGTAGGAACGGTGGTTGTCCACAAAGTGGCTCAGAATCATGCCGTTTTTACGGATATCCTCTTGGCCAGTCGCACAAAATCCAAATGTGATGCCATCGCTGATGCCATCGGAACAAAATATGGCAATAAAAAGATTCAAACCGCGCAGGTCGATGCCGACAATGTGCCGGAATTGGTTGCCTTGTTCAATAATTTTAAACCGGAATTGGTAATTAATGTAGCCCTGCCGTATCAGGATTTGACCATCATGGACGCCTGTCTCGAAGCGGGTGTTAATTATTTGGATACAGCCAATTACGAACCCAAAGATGAAGCCAAATTTGAATACAAATGGCAGTGGGCGTATCGGGATAAGTTCAAAAAAGCCGGACTGACCGCCATTCTGGGTTGCGGATTTGATCCGGGCGTAACCAGCGTTTTCACGGCTTATGCCGACAAGCATTATTTTGGCCGAATGGATACCTTGGATATTGTGGATTGCAATGCCGGAGACCATGGCAAAGCTTTCGCCACCAATTTCAATCCCGAAATCAATATCCGCGAAGTTACCCAAAAAGGCAAGTATTGGGAAAACGGACAATGGGTGCAGACAGAACCCCACGAAATTCATAAACCGTTGACCTATCCGAATATCGGACCAAAAGAATCGTATGTGATTTATCACGAAGAACTGGAATCGTTAGTCAAAAATTTTCCAACGCTCCAGCGGGCGCGTTTCTGGATGACGTTCGGACAGGAATACCTGACCCATCTTCGGGTAATTCAAAATATCGGCATGGCGCGAATTGACCCGATTCTGTACAATGGCGTGGAAATCGTGCCGATTCAATTTCTGAAAGCGGTATTGCCCGATCCGGGCGAACTGGGAGAAAATTATACCGGTGAAACCAGTATCGGTTGCCGTATCCAAGGATTAGACAAAGAAGGAAAACCTTTCAATTATTATATTTACAACAATTGCCTGCATCAGGATGCTTACAAGGAAACCGGCGCACAAGGCGTCAGCTATACCACCGGTGTTCCGGCGACAATCGGCGCGTTGATGTTTGCCAAAGGTATTTGGCGCAAGCCGGGCGTTTTCAATGTGGAAGAATTTGACCCCGATCCATTCTTGGAAGAGTTAGGCAAACAAGGTTTGCCTTGGCGCGAGATTTTTAATTCCGACTTAGAAATATAAAAAAATAAAGTCAATATTGACCCAAAACTTTAACAACAAAGTAAAATTATGAACGAAAAAGTAAAAAATTCAGAAATGAAAGAACAAACAACGAACCCGAATGCTGAAAAGTTGAAAGCGCTTCATGCAGCAATGGACAAAATTGAGAAGAGCTACGGCAAAGGTTCCATCATGAAAATGGGCGATAATGCCATTGAAGAAATTGCGGTCATTCCAACCGGATCTGTCGGCTTGAATGCTGCGCTGGGCGTAGGTGGTTATCCGCGCGGAAGGGTCATTGAAATCTACGGCCCGGAATCGTCCGGTAAAACGACACTGGCGATTCATGCCATTGCCGAAGCCCAAAAAGCCGGAGGCATCGCCGCTTTTATTGACGCGGAACATGCTTTCGACCGTTTCTATGCCGAAAAATTGGGCGTGGACGTTGAAAATCTTTGGATTTCCCAACCCGATTCGGGCGAACAAGCTTTGGAAATTACCGAGCAGTTGATTCGTTCTTCGGCGATTGACATCATTGTTATCGACTCTGTGGCCGCTCTAACTCCGAAAGCGGAATTGGAAGGCGAAATGGGCGAATCGAAAATGGGTCTGCAAGCCCGGTTGATGTCGCAAGCCCTTCGGAAACTGACGGCCGCCATCAGCAAGACCAATACCACTTGCATCTTCATCAACCAGTTACGCGATAAAATCGGCGTGATGTTCGGAAATCCGGAAACGACAACCGGAGGTAACGCCTTGAAATTTTACGCATCCGTTCGTTTGGATATTCGCAAAGGAAGTCCGATTAAAGACGGCGAAGAAGTGAAAGGAAACCAAACGAAAGTGAAAGTGGTAAAAAATAAAGTAGCGCCTCCTTTCCGGAAAGCCGAGTTCGATATTATGTTCGGAGAAGGCATCTCCAAAGTAGGCGAATTGGTGGATCTGGGCGCAGACTTGGGCATAATCAAGAAAAGCGGCAGTTGGTACAGCTACAACGATACGAAGTTGGCGCAAGGTCGTGATGCAAGCAAAGATTGCCTGCGCGACAATCCCGAATTGGCGGAAGAAATCGAAGCCAAAGTAATGGAAGCCTTGAGGAAAAAATAAAATGAATGGTTTTTCCGAAAATCATTTATTCAACACCGGTAGAGTAGGTTCTATCGAAGTCATCTGCGGGTCGATGTTTTCCGGTAAAACGGAAGAATTGATCCGCAGAATGAAACGCGCTCAATTTGCCAAACAGACGGTAGAAATCTTCAAACCGGCTTTGGATACGCGATTTTCGGAAGAAAATATTGTCTCTCACGACCAAAACGCTATTCCCTGCACATCCGTGGAACATTCCGGGAATATTTTACTCCTTTCTGGCAGTATTGATGTGGTAGGAATCGATGAAGCCCAATTTTTTGACGACGGACTTCCACAGATATGCAACCAATTGGCCGAACAAGGTATCCGTGTCATTGTGGCCGGATTAGATATGGATTATAAGGGAATTCCTTTTGGCCCGATGCCCTCCCTTTGTTCCATTGCCGACGATGTGACCAAAGTCCATGCCATCTGTGTGGAATGTGGCAGATTAGCCGGTTATTCCCATCGCTTGGTAAGCAATGAAAAATTGGTGTTTTTGGGCGAAAAAGAAGAATATCAGCCACTGTGTCGCATTTGTTTTAACGGGCACAATATTTGAATCCATTATTTAGAGCGGAAATTCCGTCCTAATGACATTATATCATGACAATACAAGAAATTAAAACCTGTTTTCAGCATATTACAGAGGCTTTAGAGCAGAAACGATTGAAGAAAGCTTTTGATTCTCTGACTTTTCTTTTGTCCAATCTTCAAAATTGGCAATTGAAGGAAAGGCTTTTGGATTTGGAAGACAACTACAAAATGATGCTCCACTACCTGACCGACGGCGTGAAAGACCCTCAGCAGGAAACGATTTACAACGATTTATTCCGCTCGGTCTATCAATTGTCCGATCAGGTAATTCTACAAACCAAAACCGCCCATTCTTGGTCTTTCTTTTATGATAATCGAAAATCGCTCGATTTTTACGTTCCGGAAACTTCAATTCAACTGATTGATATATTGGATGGTATCGTAAGTAAAATTACCTTGGTTGATTTGTTGGAGGAAGGAGAAGAAAGAAATAGAAACCTGCAATCTTTAGAAAAAGAGCGGGAAAAAGTCCAAACCAAAATTTTCCGGAAAATCTGGTTGAGCGATTTGTGGACAGCCGGAGAACAGGAAATTTGGTCGAAAGCGCTGAATAACCAATTGAATCCCAATTCCATACTTAGCCTGATTGTTTCGGCAATGACCTTGAGCTTGGAAGAAACTTTCGACGAAAAGAAAGTGAAATTGTTGTTCGATACCTGCGAAAACGAAAACGAAGAACTGCGCCAACGTGCATTGACAGGGCTTTTGCTCTTCCTTCGCCGCTACGACAAACGGCTTTATCTCTATCCGAGTATCAACAACCGTTTGGATTTGCTATCCGAAAACAAGCAGTTTCTCAACGACATACGGAATATTATCCTGCAATTTGTACTCAGTCGGGAAACAGAAAAAATTACGCGCATCATTCAGGAAGAAATCCTTCCGGAAATGATGAAAATCAGTCCGCAAATCGGCACCAAAATCAAATTGGACGATTTAATGAGCGATTCCGGATTTGAAGATAAAAACCCCGAATGGCAAAAACTGATTGAGGAAGCCGGTCTGACCGATAAACTTCAGGAATTTTCCGAATTGCAAATGGAAGGCGCCGATGTTATGCACTCTTCTTTTCTCAATTTAAAGAATTATCCTTTTTTTAACGAGTTAAGCAATTGGTTCATGCCTTTCTCTTTTCGGAGTGAAAATATTGGAGAACAGGAAATTACCGGGTTGATGAAAATTCTGATGGAATCGTCCATGTTGTGCAATTCCGATAAATATTCTTTTTATTTCAGTATTTCGCACATGCCGGAAGCCTACCGAAAAATGATAGTCAGCCAGTTTTCTGCCGAATCGGATGCGGTTCAGGAAATGTTGAAAGAGGAATTGCCGGATAATTCCCATAAAATTCATCCCGCAGCGCGCCAATACATACAAGATTTGTATCGTTTTTATAAATTGCATCCGAAAAAAAAGGATTTTGAAGATATTTTTGAAATAAAACCCGATTTTTACAAAGTACCCGGCATTGCCCGGTTTATTTCCGAGCCGGAAAGCCGGATGATTATCGGGGAATATTATTTCAGCCGGAATTATTTCAAAGAAGCCGCCGAGATTTTCGACAGTTTACTGCAAGCCGATGCAAATAATGAAGTCTTATTGGAAAAAAAAGGCTATTGCCTGCAAATGCAGGGAAAATTGAAAGAAGCCTTGGATTATTACCTGAAAGCCGAATTGTTTAATGAAAATAATTCGTGGACAATCAAAAAATTGGCGTATTGTTACCGCGCGCTGAAACAACCCAAGGAAGCCTTGGATTACTATCGGAAAGCCGAGCAATTGAGTCCAAACAACCTTTCCGTCCAACTCAACATAGGTCACTGTCACTTGGAATTAAAGAATTATTCCGATGCGTTGAAATGCTATTTCAAGGTGGAATATCTGACGAAGAACAAGGAAAAAGCTTGGCGACCGATTGCTTGGTGCTCTTTCCTGACCGGAAAATACAAGGAAGCCAAAGATTATTACGAAAAAATATTGGAAAACAATCCGAATGCCATTGATTACCTTAATGCCGGTCATACCGAATTGGCGTTGGGAAACAATAAAGAAGCGCTGAATCTCTACAAACAATCGTTGACAATTTCCGGCAATTCGCTTGACAAATTCATCGAATCCTTTTTAGCCGATGTGCCCGATTTGCTGAACGTTGGCGTAGAGGCAAAAAATATTCCCATTATTTTGGATAGTTTGTTGTATGATTTGTAATTGGGACGGCAGACCCGCCTCCTACAATATATTTCAATGAAAACCAAAGTTTCAGTAGCCATTTTGATTATTATTCTGTTGATAACAGGATGCAAAAGAAAAAACGAAAAGTCGTCGGAACGGGATTTCGCCCAGATAGTGAATAGCGGCGAAATCAATGTCCTGACCCTGTCCGGTTCCATGACTTATTTTATATACAAAGGGGAAGCGCGGGGATATGAATATGAATTGCTTAGCAGTTTTGCCGAAAGTAACAATCTCAAAATAAACATCAAAACGGCGGAGAATGAAGCCCGGCTTACCGAGATGCTGCTCAATGGCGAAGGGGATTTGGTCGCCTATAATATTCCGGTAACCAACGAAGGTAAAGAGACTTTGCTCTATTGCGGCCGCGAAGTAATCAACGAACAGGTGTTGATTCAACGAGCCAATCGGGGCGACACCGTATTGAAAGATGTTCCCGAATTGATTGGAAAAGAAATATGGGCTATTCACGACAGCAAATATTACCGGCGACTGAGGAACCTGAACAACGAATTGGGCGGTGGAATTACCATTCGCGCCATCGACAAAGACACCATTTCGACCGAAGACCTGATAGAAATGGTTTCCAAAGGGCAAATTCCTTATACTGTGAGCGATGCCGATATGGCTACCCTCAATAAAACCTATTTCAACAATATCAATATTTCAATGGTGGTCGGCCACGCGCAACGCTCGTCTTGGGTTGCACGAAAATCGTCTCCCGAATTGGCTTCGGCTCTCAATCAATGGTTTGATGAAAACCAAAATGACCCTAAGTACAAGCGGATTATCAAGCGGTATTTCGAGATGAGCAAGATGCCCGGCGACGAACCGGCTCCGTTCATTGGGTCGGGTCAGATTTCTCTTTTCGATGAATTTTTCAAGAAATATGCGAATCAAATCCATTGGGATTGGCGATTGTTGGCATCTATCTCTTTTCAGGAATCCAAGTTCACGACCGACCGTGTTTCCTGGGCGGGAGCTACGGGATTGATGGGCTTAATGCCTAAAACAGCCAAAGCATTCGGTGTTTCCGAAGACCAAATAGCTGACCCGGAAAGTAATATCAAAGCGGCTGTCAATCTGATTAAAAGGTTAAACAGTTCTTTTTCTTCCATCGAAAACGAAGAAGAACGTGTCAAATTTATCCTTGCGGCCTACAATGCCGGTTCCGGGCATATCTACGATGCCCGGGCTTTGGCGGAAAAACACGGTAAAAATGCTGAAATCTGGAGTGAAGTGGAAGAATATCTCAAACTAAAAAGCCTGCCGGAATATTACAACGACCCGGTTTGCAAACAAGGCTATTTCCGAAGCACAGAAACCATCAATTACGTCCGGCATGTAATTGAACGTTGGCGTTATTATGAATCGAAAGTTAAGTTTTAAATGATGCGTTTTTTTGATTCTATTCAAATTCCACCACGGTAATTCCGGCGCCGCCGAACTGAACATGCTCATCCTGAAACTGTTTGATTCCCAAAACCGTTTTCAGGTAATCACGAATGATTTGCCGCAAAGCGCCGGTTCCGGTACCATGAAGGATACGCACCCGACCTGCATTGCATTGGATGGCGTCGTCGATATAATAGGTAACCGCTTGCAAGGCTTCGTCGCCCCGCATACCACGGACGTCGATTTCCAACTTGAACTGTAATTTCTTTTCCGACAGGGAATCGGAACTGTTGGCGGAAATCACGGAATGTTTGGCGGCTGATTTTTTGATTTGATTATTGCTAACTTTCTCAAGTTGTTCGAGTTTCGTTGAAGTTTTAATATCTCCAAAAGCGACAATCACTTTTTTCCCATTGATTTCCAAGACAGTACCCGGCGTTCGTTGGCCTTTCATGCGAACCGCATCTCCCACCCGAATCTCGGTGTCATTGCGGGCTTGACCTGCAATCCCATGATGGTCGTTCATCTGCTTTTTGCGATTATTTGAAGAAGGGTGTTTAATGATATTCAGGGGATTGCGGGTCAAGTCCGCAATGACAGATACATCTGACTTTTGCAAGGATTGCTTGAAATTTTCCAAGGACTTCCGGATTTCTTTCGTTTTCTCTTTATCCGCCTGAACCTCTTTGATTTCTTTAATCGTATTTTCTATTTTGGCATTGGCTTCCGACAATAAATGTTCGGCATCGGCTTTGGCTTTAGAAACTAACTCTTTCCGTTGTGTTTCAATTTTTTCCAAATCCGATTGATAGCGTTCGGTCAGTTCCGCCAAACGTTTCTCTTGCTGATGAATCTGTTGCCGTTTGGATTCCCAATACCGTTTATCACGGACAATATCCTGCAAATATTTATCCATATTGATATAATCCTGCCCTACTTTTTCGGAAGCCTTGGCAATCACATCTTCCGGCAAACCGATTTTGCGGGCAATTTCAATGGCGAACGATGAGCCGGGATTTCCTACGGACAACTGAAACAGGGGTTGCATCAAGTGGCGGTCGTACAGCATCGCCCCGTTGACAACGCCTTCGTGGTCTTCGGCAAAGGTTTTCAGGTTGTGATAATGCGTAGTGATAATGCCAAAACCGCCTTTTTCATTGAAACGATTGAGTAAGGCTTCCGCGATGGCGCCGCCGATTTGCGGTTCGGTGCCGCCGCCAAATTCATCAATTAAAATCAGCGACTTTGGATTGGCATTTTTTACCATGAATTTCATATTCGTCAGATGCGAACTGTAAGTCGATAAATCGTTTTCGATGGATTGTTCATCGCCGATATCCAAAAAAATATCTTTGAAAATCCCTGTTTTGGAACGTTCGCTAAGCGGAATCAACAGCCCCGATTGCAACATGTATTGCAACAATCCCACAGTCTTGAGGAGTACGGATTTACCGCCGGCATTGGGACCGGAAATAATCAAAATTCTACCTTTTACCTTTAATTCAATATCCAACGGCACAACCGGTTTATGTTGTTTTTTGTGCAAAAGATACAACAGCGGATGAATCGCACGAATCCAATCCATCTGTTGCTTGTCTTCGATAACCGGAAGAATCGCTTCGATATCAATGGCGAACAAAGCCTTGGCTCGAATAAAATCTATTATCCCCAGAAATTGATAGGCATTTTGTATTTCCGGGATTTCGGGACGAATAAAATTTGTAAAAATCGTCAGTATATTAACAATTTCCCGCTTTTCCTCTGCTTCTAATTCGCGGATGCGGTTGTTGGCCTCCACGACTTCAGCGGGTTCAATAAAGACTGTTTTTCCGGTAGCCGATTCATCGTGTACGATTCCTTTGATTTTGCGCTTGAAAGCCGGAGAAACAGGAATGACCAAACGTCCGTCGCGCATGGCAGGCGCCATATCTTTATCTACAAATCCTTCTGATTGAGCCGTTCGCAAGATACTTTGGAGTGTTTTGGATATGCCGCTCATCGTCTGGCTCAGTTGTTGCCGGATAGCGGCTAATCCGGGCGAAGCATTGTCTTTTATCTTGCCGTATTTATCTAAAATCGTGTCGATTTTTTTTGTCAAATGGGGAAAAGAGGATACGTTGGCAGCAAGTTCCTGCAAATGCGGATAAGGGCTTGCCTCTAAATCCCCTTTAGGGGATTTAGGGGTATTTTTGGATGTAAAAAAACGAACAATTTCATTAATGGTTTCCAAAGAACGTCGAATATCAAACAATTCTTTTTCAATCAAATAAGTGCCTTCGATACGGATTTTCTTCAATGATTCGCGGACATCAAAGAAGTTATCGGTAGGGAAATTATCTTCTTCCTGAATAATCCGGACAAATTCACAGGTTTGATAAAGCTGCTTCCGAACAAAAGCAAAATCCGGAGAAAACTTCATTTCAACGACTTTTTCTTCCCCCATCGGTGAAAGGCAACGGCCGATAAGCAATTGCCTGATTTTATCAAAACCTATTTTTTGTTCAAAAATTTCCGGATAAATCATTGTATATATACCCTATTTTTTCATCCTGAATCCCTCTCTTAACGACTTTCCCCGCATCTCCAAACAATCGCTGCAATAATCGGGTGCACAGGGAAACGAATGGTCGTAGCACTGATCTCCCGATTGAGGCATATATAAAATAACATTGTTGCCTAATTCCGACGTTTTAAATTCAATCGAAGCGGCTGTATTTGTAAAATGAACGACATTCGGTTTATACAGAAAAGCCGAATACGACAAATCGTTTTTTGTTATTCGGATGACATTGAAACATACTCCCGTAAAAAAAAGAATACCCAAAAAACCGGCAATTACCGGTAATTTGTTAAGAAAAGCATTTTTTATATTGATGTTTATCAGTATAAAAGGAATTAATGCCGAGCCGGCGATGCTGCTGAAAGCAAAGCGTACATCCGGCGCCATTACCGCCCAAAATATCATTCCAATGAATGCAATTAACCAGGCCGTGATTTTACACGGACTCTTTATTAGCGTCTTCTTTTGAGTAAACGCTACAACGAAAGGGGAAATAACAGCCAAACTCAGAAGCAAAATAACCATTTTGGAAATATTAAAATAGCGTACCAACCACATTTTTCCCCATACAGTCAAAGGAAGTTCCATTACTTTTTGATAATCCGAATCCAATACCCGGGCAAAGGATCGTATAACCATATTTTCTCCTTCTGCCGTCGCCAAAGGAACTTTCCAATCCACAGAAAACCAGTCAATTGACGGATATGGATATATCAGGTAACCACTGAGAATCACGTTCCGGACAAACCATGGAATCAAAAGGATACAGCCCGTTATAACGAATGGAAAAATGGTTTTGTATTGTTTGTTGATAAACACCAAGATCGTAAAAGTGATTACACTAAACAGGCAAAATGGCGTCGTCGAAAGTTTCAATGTCAGGCAAAATACCGGTAAAACCCAGTATAATAGCGGTGCGGTTGCCATGGAACGATAATCCAAGGCGGCCCGCAACAGCAGGTATGCGATAAGGATATTCGGAAGTAGATCGGTACCCGGCGATGCAATATTCGTGTCGTAATATCTTAAAAAAACAATGGCAAATAAGGCGAGCGCCAAGCGGGTTACCCAACTTGATTCCCTTATTTTAAAAATAATCCATATAAAAAGAACAAGCAACGATAGCCCGTTTATTCCAATCACATGGAAGCCGAATACGTCTTGGAGAGAGAAAGCGGTATGAAGCAATAAAGCATTGGAATCGAATCCGAAGCGGGTATGGAGATTGGCTAATCCGGGTACGGCCGGATAGGTTTCCGTCCACATCATGGATTGCCAGTGGTACAATGCCGTATCGTACGAAAGTGGTGGAAGCAGGGTATATAATGCCGTCACCCAGATAATACCGCCAATTAACAGCTTGCTTGCAAAAGGCAACGCTTTGATTTTCTGCCATGTACCGGTTAGTAAAAATAATTTTCCTTTCCTGTAATCATAGGCTAAATAAAGCAATGAAAAAAGAAAAAGTGAAAATACTACATACCACTTCAACGGTATCATTATCGAAAGAACAGTCAATATTGTCCCGGTGAAGCAAAGTCCAAAGAAAAAAACATCTGCAAAATTATAGCTGTTATTTCTATACAGGTTAAGTATTCGCATAAATAAATGTCCGAATGCAAAAAATACAATCAAACTTATAATCCAAGAAATAAGAACTGCAAGCATTTTCGAGTTATTTGTTAATTATTGTTTCAATTTACACAGAAAAATCAGGCTATTACACCCGTTTCCCAACGATATATACGTTTTTGGGTGCATATTTTAGCACCAATTTTTCGAGATACGCATTGTATTTTTCGGCTTCAAGCATTATTTCTAATGTTTCGTTGCCAACATAATGAAATTCACTCATTGGATAAATGTTTATTATGAAATGATAGCATATTTTACCATACATATAAATGCTCGGACGGCGTCGCGGAATCCTATTTTTTTTCCTTCTTCGTAAGTTCTCCCATAATAAGAAATGCCTACTTCGTATATTCTTATCTTAGGTATTTTCGCTATTTTCGCTGTCACTTCCGGTTCAAATCCGAAACGTTTTTCTTTCAATTCTATATTTTTAATAATATCCGCTTTAAATAATTTATAACAGGTTTCCATATCTGTTAAATTCAGATCGGTAAACATGTTTGAAACAAGGGTTAATAACTTATTTCCAATAGAATGCCAAAAGAAAAGGATGCGGTGAGGATTTCCTCCAATAAATCGGGAACCAAAAACTACATCGGCAAATCCGGTCAAAATGGGTTTCAGTAAAAGATTGTATTCTTCCGGATCATATTCTAAATCAGCATCTTGAATAATAATAAAATCACCGGTAGCCTCGGCGATACCCCGATGAAGCGCCGCCCCTTTACCCATATTTTTCGGCTGACTGAATAATTTAATATTCTGCTGCGGATGCTGATTAATGTACTCATTTATCACGCCAACCGTATTGTCTTTTGAACAATCATTGACGATGATTATTTCTTTTTCAATATCTTCTATTAATCTAACAACCAATACCTTATTCAGAATAAGCTGAATAGTCCTTTCTTCGTTATAAGCGGGAATTATTATTGAAAGTTTCATAAATATATATAATTTATTTTTTATTATTTATTCTCCGAAATCATAAAGATAAGCGGAAGAATCAACTGTTTTAAACTCTTTTATTTTAGTATAACCAAAAGAATCAATATAATTGATCATAAATTTCTCATCAGCAAACGTATGTGAAAACAACAACCATGTTTTCCCATGAAGGTCGTTTATTTCGTTAATATCTCCGGATGAATAAATACCATGCCGATTATATATGCCCTTAAATATCCGAGCTTTAATGTTTGTAAATCCTATGCTATCATAATATTCATATCCGGGAATTGCAAAATGATAAATATATATATTTTCATTTTCACGGATGTTTCTTTGAATAAATTTTATGCCTTCTTTTATGTTTCCGTGTTGTAGCAATATTGGGTTGTGAGTTGGAAACTTGCCATATAAAAATGATATTGGAATAAGAAGCGAAATAAAACAAATTTTTGCAAAACCGGTAATAACAACATAATTAAATCCTGACGTATAAAGTATAATAATACAAGGCACAGTGTATAAAATAAGCCTATAAGAGAAAGGATATAAGCATAAAGCGGACAAAAATAAATGCAGTAAAATCGGTGTACAAAAAAGAATTAACAAGTGAAATTTCTTTTGCAGGACTATTCCGATTACGCCCGTTAGTAACAGGAAGTACATGATATATGTGAAAAAGGTCAGGCGAATGAATAAGGCGTTTTGTATAACTCTTTTTTGATCAATTAGAAATGAAAAGAAACTTTGAAACGAGTCATGAGGAAGGAATGCTTTTTCCGCTGACCAATATTGTATCATAAAATTTCTTATCGGATGCTCGTAAATAAAAAAATAATAATAAATAGAAAAAACGCTTAACCAGACAGCAAAGAGTATTAAGAAAGGCGCTATTTTTTTCTTTTTAGTTATAAAAAAATCCTCATAAATCAGATAAGCGCCACAGGTGAATAATATGACAGGCGCTACATTCGACAAAAAAACAGCTATAATACCGATAATCCCCAGTATGTATAGTTTATTTTTTTCTTTGTTATACTCTTTCAGGGTAAAATAAAAGACCGATAATAATACAAACATATCCGTCATATACTGCTTGACTTCGCTTGAAAAATAGATAAACGTTTGATTAAAGACAAAAAAGAATAATGCAAATATAATCGCGTAGCTATTGTTGAATTGCTTTTTGATAATCTTATAAAAAAAATAAATGGACCCCCAGAAGCACAATAACGGAAATAGCCTTAATCCGTATTCCGTGTTAGGCCAAAGCAATGAGAATAATTTTTCAATTTGCAAAAATAAAATAGGAGCTACTTGTTCATATTCAAGTGGCTTTAAGAGTTCAAAAAAATCTCTGTTGATAATACTAACGGCAAGGTTTGCTTCATCTACCCATAGACTTCGGTTGTATAGAAACTGTATCAATGACATTACTACCCCAGAGATTAGGAGTAGGGCGACTATCATTTTTTCTATACGATTTTCTTTCATACGTAAATAATTTATTAATTATTCTCCGAAATCATAAAGATAGGCGGAAGAACCAAATGTTTTAAACTCTTTTATTTTAGTATGACCTAAAGAATCAATATGATTGATCATAAATTCCTCATCCTCATCAGCTATATGGGAAAATAACAACCAAGTTTTTCCACGAAGGTCGTTTAATTCGTTAATATCTCTGGATGAATAAACGCTATGCCAATTTTTAGTGTTTGCAAATCCTATGCTATTATAATATTCATATCCGGGAATTGCAAAACTATAAATATAAATATTTTCATTTTCACTGATGTTTTCCTGAATAAATTTTATACTTCCTTTTATGTTTTCATATTGTATTGGAAGCTTGCTAAGGTTGTATAAAAATGATATTGGTATCAGAAGTGAAATAAAACAAAATTTTGCAATTTTCAATTTGGTAAAACCGGTAACAACAACATAATTAAATCCTGATGTATAAAGCATAATAATACAAGGCACAGTGTATAAAATAAGCCTGTAAGAAAAAGGGTATAGCCATAAAGCGGACAAAAATAAATGCAGTAAAATCGGCGTACAAAAAAGAATTAACAAGTGAAATTTCTTAGTTAAGATTATTCTAATTATGCCTGTTAGCAACAGGAGGTACATGATATATGTGAAAAAGGTCAGGCGAGTGAATATGAGGTCTTGTATAACTATTTTTTGGTCAATAAGAAATGAAAAAAAACTATGAAATGAGTCAAGAGGAAGAAAAGCTGGTAGCGTAAACGCCCAATAATGTGTCATAAAATTTCTTGTCGGATGCTCATAAATAAAAAAGTAATAATAAATGGAAAAAACGCTTAACCAGACAGCAAAGAGCGTTAATAAAGGCGCTATTTTTTTCTTTTTAGTTATAAAAAAATCTTCATAAATCAGATAAGCGCCACAAGTAAATAATATGACAGGCGCTACATTCGACAAAAAAACAGCTATAATACCGCTAATTCCCAGTATGTACAGTTTGTTCTTTTCATTTTTATAATCTTTCAAGGTAAAATAAAAGACCGATAATAATACAAACATATCCGTCATATATTGCTTGGCTTCGCTTGAATAATAGATAAACGTTGAGTTAAGGACAAAAAAGAACAATGCAAATATAATCGTGTAGCTGTTGTTGAATTGCTTTTTGATAATCTTATAAAAAAAATAAATGGACGCCCAGAAGCACAATAACGGAAATAGCCTTAATCCGTATTCCGTGTTAGGCCACAGCAATGAGAATAATTTTTCAATTTGCAAAAATAAAATAGGAGCTACTTGATTATGATCAAGCGGTTTTAAGAGTTCAAAAAAATCTCTGTCAATAATATTAATGGCAAGGGATGCTTCATCTAACCATAGACTTCGGTTGTACAGAAACTGTACCAATGACATTACTACTCCTGAAATAAGGAGTAATACGATTATCATTTTTTCTATACGATTTTCTTTCATACGTAAATAATTTATTAATTATTCTCCGAAATCATAAAGATAGGCGGAAAAACCAACTGTTTTAAACTCTTTTATTTTAGGATATAAAGAATCAATATAATTGATCATAAATTCTTCATCAACACAATCAACCAGATTGGAAAATAACAACCATGTTTTTCCATGAAGGTTGTTTAATTCGTTAAAATCGTCGCGAGCATCGTACCGATTATATTTTCCTTTAAGTACCTGAGCTTTAGGGTTTATAAATCCTATACTGTTATAATATTCATATCCGGGAGTTGCAAAATAATAAACATAAATGTTTTCATCTTCACAGATATTTCTTTGAATAAATTTAAAACTTTCTCTGATATTTCCTCCTTGTTCTATTTGATACTTGCTAAAGTGGTATAAAAATATTATTGAAATGATAAGTGAAATAAAACAATATTTTGTAATTTTCAATTTTGCAAAACCGGTAATAACAACATAATTAAATCCTGATGCACAAAACATAATAATGCAAGGCATAGTGTATAAAATAAGTCTGTAAGAAAAAGGATATAACCATAAAGCGGACAAAAATAAATGCAGTAAAATCGGTGTACAAAAAAGAATTAACAAGTGAAATTTCTTTTGTAGGATTATTTTGATTACGCCCGTTAGCATTAGGAGATGCATGATATATATGAAAAAGTGTATGTCTGGGTATAAGTTGTGTTGTATCATACATCTCTTAAGGTTTAAAAACGAAAAGAAATTTCGAAATGGGTCACACGGAAGAAATGCTCGATCCTTCTCCGACCAATATTGTATCATATAATTTCTTGTCGGATGCTCGTAAATAAAAAAGTAATAATAAATAGAAAAAACGCTTAACCAGACAGCAAAGAGTATTAAAAAAGGCGCTATTTTTTTCTTCTTGGTTATAAAAAAATCCTCATAAATCAGATAAGCGCCGCAGGTAAATAATATGACAGGCGCTACATTCGACAAAAAAACAGCTATAACACCGCTGATTCCCAGTATGTACAGTTTGTTCTTTTCATTGTTATAATCTTTCAAGGTAAAATAAAAGACCGATAATAACACAAACATATCCGTCATATATTGCTTGGCCTCGCTTGAATAATAGATAAACGTTGGGTTAAATATAAAAAAGAACAATGCAAATATAATCGTGTAGCTGTTGTTGAATTGCTTTTTGATAATCTTATAAAAAAAATAAATGGACCCCCAGAAACACAGTAACGGAAACAGCCTTAATCCGTATTCCGAGTTAGGCCACAGCAATGAGAATAATTTTTCAATTTGTAAAAATAAAATCGGAGCTACTTGATTATGATCAAGCGGTTTTAAGAGTTCAAAAAAGTTTCTGTTAATAATACTAACGGCAAGGCATGCTTCATCAAACCATAGACTTCGGTTGTCCAGAAACTGTATCAATGATATTACTACTCCTGAAATAAGGAGTAATACGACTATCATTTTTTCTATACGATTTCCTTTCATACGTTCAATAAGTTTGAGTAAACAGCTAAATTATTTTTTCAAAATAAGCTATTGTCTTCACCAAACCACCTCGTAATTTTATTTGGGGTTCCCAATTTAATTTTTCTTTTGCCAAATGAATATCCGGTTGCCTTTGTTTAGGGTCGTCGCTGGGTAATGGCCGGTAAACAATTTTCGATTTAGAACCGGTCAAATCTATTATCTGGGCAGCCAATTCAAGCATGGTAAACTCGTTCGGATTACCAATATTTACCGGGCCGATGAATGAATCGTCCGTAGCCATCATCTTTGTCATTCCTTCTATCAAATCGTCAACATATTGGAAACTGCGTGTTTGCTTACCATCTCCAAAAATAGTAATATCTTCATTTTTAAGCGCTTGAACTATAAAATTAGAAACTACCCGTCCATCGCCGGGATTCATATTCGGCCCATAGGTATTGAATATCCGGATAATTTTAATTTTCACTTTATTTTGCCGGTGATAATCCATAAACAAGGCTTCTGCGCAACGTTTACCTTCATCATAGCAGGAACGAATGCCTATCGGATTCACATTTCCCCAATACGATTCCGGTTGCGGATGGATAAACGGATCTCCGTAAACTTCACTGGTAGATGCCTGAAGCGCTTTAATATTAAGCCTTTTCGCTAATCCCAACATATTGATGGCACCCATTACTGAAGTTTTAATTGTTTGAATGGCATCATGTTGGTAATGTACAGGAGAGGCTGGACAAGCTAAATTATATATCTCGTCAACTTCAATATAAAACGGTTGGGAAACATCATGGCGAATAGGCTCAAAATAAGGGTTATCCATTAAATGAACAATATTTTTCTTTGAACCTGTAAAATAATTATCCAAACAGATAACTTCATTTCCTTCATTTAAGAGTCGTTCACACAAATGTGATCCGATAAATCCGGCGCCTCCGGTTACCAATATTTTCTTTCTCAATTTTTTTGTTGTTTAGTGTTCGTAATAGCTTTGATTCTTCTAAATCTTGTACAAAAGTACTTAAATATTTTATATTTTATATTTTTTTCTGATATTTTTTATTTTTCGGCAACTTCTTTTCCAGCTCGTAAGGCTTTTAAATTCATTTCTACCACTTCTTCGCCTTTCCGTCCGAATATTTGCCGCAGGCCATTTTCTAATTCCGAGAAACCGATTCCGAGATAAGGGGAAGCTGCTCCCAACAAAACCACATTGCCGGAGCGGGGAGCGCCCAGCTCTTTTGCGATTTGTTCCACATTGAGTATTACCTTGTTGGGCAGAGAATCATATTCTGCCATTATCTTTTCTGTTGCAGGATAATTGGGAATATTTTCAAAAGGCGTGGAATTGGTAACCACCCAACCGTCTTTTTTCAGGTATTGCAGGTAGCGCAAAGCCTCCATCGGTTCGAGGGAAATAATGATATCCGCACTTCCCAGAGGAATTAAATCCGAAGCAACCGGTTTGTCGCTGATACGCAAATTTGATTGAACGTCGCCGCCCCGCTGACTCATCCCGTGCACTTCCGATTGTTTCATGAAAAGTCCGGCTTCCAAAGCGGCTTCCCCGATAACGGCGGCTATGGAAAGAATGCCCTGTCCGCCGACTCCTGCTAAAATTATATCTGTTTTCATGAGAAAATAATTTGAAAATTAGCCAATGTGCTATTGTTTATTTGATTTTGCTTTTCTTGCATACGTTTGAATACATTCGCGACAGGGTACGATTACCGAAACGCCTTTGTATTCAATCTCTTCCCGGATGAGTTTTTTCATTTCCTCGTAATTCTTTTTCAAAGGCACGATGCCGTGTAAATGTTCCGGAGCAACGCCGATTCCTTGGCAGATTGCATGAATACGTCCGGTAGCTGCGGATTCCTGTCCGCCGGTCATACCGGTGGTTTCATTGTCGGAAATAATAATCAGGACATTGGCGTTCGCATTAACGCAATCCAACAATCCGGTCATTCCCGAATGGGTAAAGGTCGAATCGCCGATAACCGCTACTGCCGGAAAAATTCCGGCTTCTGCGGCGCCTCTCGCCATGGTAATGGAGGCGCCCATATCTATACAGGAATCGATGGCGCGGAAAGGCGGCAAAGCGCCCAAGGTATAACAGCCGATATCACTAAATACTTTGGCGCCTTCGTATTCTTTAAGCACTTCGTTCAAAGCCTCATAAACATCTCTGTGTCCACAACCGGCGCACAAGGCGGGCGGGCGCACTTTGACTATTTCCGGTACATTGTAATTCGTTGCGACTTCCAATCCCAAGGCTTTCCGGATTTTGTCCGGCGTCAATTCTCCGTCTCGTTGGAGCGTACCATCCAAACGTCCGTGAATAGTTAGGCCTACTCCCAGATAACCTTTCAGTTGTTCTTCTACCACCGGATATCCGTCTTCCAAAACCAGAATCTCATCACATTCCGCCGCCAAGCGCAACAATTGTTTTTTGGGCAGTGGATACTGGCTGATTTTCAGCACCGGATTTTCAAATCCGTCCGGGAAATTTTCTTGTAAATAATTGAAAGCGATTCCACAAGCCACAATGCCGAGCTTTACCCCGGAATTCACTGAAGGGGATTTACCCCCAACCCCCTGAAGGGGGCTTTTCTGCGAGTCGGCCAAAGTCCCCTTTAGGGGATTTAGGGGTATATATTGGTTGTATTTTGAATTTTCCGAATTATCCAGAAATTCTTTCTGTTTTTCAATCAAAATCTTGAAACGTTTGCGGGCATTGACGGGCAGCAAGATGTATTTTTGTTGTGCATCTTGTTCCTCATGAATAGGATTTTGCGCTTTCGGTTCGCGGGTTTGAACACCGGCGCGCGAATGGGCCATGCGGGTGGTAATGCGGAATAAAATGGGATAACCCAATTTTTCCGACAAATCATAGCCTTCGTAAATCATATCGTAAGCTTCTTGCTGGTTAGACGGTTCAAACATGGGGAGCATGGCAAAATTTCCATACACACGGTTATCTTGTTCATTTTGAGATGAGTGCATCGACGGATCATCGGCAGTGACGATAATCATTCCGCCATTGATTCCCGACATAGCAATATTCATAAAGGCATCGGCAGCTACATTCAAACCCACGTGTTTCATACACGAGAGTGTCCTTTTTCCGGCATACGACATACCCAATGCCGTTTCCAGAGCTGTTTTTTCGTTGCTGCACCACTTGGAACGGATTTCGTTTTCTTTTGCGATTTTTGAACTTTGAATGTATTCGGTTATTTCGGTGGAAGGAGTACCCGGATAAGAATAAACGCCTGACAAACCGGCATCAATAGCCGCTTGAGCAATGGCTTCATCTCCTAAAAAAAGTCGTTTCGTCATATATATTTTACTGTGTTATCATTTTAAATGGCAAAATTAATTAAAAAAAATGAAAAAAGACTATTTATTGACCATTATTTCCAATATCATCCTGTCGGTTTCATTCATACCTTGGGATGCTATCCGGGTTAAATTGCGGATGGATTGATCCACATCATCATCGATGATTCCCTCAACTGAAGTGACATATTTACCTTCCAGCGCCATCATGGCTGAAAATACGGCCGTCGCAACGCTACTGGAAACTTTCAGCGAGCAACTGGGTTTAGCGCCGTCGCAGATAACGCCGGCCAGATTCGCGATCATATTTTTAACGGCGTAAGCGGTTTCGCGATAGCCGCCGCCCATCAAGTAAGTGATTCCGCAGGCCGATCCGGTTGACGCCACCACGCAACCGCATAAAGCCGAAAGCCGCCCCATACTTTGTTTGATGTAGATAACCGTCAAATGGCTCAGAGCCAATGCGCGAATCAGAGATTCTTCGGATTTTCCGGTTTCTTCGGCATAAATCACGACCGGCAAAGTAGCCGTAATTCCTTGGTTCCCACTGCCGGAATTGGTCATCACGGGAATCATAGCGCCTGCCATACGGGCGTCGCAAGCAGCGGAGGTATGGGCTAAAATTTTCGGTAACATACTGTTTCCCATCAGGCCTGTTTCGTAAAAATTGACCATGGTTTTTCCCAAGGAGTGACCATAATCGTATTGAAACGCCGAAAGGGCAGCCGCTTTGTTCAATCGCGCCGATTCGAGAATGAACCGAATCTCTTCGAGCGGTGTTTCCATCGCAAACCGGTAAACTTTTTCCAGATTCAAATCCGATAATTCTTTATTTTCTTCGGAAACGGAAACCGCTTGTTCTTCAAAGAGAATTTTCCCGTTTTTTTCAATGAAACAAATATGTGTATGCTCCGAGCGGACAATTACTTGGGCTGATTCCTCCCCTTTCGTACAAACGGCTTCGATGTAGAGTTTTTCGGGGGCGTCTTTTTTCAGGGAAATAGTGATTTTTTTGTCGGTAATCATCTGTTTTCCGGCTTCCAACGATTCGGGAGTGATGTCTTTTAAAACTTCTAATTGATATTCGGATTTTCCGATTAAAGCGCCTAAAGCAATAGCAATCGGCAGACCAATCATTCCGGTTCCGGGAATACCCACCCCCATCGCATTTTTCAAGACATTGGCGGATAAAGAAACTTTTATCTCGGATGGAATAAGTCCCAATGTTTCGGTGGCTTTCGCGACCGCAAAGGCTACAGCTACCGGTTCCGTACATCCGATGGCCGGCACAACTTCTTGTTGAATCAACTGTATAATCTGTTTTCTTTCAATATCTAACATAATAGTTTTTAGTAATTATTCAAAATCAAATTCGTCGTAGTTCAAATCGTCATTTTCTTCTTCGTCTTTCAATTCATAATTGAAATCATCGTCCAAATCAGCCAATTGTATGTCCATTGGTTTATGGACAATGTTTTCCACATCATGAAATACCTGTTCGTTCAGTTTTTTCCAGAGCAGGTCTTTCAAGGTAATAATGCCTTTGTGGGTAATCGATGATATAAATAAATAAGGTATATCACCCGGTAAATCTTCGGCAATCGCCATTTCCAATTCATCGTCCAGCATATCGGACTTGGAAATGGCTAAGATTCTTTGTTTGTCTAACAAATCGGGGTTGTAAAGCGCTAATTCGTTCAAGAGTATTTCGTATTCCTTTTTAATGTCGGCGGAGTCGGCAGGCACTAAAAAAAGTAATAAAGAATTTCGTTCGATATGGCGTAGGAAGCGCAGTCCCAATCCTTTGCCTTCGCTGGCGCCTTCAATAATTCCCGGAATATCGGCCATCACAAAAGAATGGCTTCCTCTGACGTCTACAATTCCGAGACTGGGTTCCAAGGTAGTGAAAGGGTAATTGGCAATCTTGGGTTTTGCCGCCGAAACAACGGAAAGCAAAGTGGACTTCCCTGCATTGGGAAAGCCGACCAAGCCTACATCCGCTAATAATTTCAATTGCAGGATAATTCTTCTTTCTTCGAAAGGTTCGCCCGGTTGGGAATATTTGGGCGCTTGATTGGTAGAAGTTTTGAAAAAGTTATTGCCTTTTCCGCCCCTGCCGCCTTTCAGCAGCACAATTTCCTGTCCGTCGTGATTGATGTCGGTAATAAATTCGCCGGTTTCTCCATCAAACACCACTGTTCCGATAGGCACGTCAATGATTTTGGTTTCGCCGTCCTTGCCGGAACTTAATTTTCCGGATCCACTTCCGCCATGGCCGGCCAGAATATGACGTTCATATTTCAGATGGAGCAAAGTCCAATGATTTCGGTTACCACGCAAGATTACGCTGCCGCCGTTACCACCGTCTCCCCCATCAGGACCGCCCCAAGGAATATATTTTTCCCGGCGGAAATGGGTAGAACCTCTACCGCCTTTTCCCGAACGGGCATATATTTTCACATAATCTACGAAATTGGATTCGCTCATTTTTACTTATTTTTAGTAAGAAAGGCGATCCAAAACTTGCGTTATCTGTTCAAAGACATCGTCTATGGAGTCGCCTCCTTTAATTTTGAAAAGTTTTCCTTTCTTTCTGTAATACTCAATCAAAGGCTCTGTTTGAGTATGATATACGGTTAGTCGATTTTGAATTATTTCCGGACTGTCATCCGACCGTCCCTGTTTTTTTCCTCGATTCAACAAACGGTCAACCACTTCCTTTTCTTCTACATTGAGGTTAAAAACAGCCATGATGCTGGTATCTTTCTCTCTTAACATAATATCCAATGCTTCGCCTTGGGCGATTGTCCGCGGAAATCCATCAAAAACAAAACCTTTCGCATCCGGATGTAAGGCTAAAACATCGGATAATATCCTTATTATCAAATCATCGGGAATCAACTGACCTTCTTTGATATATGCATCAGCCATTTTTCCCAATTCTGTTTGAGTTTCCATTTCTACACGTAAAATTTCTCCGGTAGAAATATGATGCAATCTATATTTTGAAATAATTAATTCACTTTGGGTTCCTTTCCCGGAACCGGGCGCCCCAAAAATAACTATATTCAACATTTTTTTTCTTAAATTTTTCTTTTATAATAATTCTTAACTCCAAATAAAGATATTTAAATAAGATTTATTCTTTTATTTTATAAATGCTATTTAAATTTCTTCCATGTCCATCGTAATCCAAACCATATCCCACGATAAAATCATTGGGAATTTCAATGGCCACATAGTCGGGACGGATGTCTGATTGTAGAGCTGTCGGCTTAAAGAGCAAGGTAGCTACTTTTAAAGAAGCCGGATGTTCTCCTTTCATTTTCTCCATCAAATAATACATGGTATGACCTGTGTCAATAATATCCTCTATAATAACCACATGTCGGTTTTCGATAGATTCATTAAGTCCCTGAACTTCCTTTACAGCGCCTCCGGCTTTTGTCCCCTGATAGGATTTCAAGCGGATAAAACTCACTTCACAAGGAAAATCTAACTGTTTCATTAAATCCGCAGCAAACATGAATGCGCCGTTCAATACGCATATAAACAACGGATTTTTATCTCTCAAATCCCTGTTAATACTTTCAGCTACAGTCTTAATTCCTTTCAGAATAACATCTTCCGGCAGGAATAATTCAAATTTTTTGTCCCTAACCCGAATCTCAGTCATGCCACTTCGTTTTACAATAAGATGCAAAAGTACAACAAATTTACGAATTTGTTAATATATTTGGAAAATATTATTTTTAACTTTATACAGGCTAAATATTAAATTCAGCAATTTAGACGCTGTTTTCAAAAAAATTACGTAATTTTGTGGTCTTAAAGAAAAAAATAAAAAAGCACAGATGAAAAAGGCATTTATCTTCGGAATTATTTTTTGCTCATGCTTGCAATTAAATGCGCAAACCAAAGTCATTAAAATGAGTGCAACCAAAAGCGCCGATTACGGGGTTACCTATTTTCTACCCAAAACCGTCTTCACGATTGAAGTGAATTACAGCAAAACTACCCAAAAAGCGGGGCCTTTCGCCAAATATGCTGAAAAATATCTGGGAGTCAACGAAAAATCGGTGGTTTTGGAAGACCAAGTTTATTATACTTTAGACAAAATATCCATGGGAAGTCATGGCATTCCTGATAAAAACGAATCCTATTTGGTTGAATTTAAGGCGAAAACGACTTCCCCTTTTGTTTCTCTCACGGAAGACGGTCTGATTTGCAGTATTAACGCCGATTACGTACCCGAACCGGCAACCCAAGCCAAACCGGCAGTTAGTCCTTCGGAACAATTACCGGCAATTGATGCGCAATCCAATTATACGGAAGAATATCTTCTGGCCGGTTCCGTCATCAAAATGGCGGAAGTGGCCGCCAAACAAATCTATAAAATACGGGAAAGCCGCAACGACATCCTGACCGGTGAGGCGGAAAATACCCCGCGCGACGGAGAAGGCATGAAAATTGTACTATCTAAGTTGGAAGCGCAAGAAAAAGCGCTGGTTGAATTATTTACCGGAACTACCCTGACAGAAACTTTGGGTTCGGAATTTGAGTTAGAACCACTTTCGGATATCGACAAGGACGTTCTATTCCGCTTCTCCAAATATGCCGGAGTGGTTGATGCGGACGACCTGAGCGGTAGTCCGGTTTATATCAACGTCAAAAACATCGAACCGTCCGAACCGGAAATTGTTGACCCGAAACGGAAAGCCAAAGAACCCTTGAGCATCGTATATAACGTACCCGGGAAAGCCTCCGTGGAAATATTTTACGGAATAAATTCCTTATACAGAAATACTTTCTTAGTTGCCCAATTCGGCAAAAAACAAATTCTTGCCACCTCTTTATTCGACGATAAAAAAGCGCCGGTAAAGGTATATTTTTATCCACAAACGGGAGCGATTAAACAGATAATCCAGTAGGTTTTTTGCTCATTTTTTGTGTTTTTGTGCAATTTTTTACATTTTCTTGCTGGTTTTTGCCGGAAATACATTACTTTTGCAGTCTTATTTACGATTAACGCTAATAATTAATTAACAATGAGTCTAAAAATTATTGTATTGGCTAAGCAAGTGCCGGATACGCGAAACGTGGGAAAAGACGCCATGAAAGAAGACGGAACAGTCAATCGCGCTGCCCTTCCCGCTATTTTCAATCCGGAAGACTTGAATGCCTTGGAACAAGCTTTGCGCTTGAAAGATGAAATTCCCGGTTCAACCGTTACGTTGCTTACCATGGGGCCTCCCCGTGCAGCAGATATTATCCGCGAAGGATTATTCAGAGGTGCAGACGGCGGTTATCTACTTACCGATCGCGCTTTTGCCGGGGCGGACACTTTAGCAACCAGTTATGCGCTTCACGAAGCCATCAAAAAAATAGGTCAATTCGACCTGATTATTTCCGGTCGTCAGGCTATTGACGGCGATACCGCGCAGGTAGGTCCGCAAGTTGCCGAAAAATTGGGACTTTCTCAAATTACCTACGCCGAAGAAATTCAATCGGTTGCCAATGGTAAAATAACTGTAAAACGCCGCTTGGAACATGGAGTGGAAATCGTAGAAGGCAAAATGCCTATCCTCGTTACCGTAAATGGTTCGGCTCCGGATTGTCGTCCGCGCAACGCCAAATTGATTCAAAAGTATAAATACGCAAAAACCGCTTCCGAACAACAAGCCAACGATGATGCTGCAAATAGCCGCAGTACACGTGCTAATGCCATTCTCGGCGAATGGAGCGCCACCGATGTAAACGCCGACCCGAAACAATGCGGACTTTCCGGTTCTCCTACGAAAGTGAAGAAAATCGAAAGCGTAGTTTTCCAAGCCAAAGAGAGTAAAACCCTTGATTCTTCCGACCAACAAATCGAAGAATTAATTGTGGAATTAATTACCAATCACACAATCGGATAATAATGAACAACTTATTTGTATATCTTGAAATAGAAAACGGCAAGGTGGAAGACGTCAGTCTCGAACTCCTTACCAAAGGCCGCACACTCGCCAACCAATTGAAATGCCAATTGGAAGCGGTGGCTGTCGGCAGCCAATTAGACAATGTCGGAAAACAAGTATTCCCTTATGGTGTGGATGTGCTTCATACTTTTGACGATGCACGTTTGTATCCTTATACCTCCCTTCCACACACAAGTATCTTGGTAAAACTTTTCGAAGAAGAAAAACCGCAGATTGCCCTGATGGGCGCTACCAGCATCGGCCGGGATTTAGGGCCACGCGTTTCTTCGGCTTTGTTCAGCGGATTAACTGCCGACTGTACCTCGCTCGAAATCGGCGACCATGAAGAAAAAAAAGAAGGGAAAACCTACACCAATCTGTTGTATCAAATTCGTCCGGCTTTCGGCGGAAATATCGTGGCAACCATTATCAATCCCGACAACCGTCCGCAAATGGCGACTGTTCGCGAAGGCGTGATGAAAAAGGAAATTCTTGATGTCAATTATCAAGGAAAAACCGTTGCGCACGATGCGAAACAATATGTTTCCGATACCGATTTTGCAGTCAGCGTGATTGAACGTCATATCGAAGCCTCTAAAGTGAATATCAAAGGCGCACCGATTATCGTTGCCGGAGGTTACGGAATCGGCTCAAAAGAAAATTTCCAGTTGCTTTTCGACTTGGCCAATACCATCGGCGCTGAAGTAGGCGCCTCTCGCGCTGCTGTCGATGCCGGTTATGCGGAACACGAACGCCAGATTGGTCAGACCGGAGTTACCGTTCGCCCGAAATTGTACATCGCTTGCGGGATTTCCGGACAAATCCAGCACATCGCCGGAATGCAGGAATCTTCCTTGATTATTGCCATTAACAATGATCCGAATGCACCTATCAACAACATCGCCGATTACGTGATTACGGGCGATGTGGAAACGGTGGTTCCGAAGATGATCAAATATTATAAGAAAAACAGCAAATGATATTTATCGGTAAATTTACCGAATTGTTTGATAATTCGGTAAATTTACCGATATTTGCAGTATGAATAAAGCAATCAATGAAATGACCGCTCTTGATAAAAAGATAAAAAAAACATTGGTTTTCAAAAGCAAGAATGTAGATTGGACTAACATTTTTTCTCCAATATTTGATCTCCTTGATGTTATATTTTCGAAGCAGAAGAGCGGACAAAGTAAAATTGTTTTTTACAAATTATTGGATAAATCGGAAAAAGAAATATCCGAAATAAGGAAATAATACTTTAATAAATGCGGGCAGAATAATCGGTTCACTGGAACGTTTATTGTCGTTTATCCTGATTTCATTCAATCAGTTCGCCGCAGTGGGTTTTATCATTGCAGCGACGTCGATTTTGCGATTTAGAGATACGGATACGGCAAAAACGGAGTACTTGTTAATCGGGTCTCTGCTTAGTTTTGGAATTGCAATTCTTTTGGGGATTGCTTATCAATACATAAATTAATCATTAAAAATTAAATACAAATGTCAAATTTTTATTTAGATAATCCGTCTTTGAAACACCATTTGCATCATCCTTTGATGCGCCGCATTGCGGAATTGAAAGAACGGAATTATGCCGATGCAGCACAATACGATTATGCACCTTTCGATTTTGAAGATGCCATAGACAGTTACGAAAAAGTAATGGAAATCGCCGGTGAAGTCATCGGTGAAGTAGTGGCTCCCAATGCGGAAGAGGTGGATCATGTCGGCCCCAGCGTAGTCAACAACCGCGTAGTATATGCTCCGGGAACGGTTGAAAACCTGAAGGCGACTATCCAAGCCGGTTTGATGGGACTTTCGATGCCTCGCCGCTACGAAGGATTGAATATGCCGATGGTAACGTTCATCATGGCTGCCGATATGTCGGCCCGCGCAGATGCCGGTTTCTGCAATCTTTGGGCTTTGCAGGATTGTGCCGAAACGCTGTACGAATTTGGAAACGAAGACCAACATAAAAGATTCCTGCCCCGTGCATGTGCCGGAGAAACCTTGTCGATGGACTTGACCGAGCCGGACGCCGGTTCCGATTTGCAAGCCGTGATGTTGAAAGCGACTTACGACGAAGCCAACGATTGCTGGCGCTTGAACGGCGTAAAACGTTTCATCACCAATGGCGACGCAGATATTCACTTGGTTTTGGCGCGTTCGGAAGAAGGCACCAAAGACGGTCGTGGACTTTCCATGTTCATTTACGACAAACGCGACGGAGGCGTCGATGTTCGCCGTATCGAAAATAAATTGGGTATCAAAGGTTCGCCTACTTGCGAATTGACTTACAAAAACGCCAAAGCGGAACTTTGCGGTTCGCGCAAATTGGGTTTGATTAAATACGTGATGTCGTTGATGAACGGCGCCCGATTGGGTATCATGGCACAGGCAACCGGTTTGTCGGAAGCGGCTTACCGCGAAGCCATCGCTTACGCCAAAGACCGGAAACAATTCGGCAAAGCCATCATCGAATTTCCGGCTGTTTACGAAATGATTGCCAACATCAAAGCCAAATTGGACGGTTCACGCGCCATTCTTTACGAAACCGCTCGTTTTGTGGATATTTATAAAATATTGGAAGACATCGAGAAAGAACGTAAATTGGAACCGGCAGAAAAAGAAGAACTGAAGAAGTATAAAAAATTGGCCGATGCTTTCACGCCGTTGGGTAAAGCCATGACTACCGAATATGCTAATCAGAATACCTACGATTGTATTCAGGTTCACGGCGGTTCGGGTTTTATGAAAGATTACACTTGCGAACGCATCTACCGTGATGCCCGTATCACCAACATTTACGAAGGAACAACGCAATTGCAGGTAGTAGCAGCCATCCGCCACGTCTTGACGGGCACATATTTAGCTCGTTGGAAAGAGTATCAGGAAGAGTTGCAAAATCCCGAATTAGACGGTTTGAAAGCCCGTTTGGAGAAATTGGTTGCCATCTACGAACAAATTGTTCCGAAAGTAGCGGATACCAAAGACAACGAATACATTGATTTTCAGGCGCGCCGTTTGGTGGAAGCCGCCGGTCATATCACATTAAGTTATTTGTTGTTGTTGGATACGAACCGCGATTCGGAAGCATTTAAGCGTTCAGCGGAAGTGTATGTTACTTATGCAGAAGCAGAAGTACACAAGATTCAGGAATTTATCAACGAATTTCCTATCGAAAGTTTGGAATATTACAAACAAGCGTAAAAAGAACGCGGATAACGCGGATTTGGTGGATTAGCGCGGATTTTTTATATTATCCGCGCTAATTCATTTAATATGTACTGTTTGCGCTATTTTGTAGTTATTTGTCGACACCAATTTTCAACAACCGTTCAAAACGATACCCTTTTTTCTTCAAGTATTGAATGATTTCATTCAATCGCAAATACAACTTGTCCGTCCGGGCGCTTTCCGTACCCGGATGAATCAGGATGATAGCGCCATTCAGACTTTGTTCTTTTTCAAACTGATACAACTGGTCGATAAGCGCTTGCGAGGATTTGTAGCCGGGCATATCCGGGGTTGTATAATCGGCGGCCGTCCGGATTCCGGGCGTGAAATTAATGACCCATTGCCCTTGCGATTCAAGCCAAGCAACGGTTTCTTGGTTGTACCATTCGTAAGGCGGCAAGAAATAACTTACCGCATTGACGATGCCGTATTTTTCCAAAGCAGCCAAATTGCTGCACAAATCCTTCAACAAACTGTCTTTACTTACTAAAGTCTCTTGCCGGTTGTCCCAGGAAGCATACAGGAGGTGGTTGTCGGAATGGCCTCCGATGTAATGCCCGTCTTTTTGAATATTCCGGATTAGCGGCTCCATTTCTTGCATCCGCAGGCAATTGCCTGTTAGGAAAAAAGAGGCTTTTGCCTTGTTCGTTTTCAGCGTTTTCAATATGGGAATAGCTCCTTCAAATCGCGTATCGGCGGAAAAAATCAGATGGATGACTTTCTCTTTTCGGTTCAGGCGCACTGTTGCACCCTGACTATCGGTTTCCGAATTTACTTTTTTTTTTGAAGATTCCCCGTTTTTTCCAAAGTGGACAGATAAAAACTCAAACTGGCGGTTCCGTCCATGGTGGGTTCGTTGGAAGAATAATCTCCCGGATCGTCATGATAGACGGCAGCTCCGAACTGAAACGGCGCATAAGTGTCTTCATATTTCAGATGAATACCGCGGAGACTATCGTAGATTGATTTATAAATCGGACCGTCAATCAATCCGCCATAAGGAATGTCGTGCATCAATTCGGAAACAAAAGAATGTGTCCTTAGGGGCGAATCGCCGGTTGCCGGATATCCGCTAATCATGGATGTACCCCAGGGATTGCAGCCGAACAGCCAATCCCGAAGCGCCGCTTCCATTTCCAGAAAGCTGCCATCTCCGGATGTCTGGTGATAAAGGCGCGCTTGCGTAATAGCCGCAGTCACTAAATTATTGGAACACCAGATAAACGGTACGCCGTTTAGGAAAGGGTCGTCGTATTCTTTCGCGCGCTTTAACAAGGATTCCAATCCTCGTTGCATAAAATCCGTGTATTTTTTCCGGATGGTTTCGTCATCGGATTGAGAAAGATAGAAATGTCCCAGATTGACGAACGGATAAAACTGGTAATGTCTGGCCCGGCCTAATTCCATCCAAGGCGTGATTTCTTCCAACTGTCCCCAGTAATTGGCTTTGGTCAACCAATCGGCATCGCGGGTAAGCGCATAATTTGCGGCAGCCGCCAATTCCATGTCGTCCACCCAGTTATCTTCCTCATAGAAATAAGGAGAAACCACGCAGGCCGTCTGGAAATTTCCCGGTACGGCTTCGCCGAATTGATAAGCAGGTAAAGCTTTGTTTTTCAAAACAGATGAAAATGCAGGGTCAATATTTTTGAACACATCGGCTCCCAAAGCAAATGTCGAAGCAAATTTGGCGGCAGAAGACGAAACACCGGTTGAACGGTTCTTGTGCGTTCCTTCGCCATTGGTTTTGCCGGTAATGAAATACACCGGACGGCCTTCGCCTTTTCCCCAGCCGTAATCCACTTGGTCGTGCGCAGGATTGCGCATAGCGGCATGGTCGCGGTCGTCGGCTATCTGGTTGAACATGAAGGCGGAATCGGGATTCATTTTTACCATCCACTCCAATCCCCAGCGCACTTCGTCGAGGATGTCGGGGATGTTGTTTTTCCCTTTTTTTCCGGAAGCGTCATGTTCGTCTTTGAATATCGTTTTATCGGGCGTTTGTTGCCAAGCGAATAGCATTTGGAAAGTTGCATTGGCAGAAGTAGTCAGGTATTGCAAGTAGTCGGAAGCATCGTGCCAGCCGCCCCGGACGTCAATGGCTTCGCCGGTACGGGTGGGGTGGTCAACGATAAATCCGTCGTGCTGATGGCAAAGCGTATCCAAGTACGGATTGTATCCGCAGCGTTGTTGGCGCATGTATTGCAGAATAAAATCGGCGGCTCCGTCGTACACAGCCGGGCTGATTTTAAACACGGGCGATTGGACGCCATTGCAGGCGATATAATATTCTCCGCCGGTGGTAAGGGCTGTAAACGGAAGGCGTAAGGCCTTTTTCATTCCCCATCTTTCTGCTTGGGCGGCAATGCCTTTTCCTTTGTAAACCGTGGTGTTTCCTTTGGCTTCTTTGACTTCAAAATCGGCGCTGCCATTGGCATCCAGAGAAATATAAACGGCTGTTTTTTGGTCTTCCGGAAAATAGCCTAACTGATTGATTCGTATCCATGCGGATTGTCCGAAAACGGTTGTGTGACAGATTACTGTAAAAAGTAACAAAAATAAATAATATCGTTTCATATCTATGTGTTTTTTATATTTCTTCTAAAATACTTGCTATATCTCCAGCGGTAATTTTTTGAAAATCTTTTTCCAAAGGGGTAATAAATACGCCTCCCATATCAACTGAAGCGGGACTAATCAGGATGTTTTTATCGCCTTCTGCAAAATAACACGCGGGGCGATGTTTTTTTCTTGGGAAAATACACACGACCCAATGGCCGGATTCGTACCAAGTCAGCAGATTCATCATTGGTTCGGCATCTCCCGGATGCAGTTCCAAGGTATTGTAAATCTGATGAAAACGGTCGATGATTTCTTGTTTGTTGTCCGATTCGATGCGAACGACATTCGGAAGATTCCGGTCGTTTTCGATGGGAAGAAAGCCTTTGTTCCCGGCTTGAAAATGAAAATGATCGGGAGCGGACGCGCCGCATTTGGGGCCGTTATAGAAAAGTGTAAAATCATTTAATTGTTGCGCCAAATCAAGCATATCCCCGAAACGGGAAAAGATAAGTTGCGGCGTATGTTCCACTGCCGGTATAGTCAAATGACGGGAAAAAATGGGATACGGATTTACCAATATCTCATACCGTCCGTTGAAAAAAATTCCTTTTTGTACCGAGGGACGATTGGCGGCGCAAAGGAAACATTGGCGCTCCTGAATGGATTTGGCGTCAACATTCGCTGCCGAAGAAGCGATGCGCGCCGGGTTGAACTGCACTTTGTAAGTATGTCCGTCAACTTCCACGGCTTTTATTTTGACTTGAGATAAAGCCTTGTAATTATTGGCGGCCAGTTCCCAAGAAGAGAGTTGGCCGGCAATAAGCTGTTGTACAGAATCTAACATAATTTTCTATTATTGAATCGTAAACCTAACAGGATTTAAATCGTAAACCTCCGAGATTTTTAAAACCTGTTAGGTTTGGTTGTTTCATCATTTGTTTCTAATAATCCTACTTCGCCGCCGGTCGCCGTAAATAAAACTTGTTTTTTATTCAAAGGAACGACTGTGCTAATCAGGGAATTTCCGATTTTGTGCTTCCACAATACCTTGCCGGTCAGCGCATCCAAGGCAAAGATTAATCCGCCTTTAGTGCTGCCGAAAACAAGACCGTCTTTTTCTACCGGCATCGACGGAGCGTGTTCGTAACCAAAGGCCACGTTGGACGCCCAGATTTCGACGGGCGTATTGCCTTTAGTTGAGAAACAAACTATCGAATCGTTCATCGTTTTGCTGTAAACACGTTCTTTGTCTTCGGAAAGTCCGATGGTTTCCCGTACCATGGATTGGTAGGTGCGCCAAACGGTTTTTCCGGTTTCGAGGTCGATGGCCGTCATGGCGCGTTCAGGGTCGGTAATAAACACTTTGCTTTGGGCGGCCACAGGCCATACGGCGGCGGGAGAAAAGTGCATCCGGGTCAGTCCGCCCGTCCATTTCCACAATTCGCCCCCGTTGTTTTTGTCTAAGGCATACAGCGTATTGTCCCATGCGCCGAAAATCACTTTGTTTCCCTCTACCCAAGGACGGGTTTCGATGTATCCTTTTATGTCGGAATACGCCCAACGGATTTTTCCCGAATGAATATCAATCGCGCGGAAAGTGTGGTCGCTTGCACCGATATAAGCAATTCCGTTTTCAATTGTAACGGCGCCAAGTACAGGTTCTTCCGCACTTACTTTCCACAAAAGTTTGCCGTTGGCGGCATCTAATCCGTAAATGTTTTTATCCGCAGACCCGAAGACAACTACTCCTGCATCGACTGCCGGAGTGCCGACTATCCGTTTCCCGGATTGGAAAGACCAGATTTTCTTTCCGTCTTTCAAAGAATAACAAGTGAGGGCGCCCTCATCGTTGCCTACATACACTTTATTTTGATAGACCGCCGGCGAACTGTAAATGCCCACTCCGGTTTGTTGCAACCACTTTTCACGCACCGATTTATATTCTTGATTAACCGAAAAATCAGGATATTTGTCGGGATCGCCTTTTTCATCGTACAATTTGCTTTTCAAGGACAAAGCCGCCCATTGCCTCCGCGCTTCTCCGATATTTTGTTCGTAAACCAAAATCGAATCGGCGGTAATTTCATAGACGGAATAACCGCCCAATGGCGCTTTGTCGCGGAGCGTGGAACGGTTGAGTATTCCCGGTATTCCATCATATTCTAAAATGCGGTTGGTATGATAATGTCCGCCGAGAAATGTCCGGATATTGTACGGGCGCACGGCATCGGTCAGGTCGTACCAGTTGTCCACATCGCCCGGCAACAGGGGATAATGCGTGACTAAAATCACTTGTTGCTTTTTCCCTGCTTTTTTCAATTCCTTTTTCAGCCAAGTAATATCCTGCGGCGCTACGTGGCCGTCGGCCATTCGTATGAACGGGCCGGTATTAAATCCGAGAAAAAGAAATCCTTTGTGTTCAAATTCAAAACGTTCGGAGCCGTAGATGTCGCCAAAAGCCGTCATGCCCGATTCGCTCCATTTGGTTTCGTGATTACCGGGGATGGCGTAATACTTGACTTTCAATTGGTCAAGGATGGTTTTGGCTTTCTGCAACGATTCCCGGTCGCCTTCTTCCGACAAGTCGCCGGTAACCAAAACAAATTCGATATCATCGCTTGCATTGATTTGATTGACTGCATTTTGCAAATCTTTCTCAGCATTACCGGCATGAGTCACATGGAGGTCGGTTACGAGGGCAAAACGAAAGGGCGTTGCGGGTTGCGCCCAAAGAGCGGTAGTTTGAAGCGCAAAGGCGCAAAGGACTAAGAGAAATTTACGTTTCATGTTTAAACAATTTGAAAATGTGTCAATTTGAAAATTTTAATTATTTGTACAAAAAATACCTTTTTGCTTGCTTCTTAAAATTGTTTACATCTTCGTTCCAAATATTCAATATCGAATCGACGGTGAATGTTTGTGAAAATGTTTCACGAATGCGGCTTGTTCCACACACTTTATCGAACATATTTAAACGGGATTTTTCACAGAGTTCAAAAACGTTTTTATCCGGATTGAGTTTGTGACATTCCTGCAAGACATAAAACTGTATCAAACTTAATTGGGCTTTATCCGCATCGGTAACATAAGTCTGTACGCCATGCAAAAATTCTCCTTTGGCTACGCTGTAATAGGGCTTGAAATGGATAGGGCGAAACTGTATCCCCGGCAATTTCAAAGCATTGAGATTGTTTGTCAGTTTCTCGGCATCTATCCAAGACGTAGCAAAAACTTCAAAAGGTACGGTGTAGCCTACGCCAATGCTATACACATAAAGTTCGCCGAGTATTCCCGAAATCGGATAATGATAAGCCGTTGCGGCATGTGGAATATGCGGCGACGAGATGACCCAAGGCAAACCGGTCGCTTCAAAATTCATCTTGCGCTTCCAGCCTTTCATTTTTACAACCGTAAGTTTAGCTTTCACTTTGTCTTTCAACAAACCTTCTTCGTTGAGGAAAGCCGACAGTTCGCCTACGGTAAAACCATGCACGTAAGTTATTGGAAATTGACTTACCAAGGATACCAAATTCGGCTCTACATACGGTCGTCCTTCAAATTTATTGCCGCCCAACGGGTTGGGGCGGTCGAGCACCATAAATTCAACTCCGTTTTCTGCGGCGGCTTCCATCGCTAAACCCATCGTACTGATAAAAGTGTAGGAACGCGAACCAATGTCCTGAATGTCGTATATCAACACATCAATGTCTTTCAGCATTTCCGGCGTAGGTTTCTTGGTCTTACCATATAAACTGTGAACCGGCAATCCGGTCTGCGGGTCGCGGTCGCTGCCAATTTCGGCGCCGCCATCATACTCTCCCCGAAGGCCATGTTCGGGGAAATATAAAGCCACTAAATTCACGTTGGGCGCTTCAAACAGGATATCGAGGGTGGATTTCAGATTTCGATCCACGCCGGTCTGATTGGTAAGCAATCCCACTTTTTTTCCTTCCAATAATTTGAAATTAGATTCTCGTAATATTTCTATTCCGGGTTTGACCTGAGCAGTCAGAGCGGCAGACAGGAATGTTGCAATAAGCAATAATATGATTCTATTCTTCATACAATAAATAGGGTTTGCGTTGTTTTTTAAATTTCACTACATCGTCTTGCCACATCGCTTTGATTTCATTGGCGCTTTTACCTTCTTTAATCATTTTGCGGACATAATCGACTCCGATTAGATTTTCAAAAAAGGAGCGGAAGAAATGGTCGTCCATATTCAAATTCCGGTAAGCATCAATGAGATAACTTAAATCTATCCCTTTTTTCCACACTTCTTCCTCCGAAAGATTGCTCAAATTCACTCCGTAACACAAGCGGTCTTGCTGTGGCGGTTTGGGCGCCGAAGGCATTGACTTGGGCGTGAATGAATAAGTATATCCTTTCATATTCGGGTGACCGTAAATCTGAAAAGGAAGCGAAGTGCCCCGTCCCAAACTCACAGGAGTTGCTTCAAAATAGCAAGTTGAAGGATAGAGATAAATCGAGAGCATATTCGGCAAATTCGGCGACGGCAGAATCGGCAGGCGGTACATCGTTTGATGCGTGTAATTCAAGCATTTGATGACCGTTAAATCGCAGACACGTCCTTTGGTCAGCCATTTTTCGCCGTTGACCATCCCGGCGAGTTCGCCTAAAGTCAATCCGTGAACCACCGGAATCGGCAGTCCGCCCACGCCCGATTTGTATTTCATATTTAGTATCGGACCATCCACGTAATGCCCGTTGGGATTGGGTCTGTCCATGAGTATTACTTTTTTGTGTTGTTCGGCGCAAGCATCCATCAACTTGGTCATTGTGACATAGTAAGTATAGAAACGCAATCCGACATCTTGTATATCCACAATCAGCAAATCGAATTTGCGCATGGAGGTTTCGCTGGGTTTACCGGAATTTCCATCGTACAGCGACAGAATGGGTACTCCGGTTTTTTCATCTATCGAACTGGCCACGTGGTCGCCGGCTCCGGCATCGCCGCGAAAACCGTGTTCAGGCGAAAAAATCGCCGTTACATTGATTTTATTTTCAATTAAAACATCCAATAAATGTTTATTCCCTACCATACCGGTGTGATTGGAAAAGAGCGCAATTCGTTTGCCCTTTAACAGCGGAAAATACTCGGCTGTCCGTTCCGCACCAACCACGACCGCCGGTTGTTGCGCCTGCACACAGAATGCACTGCACAATAAACAAAAAATAGCTAATAACTTTTTCATATAAATAATTTTTAATTCCAATATTTCGTGTATTTACCCTGTCATTTACCCTGTCATTTACCCTGTCATTTACCCTGTCATCCATTCACCATCTTTATCTGAACCTTTACGTTCTATTATTTTTAACTCAACAAGGCGAGCCAAAATTTTTCTTAGATGACGTTCTGATAATGATAAATTAGTTGCCATATCTATTGCGGTAATTTTCGGAGTTTCCTGAATCAATGCCAATATCTCATCCGCATGTTTAATCTGACTGATTTTTTCTGACACAATAGTGTCGTCAGCATCCTCATTGCCATACCTGACCGTTAGTTTGAACACATCGCCTTCTTCCATGATTGGCACCGCATTTTTGACATATATGGGACAATAGTGAAACATATTCCTAATGCCTGAGCCTAAATCTTCCACCCATCCTAATTGTCGAAAAAAATCAGAAATAGTGGGATTTTTGGGATGTGGGACGACATTTTCCGGCGTAATAAGCCCCATGGCGTTCGGAATTGTTCCATTTTCACTTACAACGGTTCCCTTGTATATGGTGAGCCGCGCCGGATAACGGATTGAATACTCTCTGTGAACCAACAAATTAGCAACCATTTCGCGAAAAATAAGTTCCCTGATGCTTCGTCGCTGGTTGCCTTCGAGGTAAAACCTATCCGGCGTGTGTTTGCGAATAAATGCCATCAAACGGGAGTATGCCTCAATCAAATTGCAGGTAATGACATCTCGGTCGTCGTATCTGTCCACATTGTCTTTTCGGCACAAGGCGTCTATTTTGTAATGACCGCAAACAGACCGTATGGTAGATTCTGTTCCAAAAACCAATGCTGCAGCCAAAGTGTATCCCGATTGATTGGTATGTATATCCGTCAGATACATTTTGGCAGAACGCAAAAGTTCTTCGTCAGTCATATTTATCCAAGGGTGGTCGGGATGCTCCACTTTCACTAAATTTCGCACCGTATTGAAAGAAGCCTGTTCTAAATGTTCCATTCGCAGGTACGGGAACACCTTGTTTTCCGTAAAACCATCATATTTGCGCACAAATAAATTGCCAACTAATTGCTGGTTGCTTAGTTTGTAATCGCCCTCATGGTTGCGGTCGTAATAAACGCCCAAATAGGTGTGGACTTGCGAACTCTCCGGTACATAGATGCAAATAATTTTCTTGCCTTCGATTTCAACCACCTCGCTTGAAAGATAAAACGTTGGCGAAATAAGTTGCGGATTATTCATGTCATCAGCCAATACTTTCAATTGGGCAGGCAGTGTTTCTTCCCGGATACCCTCAATAGAACCGTTATCTTTAACGCCGAGCAAAATATATCCGCCTTTTCGATTCAGGAACGCACAGATTGTTTCAAATACATTGCGTGGCAATGCAGTGTGCGATTTTTTAAATTCAATATTCAAACCTTCGCCTTTGGCAATTATGGACTTTATTTTTTCTGCGTCTGTCATTTCTTTTTAATCAAAATACACAATCCGACAAAAGTAAAAGCCGCATTGAGTATCAATCGTTCGTGACTAAATTCATAACCGTTGAACCATGCTTTGGAATGAATATCCACCACAAAACTCAATACCGGAGAAGCGATTGCCACGAGGGGAACCCATTTATCCCTTACCGGTTTCTTGATGAATATGCCAAATACAAACATCCCTAACAGCGGTCCGTAAGTGTAACTTGCCAATTTGTAAACCGTATCAATGACCGAGGCGTTATTCAGCAAATTGATGACAAAAATAACCAATCCCATTACAACCGCCATGCCGATATGCACTTTTTTGCGGATAGTTGCCACTTCTTTTTCCGTTTTTTTCTTCGGGCTTTCCAAAATATCGACAGTAAAGGAAGTTGTCAGGGCGGTTAAGGCCGAACCGGCTGCCGCATAAGCTGCCGAAATCAAACCGATAATAAATAACACGCTGACAATGACCGGAAAGAAACCTTGCGTGGCAAGGAAAGGAAAGACTTCATCGCCTTTGTCCGGTAATGCGACACTGTTTTTGGCTGCGAAAGTATAAAGCAAAACGCCCAGCATCATAAAAAGCAAATTGATGAAGATTTGCAAAACGCCTCCGGTTATCATGTTCTTTTGAGAATCTTTCGGGTTCTTGCAACTCAAAGTCCGTTGCATCATATCCTGGTCCAATCCGGTGGTGGCGATAACCGTAAATATCCCTGCCAGAAACTGTTTCCAGAAAAAACGCTTGTCATTGGCGTCATCGAAGAAAAAGGTTTTCGACATTTCGGAATCACGGATGGAAGCGAACAAACTGCCGAAATCAAGTCCCAAGTTCTTGGCAATGTAATAAATACACAGTCCGACCGAAACAATCAGGCAGAAAGTTTTGAGCGAATCCGTCCATATCAGCGATTTCACGCCGCCGCGAAAAGTATAAATCCAAACGATGCCCACTGTGAACACAATATTCAGGATAAACGGCAGATGAAGCGGTTCAAAAACCAATAATTGGAGCACCACACAAACGATAAACAAACGGATGGATGCACCCAACATCTTGGAAACAAAGAAAAACCACGCGCCGGTTTTGTAAGTTGAGATGCCGAAGCGGTTTTCCAAATATTCGTAGATGGAAGTCAGATTCATCTTGTAGAAAAGCGGTATCAATACAAAGGCGATAAGAAATTGCCCGACGGCAAAACCCAACACCATTTGCAGGTAGGAAAACCCGCTTCCGGCTACCATTCCCGGAACGGAGACGAAAGTTACGCCGGAGATGGCTGCGCCGATAGTCGCGAAAGCCACTATGTACCAAGGCGACTTCCGGTTGCCTGAAAAGAAACCGGCATTGTCCGCCTTTCGTCCGGAGAGGTGGGATACGCCAAACAAGACAAGGAAATAGGCGACGATGGCAGTAAGAACTAATATTGGGGTCATATTGAATTACGAATTAAAAATTACGAATTATTTTTGGAAGAACTCTAACAGTTGTTTCATCAGTTCGTTGCGCGATGATTCTTTTTGCAAAGTTTCAAACGGAAAACCCAGAATACAGGTTTTATAATCGCCCGAATAGGCAACGCCTGCACTCAAATTATTTTCACTATACCGGAAAATGGTGTAGCTGTCTTTTCCTGCCGGTTCGATGGCGTCGGGCGATTCCACTGCATAAAAGACCGGATTGAGCTGATGGTAGAATTGATAATTTCCTGCAAATTGAGTGAATGGAGAAACCACGCTTTTTACCTTTCCGGTTACGGCGGCATGTCCGGTTCTCCACGTATATTTCAGGATATCCTGCACAAATGCTTTATCGGAGGCTTTCGCTTCGCCGTTGTCCCACAAATCGGTCGCCACAAAAGCGCCGCTGACGAAGATGTTTCCTCCCTGCCGACAATAAGCGGTAATTTTAGCTTGTAAATCATCGGGAAAAGTTTTGAACCGGGAAGGGAAAGCGCCACGTCCGATTCGGGTTTGTTTTTGTTTGCCCAGAATCAGGTCGGTCAATCGGTAATCGTTTAACGCAATCTGACCGTTCATGATAGCTTCGGAAGAAGCTGAAACAAATGAATAGCCTGCATCGACAATGGATTTTCCGTGAATATACGGGTAATCGAAAGTATTTCCGGCTATGAGGGATGTTTCGTAATTGGCGTTGCTGGAGCCGAAACCGGAAGCATCGTCGTCCATCCAGGGTATTTTGCGGCGAAATTCATACTGGCTTCCGATAAAGTTATACTGCACTTTGTCCGGTACGCCATGGTCGAGGAAATCCAAAAATCCGGCAATGCTATCTTTGGCGGCGAAACTGTCCGGAGCAGATACCCGGTCGAATCCGTTTACGATCAATACAAGCCCTTTTTCGTCGCTCTTGCGGCAAACAGACAGAATTTCAGACGGAAAACTTTCTCCACCATCGTTGACTGCCGTAATTTTGAAACGATAGAGTTTGTCTTTCTCAACGCTCAATGTGGTACGCTTGTCGCGGACGAATACGCCATTGTCGAAATCATTGTCCCCCAAAGCAGTATATACAATATAGCCCGTAGGAGCGGAAGTCGGTTCCATCGCCTCTTCCGTGGATTGCCATTCGAGTTGAACCTGCGCCTCGCCAACAAACTGCGTACTGAACGAATGAACGGGTAAGGGTTGTACAACATAATCAAATTTATACTGATAAGCGATAAATTTCAAAAATCCTTTGTAAATCGAGCGGCTCACGGTAAACTGAAAAGCCGGGTCTAATCCGTAGCGCATATCAGCAAAATTCTGGTGCGAAAGCAGTTCGAGCAACATGGTCGGCGCTTCCGGCAAGCGGGCTTCGCTGTAAGACTTGTTCCAAATCTGCCGGCGTGTCCAGTTGGGTTCGTATTGCAGGCGAATGTCTTGTACAATTTCATCCATAATAATTGAAACCAAATCGCGCGACAAGATGCGGGGTTTTCCGCTCGCAAATTTTTCTTCATTGTAGTGTGTCATACAAATTCCCAAAGTTCCGATAATAGAATCATTATACGTCGTACCGGCATCGGAGTGAAAAGCCATAACTGCATCCAAAGGAATATGCAATCCGTCTTTTTTTGGAATATTGGACGAACCGCCGGCCATATAATTTACCCACAAACCGCGGCTTTGGTAGTCGTCGGTATAATCTCTTTCGCCTTTCGTCCAACGGTACACGCTATCCGGGACACCGGCCCATTGCAACCAGTAACGGGCGCCTTCGGTATAGCGGGGATAGCCGCTCGTTTCCAGATGGTCGCCCTCTCCGCGGGCAATATTGCCCATACCGCCGCCTATTTTGACGGCGTCGGCAGTGACAATCCGGCCTTTATCCTTGCTTTCGTTGGACAACACAATTTTACAATCATCGTTTAAGCCTTCTTTGAAATCAAAAAATCCAAGGAATATCCAAGTGCCGCCACCCATGGTTTGGTTGATGCTGAACTCGGTCTTTCCGCCGGTATGATAAATGGTATAGCGGGCGTCTTTCGTACTGTTAGGCAAACTTGCGTAAGAAATATAGACGGCATATTTGCCTTTTTCCGGTATTTCCGGTTGCCAAGTATAGGTGCTGACAGCGCCTTTTTTTACCGTTTTTGTTTGCAGGTAAGTCCCTTGCGTAAACGGATTTTCCAAATCGTAATAGACTTTTTTCAAGTGAGCAAATCCGGCTCCCGCACCTTCCGACCAACCTGCTTGGGCGGATTCGTTATCCACAATAACTTCATGGCTCTGCGTATCCCGTTCACGAGGAAGTAGCACATTGGCTCCGGCATTTTCGAGCATGGGAACCAAGTAAGGCAAGACGTAACTTTGTGTATATAAATCTTCTACGGTCTGAAAAATGCGCGCGCGTTGCCATTCCCAGCGGGTAAGGCTTTTTTCATAATACCAGCCATGGCTCTGCCATAAAGCGAGGTGCCGGTCTTGCAGTCCTTTTTTAATGACAAAAGGCGTGGACAGATTCTTTTTTAGAGGAATATCCACTTTGTTTTCAAATCGTTCCTTGCGGTTGAGCGGAATATAATCTTCAATTTTGTATCCGTCGGAAAAAAGTTCGATGGAATAGCGTTTCCATTCATCGGGAAACAATTCTTTGATGCGGGTATAAATGCTGTCAACCAATCCTTTATCGAATCGTCCATACGACAGGTTATCTTTGGCAAACAGTTGTATTTTCTTTTTTTGAACGGAAAGCGAATCAATGGTAATTTTACCGATAGAAGTTTGCCTTCGAATCGTTTGGGTCAAGTAAGTTTCAATCTCGTTTTTTACCTCAGTATCAATGTTCTGTGCCTTGACAGGTACAAATAGAACAAAAAGAATTAATAAAGTGAATATATTTTTTTGCATAATGTGATTGTTGTCAGTTTTTCAAAGGTAATTTATATTGCGTTTTTCGTAAGAGGAGCGATGGCCTAATTGCAAGGCTAATGCCGTACCACCCACTAATGGAAATTCTTTCAGTGATGGAATCCGCTGCAAGCGTTCTAAAAGTTCCAAAAGTTTGGACGAGACTGTTTGTTTCTGTAACATTTGAATTTGCTTTTAGGTATCTGAAAGATTACACTCAAATAATTGAGGGTTTTATTATCTAAATAAGACAGGCGCAACACTTCTTTACGAACAATATCCTGTCCGTAATATCTGAATAATTTTTTCCAATCAGCATCCGTGCCTTTACTACAGACTCTTTCAATCATAAAACGTTTATTCGTTTCATAATCAAATTCCTGCTTCTTGACATCCCAAAACAAATAGGGCGAAAAATCCGGTGCTGTTTTATTTTCTGTCATGCTGCAAAGGTAGCCATTTTTATATATTTTACAATATCGCCCGGCAGAAATTTTCATTCTACCGGGCGATACAAATAGTGTTTATCTAATCCGAATCATTATTGCGCCGGAATATAATCTTCAGTCGGATAATCCCACCATACAGGATACGAACGAATGTCGTCTAACAATGCATGCGGATGCGATGCTTTCAAATTGACACTGTTATAATTAAATTCATGTGAAACATAACCTAAGCGACGATATTGTTTACCTGCCGGAATCCATTTCAAGTCAACGAATCCGGAAGAATGTTCGTAGGGCTCCGCCCAGCCGCGGTAAATTTCCGAGCTGTAATCCATGCGGCGCATATCGTTCCAACTCTGATTGGAGAACGACAAGGCGATGAATTTTTGCATCATGATTTTACCTAAGGTCAAATCGGCTTGCGTACCTACCGCAGAAGAAGCCAAATAAGCATTTATATCGGCTGTCGCTATCGGTTGCATAGAAATGTTGGCAGGGTCGTTCCATTCGGCCAATTTTTCGTTCAGCAATTCCATGTGAGCCTTAATGCCGTCCTTGTAAGCAGTATAAGCACCGGCTTTATCGTTTTTACGCCAGAGTGCTTCCGCTTTGATAAAGCACATTTCGGGATAGCACAAAAGGTGCGTGGGTGCATCGGCACGGGCATAAAATGTTCCTGAATTAACAATGGTGCCATCTTCTGCAACATCCCTGAAATTCGGAGTATGAATACCCTTGGTGTGCAACGAAATAACCGTTGAATCAGTTGTCTCTGTAATTGTCCATTCTTTGGTCGTTGCGTTGTACGTGCCGGGGCTTCTCCAATTTGTACCGATACGGATGTCGGATTGCATATTCACACCTGGGGTTCGTCTCCACTCTGTGCCACCATTGTATTGAGCAGAGGGAATTAATTTGTCGGCGCGCGGGTCAATAATACCTTTCCCATCAAAATCTGTCAGCAAATCGGCATACCATGTTGTAACGTAGTAAGTGCCACTCCAGTTTACTAACCAGATATAATTATAATTGGTCTTGATGTCGTCACCCCACATATTATCTACTACTTCAGTGGTGGCATATTCGTGTTTAATCAGCGTATTGTCGGCATTGCTTTGCGGTGCACCGGCAAGCGCTTCCAAGATAGCATCGGGATTATACAAATCCGCTTTTTTCGACAAATTGTTCAGATAGCGGGCTTTCAAACCGTAAGCCATTTTAATCCATTTGTTTACATCGCCGCCGTTCCAGCTGTCGCCTTCTTTCAACGTGGGAGCTCCTTCTGCCTGTGTTTTCTTAAGCAGTTCGATGGCTTCGTCTAATTCGGACAAAGCGCCGTTGAAAAGGATTTTACCGTTGTCATACGTGGGGCTGATTTCAGCAGTCAAAGCACCGGTATAAGGCATTTCGCCATATACATCGCACATAACCATAAAGCCCATGGCTCGGAACAATTTTGCTACACCCTGATAGTGATAAGCACCTGCTTTTTCCGCCATTACGTTGATATCCGACAATGTGCCGCCCACTCCTACATAAAAAGCCTGATAGGGATAGGTACTTGCCGTGTTGTTGTTTGCCGACCATTCCGCCAGAGAACCCATACGGGCAATGTTGGTGGTGGCAGTGCCACGGTTGGACAAAGTGATTTGCTGATTTATCAAAGCAA
>BNXY01000015.1 GCA_025999935.1 Bacteroidia bacterium | reverse complement strand
GAACTTGTCTTGAAATACATGCTGCAAAGTTCGTAACTTTTTGCCATTCAACCAAATCCCCGATTAGGACTACAAACGCTTTTCCGAAAATGCTGCCTTTGATTTTCAGCTAGTTACAAATTAGGCGACCCTAAAATCCGGCTTTTATGATGATTTTATGCCTGATTTTAACTCGTTTTTAACTGAAATTTAACATTTGGATGGGCGGGGGCTGCAATGTGGGTTAAAACCACCGTTCTTACAACGACCTTATAAAATATCCAAACCCTATTCTAAGTTATATCATCCCTTTGGGATTTCTTTCGCTGGTATCTCAAATAATATTTGGCCTAAAAATAAAAGCCCCCCCTAATTGCGCTGTTCTAACGGGAAGCTTTGATTTGAAAGCAATATAGCATAAATAATTAACCATGATAGAGCGTTTAACGACTTAGCAGCAGATTCCTCGCCTACGGCGTACCCGTAGGGGCGTTGCGCGCAACGCCCCTACACTGTGGGGGAAGACAACGGGAGGAATCCCCTGCTAAGCCGTTAAACACCATTCCTGCAAATTACGACAAAGGCCGATTAACCCAGATCACAAAACCAGCTTATGCACATTGCCAGAGAGGCTCGGTGTACCAGTCGGCAGGAAAGCCCATTGCCATTATATCAACTGTCGGATATTCAGCCAACAGCGATTTAAGTTTTTCCGTAAAACGGTTGTTCGGCGAAACCGTAAAAAGCAGGTATTTGATGATGCAGATACGGAAATAAACACGTTTCATATCGACGGCAGACTGGTCAATCCATGGATAGACAGGCACATTCAGGTTATGAGAAATAACCGGGATTTCCCTATGGTATTATTTCGGCAATCATCCATGCAGAAGGGTAAGGATTGGTATAACTTTTCGATTTCGTTAAAAAGCAGAATGCGCAACTTGCGGTCGAAACGATACATATTCATTACCAAATCAAAAGTAGCACCGTGTTTATAGAGATGGTCTTCTTTTGGGTCTTGCAACAAGGGAATTAAATCCTGCGGAAGGGTACAAGTTTTGGAATAATTGATTTTCATGATTGTATAAAATTAAACGACATTAAATTATTATTTAGCACCTTCTAAAAAGATTTAGCCAAGAATTATCTAAATTTTCACTACCTTTGCACCTTTCAAATTCAAATGAAAATTAGTATAATATCAATAATCGGGTTACTGTCCTGCTTGTCGGCTACGTCGGCGAGCGCAAATCCCTTTATTTCAATGGCGCACAAGCCCTATTCCGCTTATGCCGACAGCCTGGAAAAATATAATCCGCATATTATTACTGACAAAGATTCCGCATGGGCGACGCAAACAGCGCAACAAATGCGCGAAGCTGCGCAGGTTTCGGGCGACAAGCGCTGGGAACTCGAAGCCGACTTCTTTGAACTTTTATACAACTATCATTATAATTGGGACAAGCCCAATCGCTTGCTACATTCGGAAGAAACGCTCAACGCTGTGCAGAAAATCATTTCCCTTGCAGGAAAAAGCGGCTACATTGCCCTGCAACTGCGCGGGGAGTTTTTTATTTTCACGCATTACTGGTTCCATTGTGAAAACCACGAAAATGCGTTTCTGCAATGGAATAAACTGGAAAAACTACTCGCTCCCGTGCCCGCCGAGGATTTCCCGTTAAAGCCCTATTACTGGCAACATATAGCCGCTTTGTACAATCGTTTCGGCGAGTACGAAAAAACGGTTTATTATTACGGGAAAGTTCTTGAAACGCCCGAAGTGTCGCTTCAACAGGGACATTTGGAATGGACGATAAATGAACTCGGACTTATTTACCGCAACCATTACAATGATTTGGAAAAATCGGATTCATGCTTTCGCGCTATTTTGGAACTGACGCCCGACATGCAGTCCATCAAAAGATACCCCAATTTTACCGTACAGGAACGGAACGAACTCTGGGCGGCTCTTGCTAAGGGAAATCTTGGCACAAACCGCTACCTGCGCGGCGAATACGACGAGGCTATTCCCCTGATCATACAGGGCATGGAAGGCGCGATTAAAAACAACCAATACAATTACCCCTACGCCGCAGGAAAAGCGCTGCTGCTTGCCGAGATTTATATGATGAAAACGACCTTCCGGCAGTCAAACATTACACCGACAAAGCGCGCGAGTGGCTTGACACGGAACGGGACGTCAGCCGCGCACATAACATCGAGCTTTGGCAAAAATATTATCAAACCCTGTTGCAGTATTACCGCGCAAAGGGCGACAATGCCAACGCATGGCTCTACAACGATTCGCTGGAAAACGCCAAACGCATTGCCGGCGAAGAATATAACCTGCGCCAACTGCAACGCGCCGAGCAGGAAATACACCGGGAGAAACTTGAAGCCGAGCAGACGCTCAGCCATGCCTATCGCCGCAGTTTTTTGATTGCCGCCGCCTTTGTAGTCGTTGTCGTAATCCTGCTGTTGTTCATTATTCATTACAACCGCCGGATTGCGAAAAAGAACCGTAATCTTGTGGCGCGGCTCAAAGAGCAGGACAAACTAACGGAAATGAATATGCAGGCAGATACCGATTCTGCTTCCACCGAGCAGACGGACGAAAGCAACGCCCGGCAACTGCTCCGTAACCTGCACGCCTGGCTGTTGCAGGATGCACGTTATGCCGGGAAAATCGACGCCAATACCCTTGCCGCTGCACTCACCGTCAGCCGCACCCGCCTGTTTGAAACGGTAAAAGCCCTTACAGGAAAAACCTTGCAGGACTATATCAACGCCCTGCGCCTCGACCAAGCCCGCCAAATGCTCGAAACAACCACTGCCACAGTCGAGACCATCGCCACTGACTGCGGTTTCTCCACTGTCCGCACCTTCTACCGTCTTTTCCGCGAAAGTTACGGCATGACGCCGGCACAATACCGGAAAATTGTGATGAAGAGTTGAAATTCACAGTTCAGCCAATTTGCCGGAGTGCCGGCAAAAAATCCCACACCCAACCTTACCCTGAAAGGGTAAAATATATTATTTCCACAAATATTTTTCGTTGTATTCCATTGGATAATACAAATGACAATGTATATTTTTTTTCTAATGCTTTGAATCCGTGTTTATTTTACCCTTTCAGGGTAAGGCGGATATGGTATTTCATTTTGATTAATAGGGTTAAAACCCTATCCTAAGATATTACATCCCTTTGGGATTTCTTTCGCTGGTATCTCAAATAATATTTGGCCTAAAAATAAAAGCCCCCCTGATTGCGCTGTTCTAACGGGAAGCTTTGATTTGAAAGCAATATAGAAATAATTAACCATGATAGGGCGTTTAACGGTTTAACAGCAGATTCCTCCCGTTGGTCGGAATGACCCGATAACCTGTGGGGGAAGACAATGGGAGGAGGGAGTTGAGTGGCGGCAAAGCCGCCACTCAACTCCCTCCTCCCACCTAATAATAAAAAACACGCCGTCATTCCGAGACTCCACCCCACTAACGCAGGGAAAAAAGGATAATGACGTAAATTTGCAACGTTCTATTAATCAGAGTATTAAAAATCACGTCATTGTAACCGCAGGGAGGAATCCCCTGCTAAGCCGTTAAACACCATTCCTGCAAATTACGACAAAAGCCGATTAACCCAAATCACAAAACCAGCTTATGCACAGAGAACCGTCACTGACGGGCAAAAGGATGTATTTGAGATGTAAAAGTCTTGTTTTTATAAATAATGTATTAACTTTGCACTCATAAATATAAATAAAAAACAATATGGCAACACCTATTAAACCGACGCCGATTCTAACCGGCAGGGATTCTATTCGCTTTGCAAAGGCAATGGAAAATGTGCAGAAAATTTCGCCCGAAAGGCGAAAAGAAATGCAAGAAGCATACGAATGGTCAAAAAGAATCGCAAATTTCCCATTATGATTGATTTTGCAGGGGGAAATTTACAGCTGATACGTTTGGAAGAAGATACCCCGATTTCCTCTTTCGATTGTGGCGACATGGATTTGAATGATTTTTTGCTCAATGATGCGAAAAACTACTTGAAATCAATGCTTGCCGTTACCTATTTATATACTTTTGAAGGTAAAATTGTGGCATATTTTTGTCTTTCATACGATGGATTGACACGAACTGCTATTTTGACCGAAGAAGAAAAAGCCCTTTGGAACAAAGTAGGGCGCAAAATTCCAAACAACAAAAGGCGCAAAACTTATCCTTCGGTAAAAATCGGACGTTTGGCAGTAGCGAAAAAATATGCCGGTTATGGAATAGGACGGCGTATTATTGATACTGTTACAATGATGTACCTTACCAAGCAGCACCACGCCGCTTGCCGTTTCATAACCGTAGATGCCTATCGCATAGCATTATCGTTTTACGAAAAAGCCGGTTTTAGATACCTGACAACCAAAGATACAGACGAGGATACCCGCGCCATGTACTTTGATTTGAAAGCAATATAGCAATAAATAATTAACCGCGATAGGGCATTTAACGACTTAGCAGCAGATTCCTCGCCTACGGCTCGGAATGACCCGATAATCTGTGGGGGAAGACAATGGGAGGAGGGGGCTGAGTGGCGGCTTTGCCGCCACTCAACTCCCTCCTCCCACCTAATAATAAAAAAACGCGCCGTCATTCCGACCGTAGGGAGGAATCCCCTGCTAAGCCGTTAAACACCATTCCTGCAAATTACGACAAAAGCCGATTAACCCAAATCACAAAACCAGCTTATGCACATTGCCAAAGAGGCTCATTGTACCAGTCGGCAGGAAACCCCATTACCCTTATATCAACAAGCCTCGCAGAGGCGACACTTTATTAACCGTATGCTTTAGCTTACGGAAAAAAGCACCCCTCCCTGTCAAGTCCTGCAAGGACGACACTATCAAGTGTCACCCCTGCGGGGTGAAGTGTGGTGTGTGTCAGGCTGTCCGTAGGCTGAAGCCTACGGTTAATAAAATGCTGTCCCTGCGGGACAAAACGCCACAATTTTTGAAACATTGTTGCAAATAGCGCCTCAAAAAAAGATTTAGCCAATTTTTTTTACCAATATTTTTCATTTCCGGACTGTGTGTCACAAAATATGTACTGTGTGTCATATATTTTCGTAAATTATTCTCTACTTTTGCCGCAAAAAATATATTTTGCCCTGTATAGAAACGATTTTTCGAGTCTTTACACCATACACTAACAAAATTTGATAAATAATATACAATAAAAAAATGAAATAACATGAAGAATCTAACATCCCTCGTGTACCTTATTATATATATGTGCGCCCTCCTAATCCCCAACCTCGCCCACGCGCAAGCCGCACCGGGCGCAGGCACAGTAGATAACCCCTACCTCATTTCCACCCCTGCCCAGTTGGACGCGGTGCGAAACGACAAGACGGCGCACTACAAACTCGTCGCCAACATCAACCTTGCCGACTACCTTTCGAGCGGCGGCGACGGTTACAACAGCGGCGCGGGCTGGCAACCCATCGGCGCCGTCGGCCCGAGCAACAACCTGGACCTAAACGCCTTCAAAGGAACTTTTGACGGTAACGGGCATACCATCTCCGGGCTGTTCATTAATAATACGAACACCAACACCTCGTTATCCAGTTTGTTCGGCAGGCTTGGCAGCGGCGCGGTCGTCAAGGATTTGGGCGTGACAGACGTGAACATCACTTCTGCGGGTACGTACGTCGGCGCGATTGCCGGACGGCTTAACGACAATTCGCTCATCACCGGCTGCTACACTTCCGGAACGATTTCCACCAACTCCTCGACATCATACGTTTACGCCGGAGGAATAGTCGGCTATGCGGAAAACAGCAGCCGTATTGAAAACTGCCATTCGCTCTGCACGGTTTCCACCAGCGGAGTCTATGCCGGCGGGATTGCGGGATACATAGAAAGCGGCAGTGTTATCACCAACTGCTACGCCACCGGCAGCATAACCGGATACTATTATGTCGGCGGCGTGGTCGGAGTTTGGGGCGAAAATTGCATCGTTCAAAACTCTGTAGCGGCAAACGGCAGCATAACCCTGACAGCAGGGTCATCAGAAAGGTGCAGGCGCATAGGCACCCGTAGCCTCGGCAGTATTATTACCGGAAACAACTACGCCAACAGCGGCATGACGGTTAATATTACCGCATCACAAACCGCCAGCGAAAATCAAGACGGCATCGGCAAAACCCTTGCCGAGTTGCAAACAGAGGCGTTCTACACCACGTCCGGCAACTGGTATAACGGCGAAGCGTGGGACTTTGAGAATGTCTGGGCTATGGACGAGGTTAATTCCCTGCCGCTGCTCCTGTGGCAATACAACGCCGACGACGAAGTCGCGCCGCTGCTCTCACTTCCCTTGTCGGGGCGCGTAAGCCACACCGAAGTCATCATCGGCTTCACCACCGGCGAAGCGGGAACGGCTTACTGCCTCGTGCTTGAGCCCGGCGCGACACCCCCATCGGCGTCAGAGGTGCACGCCGCGTATCTACTGGGCACAGCAGCGGCAGGCGCGATAACCAAAACCATTACCCTCACGGAAGGCGCGAAAGACGTTTACGTGGTGGTGGAAGACCGAAAGGGCAATATCAGCGAGCCGCTGCTAATCGCCGTAGCGGCATTTGACCCCGCCAACGCGGGCATCCGCATCAACGGCGGTACACCTTAATTATAATGTATCGGAAATCCAATCCGCCATTACCGCCGCGCTCGCTCCCAACGGTGCAGTCGTTACCGTTACAGGAACATTAGCAGACCTTACGGCAACCCTCACCATCTCCATTCCCGCAGGGAAAAAAGTAACGTGGAGCGCGGACTACAGCGGAAGCGTGAGCGGAACGGACGGGCTTATCAAACTAAACGGAGACGGCGAGTTTGAGGTTACGGGCGGAGAAATCAAAAGCACCGCCGGCAGGGTGCTGTGGGTTTACAATAATCTCAACATTAGTATTACCGGCGGCAATATTGAAACTACGCTTGACGGGAACAAAGCGATTCATTGTGAAGGCACCGGCACCATCAGCGTAACGGGCGGAACGGTAAAAAGCGGCGTCGACGGCTACACCATCGACACCTACGGCAGCGTGCATATCGGCGGCACCGCCCAGATAATCCATACGGGAGCAAACAATGCAATTCACATGGACGGCGCCACGCCCTCGACTTTCACCATGGACGGCGGCACGGTAAGCGCAGGAAAATTCAATGCTGTTTATTTGATAGCACCCACCAACGGCAAGGTAACCGCAATTATCACCGGCGGCACAATTACCAACGAAACCGGCAACGGCAGCGCGGTGGTTTATGGCGTGGGTGCTACAAACAGCAAAGTCCTGATATTCCGGAACGGCGGCACCATTACCCCCGGCGGCACTAATCCGGGCGCACCGCTTGGAACAGACGCCGCAACTACCGCCATCGCCATTACAAGAACAGCCACAACCACAAGTTACACGCAAAACTCCACCGCCGACCTCAGCGTACTTCCCGCCTCGGCAACTGCCAAGTGGGACTTTGTGGGCGGCGTGAGCGGCATTACCTACGCCAACGGCGCAAACTCCGGCTTTTTGCCTGTTAGCGGCGTAACGGTAAGGGAGGCAGGCATCCGCGTGAACGGCGCAGCACTGCACACTGCCGTGGCGGACATCAAAAACGCCATCGAAAACGCGCTTGCAAGCGGCAACGCCACCGTTACCGGTTCGCTCTCCGACGTTACGGAAACCCTCGACATCACCATTCCCGAAGGAAGAGAGGTAACGTGGCAGGCAGAATATTTGGGAATAGTAGCCAGCGGCTTGTATCAGTCCCTGATAGCACTCCGTGGCGACGGCGCGTTTGACGTGGCAAGCGGCGGCGTGATAGACCAAAATTCGGATAATAGCAAATACACAATTAGTGCCTACAACAATGTTTCCGTAACCGTCAGCGGCGGCACGGTTTCCGGCAACTATCTTGCCATTTATGCCGTCACCGGCAGCAGCCCTTCCATAACAGTGAGCGGCGGCACGGTTTTCGGCAACAACTGGGCAATTAATGCCGACTACGCCACCGGCGGTTCCATTACAGTGAGCGGCGGCACGGTGCGCGCCGCAGAAGGCGAGGCGATAAGTTCGTCTAGCAACATGAATATCCTTATCAGCGGCGGCAGAGTGGAGGCATTAGGTAGCAGCGAAGACATTTCCTCCGCTATCAACACAAGTTCTACGATTACAGTAACGGGCGGCGTGGTGTGCGCCAAAGAGGGCTACGCCTCGCAATTCACCGGTGCCACCCAAACTGCCACCCTCAGCGGCGGGTTTGTATTCGGCTACGGCACGCTTACCACCGGCAACTCCACCCTCCTTTCCAGCGCGGAAAGGAAACAAGCCGTCCTTCTCTGGCGTACCTATAATGGAAATTCTAATTTCACGCAATCCGGCAATTCCGTTATCACCGCGTGGAACCAAGCCGCAGGCGCCACCCTCTACGCCGCCGGCTCGGCTACCGACCTGCTCTCCTCACCCGAAGGCGCTGCCGTGTGGGCTATCGTGGACGGCAAAAGCGGCATTACCTACACCAACGGCGAAAACACAGGATTTTTTGAAGTAGAAGGCGTAACGGTAAAGAACGATATTATCCCGCCCGCGATTGAAGCAGGCAGCGGCAGCATAAACCGCACCAGCCACACGGCAGCCACTATCGGCTTCACCACCGACGAGGCGGGAACGGCGTATTACCTTGTAACGGAACGCGGCGCGGAACCCGCACCCACCGGCGCGGCAATCAAAACCGCCGATAATTCCCTCGGCGAGGTAGCCGCAGGCGCGGTAACCAACCTGCCCGTTACCCTCACGCGGGGCGACAAAGACATTTACATAGTGGTGGAAGACGCCGACGGCAACCTCAGCAACGTGCTGAAAATCGAGGCGGACGCCCTGAACAAAATCTTCGTCAACGACCCCGAACAGGCAAACCCGCTCACCACCGTTGCGGCAGTCAATGCCGCCATTACAATGGCGCTCGGAACGAGTGATACCGTTACCGTTACAGGCGGCTTTGACGGCGTGCCGGAAAGTTTTAACATTGGTATTCCCGCAGGCAAGAAAGTGATATGGCAAGCAGACGTAATCGGAAGCACCGGCAGCGATATGATTTATGTTTATGCCCCCGCCGCTAATGGCGGTGTTTTTGAGGTCGCAGGCGCGAGAGTAGTCCAAAACGGGTCTGCTTCCGCTATCGGGGCAAACAACGTTAGCATAGTCGTCAGCGGAGACGCTGTAATCACTGCTAACAACGCAGCCGCAATTTTGCTCAACGGTAATTTCGCTGCTACGCTGGAAGTAACCGGCGGCACAATCACCGCAAATAACGGAAGCATAATCCTGCTTAACGGCGAAAATAAAACCGCGATTATCTCCGGCGGCACAATCAGCAACAGCAGCAACGCCAACGCGGTTATTCACGCCAACGCAAACAATACCGCTGTACTGATAAACGGCGGCACGGTTACGGCGAATGGCGGAGCCGACAGATTTGGCATTGCCGAAGGCAAAAACGCCATATTTATCGAAAAAACCGGCACGGCAAGCACTTTCGTTGCCAACACAAGCGCCGCCCTCAGCGTAACGCCTTCCGGCGGCACCGCATGGGCAGAGTGGAAAAAGCAAGACGGCAAAAGCGGCGTAAGTTACGAAAACGGCTCAAACACCGGATTTATCGAAACTCCCGGCATAACGATAGAGGAATACTTCGCAGTCAGCAGCAGCACGGAAAGATTCGGCACCCTTATTGCAGCCGCCGCAAACGTTAACAACGGCGACACCATTACCCTGCTGCAAAACCTGACGGTAAGCAGCGCTATTGTACTGGGCGTGAATAAAACTTATACAATAGATTTGAACGGTAAAACGCTCACAAGCAGCACGACCTCTACTTTCTTGTCAATATTTGCAGGCACGGTTACGATTAAAAACGGCAACGTTACCGGCGGTATTGGCGTAGTGAACGGCGGCGAATTAATAGTCGAAAGCGGCGCCTACAGCGGCTATAACAACGCGATATATTCCGGTATGGGCGGCAAGGTAACGATAATCTCCGGCACCTTTTCCTGCACCGACGACGAGAGCGGCAACGGCTGTCTTTTTGAAGAAGAAGGTGAAATCCTCCTCGCCACCGGCTCCATAGCCGACGTTGGAAACTGGAAAAACTCCGCCACCTCCGTAACCGTAACCCGTCAGGCGGGTATCAGCGTCAACGGCGGCGAGGGCTTATATATCGTTACGGATATCAACGCCGCCATTACCGCCGCGCTTGCCGAGAGCGATACCGTTACCGTTACGGGCGAACTATCCAACGTTACGGAACAATTCAGATTTAACATTTCCGCAGGCAAGCGAGTGATATGGAAAGCCGCCGTAAGCGGAAGCACCAGCACCGATATCATTTATGTTTTTCCCCTTTATGTTGGCAGTGGCGGTGTTTTAGAGGTCGCAGGCGGGAAAGTGATACAAAACGGGGTTGACTGTGCTATCACGGCATACAGCACGAGCGTGGTCGTCAGCGGAGACGCTGTAATCTCCAACACTACCGGACCAGCCGCAATTTATCTCAACGGCGCCGACGCCGCTACGCTGGAGATAACCGGCGGCACAATTACCTCAAATACCGGAAACGCAATCCGTCTTGTCGGCACGAACAAGACCGCAATTATCTCCGGCGGCACAATCAGCAACAGCAACAGCAGCAGCAGCAACCCTCAATCTGTTATTGCCGCAAACGCAGACAATAACGTAGTGCTGATAAATGGTGGCACGGTTACGGCAAATGGCACAGGCGGCAGATTTGCCATTGCCGAAGGCAAAAACGGCATATTTATCGAAAAAACCGGCACAACAACCTCTTTCGTTACCGGCACAAGTGCCGACCTCGAAGTAACGCCTGTCGAAGCCACCGCAAAGTGGGCAAGGCAAGACGGCAAAAGCGGAGTGAGTTACGTGAATGGCACCAACATTGGCTTTATTGAAACGCCCGGCATAACCGTGTATGAGAACGAACTCTACGTCAACGGCGGCGAGGCATTAACCACCGTTGCGGCAACCAGCGCCGCCATTACCGCCGCGCTCGCAGATAACGACGTGGTTACGGTTACGGGCAGTTTATTTGGCGTGACGGCATATTTTAGCATTAATATTCCCGAAGGCAAAAAAGTGATATGGAAAGCAGACGTAAGCGGAAGCACCGTTAACGACCCTCTCATTTACGCTGAAGGCAGCGGTCTTTTTGAAGTCGCAGGCGGAAAAGTGATACAAAACGGGACTGGAAACACTATCTTGGCAGACAACGCGAACATGGTCGTTAGCGGAAACGCTGAAATCGCCGCTAACAGCGGACACGCAATTTATCTCAACGACAACGCCGCTACACTACTGGAGGTAAGCGGCGGCACAATCACCTCGGAAGACAGAAACGCAATCTATCTTGGCGGCGAGAATAAAACCGTGATAATCTCCGGCGGAGAGGTAAGCAGCAGCAGCAACACTAACGCGGTTATTTACACATACGGAGACAATAACGTCGTGCTGGTAAGCGGCGGCGCTGTTACGGCAACCGGCACAGGCGGCAAATTTGGCGTTACCGACGACACCAACGGCGTGTTTATCGAAAAAACCGGCACGGAAACGGAATACCTTGCAGGCACGAGCGACGACCTCACCGTAACGCCTGCCGAAGCCACGGCAACGTGGGCAAAGCAAGACGGCAAAAACGGCGTAAGTTATGTGAATGGCACAAACAGCGGATTTATTGAAGTGCCCGGCATAACCGTGTATGAGAACGAACTCTACGTCAACGGCGGCGAGGCTTTGACCACCGTTGCGGCAACCAACGCCGCCATTACAGCCGCGCTCGCAGATAACGATACCGAAACCGTTACGGTTACAGGCAGTTACTTGGGCGTGGAGGAAAGATTTTATGTTAACATTCCCGCAGGCAAAAAAGTGATATGGCAAGCAGACGTAAGCGGAAACACCGTAGGCGGTTATATCATTTACGTTTACGGCACCGGTGCTTTTGAGGTCGCAGGCGGAAGAGTAGTCCAAAACGGGTCTGGTGCCGCTATCGAGGCAAACAACGTGAGCATAGTCGTCAGCGAAGACGCTGTAATCACTGCTAACAGCGGAAGAGCGATTATGCTCTACGGCAACAACGCCACTACGCTGGAGGTAACCGGCGGCACAATCACCGCAAATATCACAAACGCAATCTATCTTTACGGCGGGAATACGACCGTGATAATCTCCGGTGGAGAGGTAAGCAGCAGCGGCGCTCTACCGGTTATTTTCTCATACGGAACCAATAACGCCGTGCTGGTAAACGGCGGCGCTGTTACGACAACCGGCACAGGCGGCAAATTTGGTATTAACGCAGGCACCAACGGCGTGTTTATCGAAAAAACCGGCGCAGGCACGGAATACCTTGCCGGCAGCAGCGACGACCTCGGCATAAATTCCGCCGGCACCGCAAAGTGGGCAAGGCGGAGCAGCAAAAACGGCGTAAGTTATGTGAATGGCACAAACAGCGGATTTATTGAAGTGCCCGGCATAACGGTAACGGGATTTGAAAACTTCGCAATCAGCAACAGCACGGAAAGATATGAAACCCTCGCCGACGCCGTAGAAGCCGTTGAGAACAACGGAACAATTACCATGCTGAATGACGTAACGGTAAGCAGCAGTCTCGAATTTGAACTGTACGCAGATAAAACCTATACCATAGATTTAGGCGGTAAAACCCTCACAGGCAGCGGCGGGTATGCCTTGTATATAGACGCAGGCACGGTAACGGTTAAAAACGGCAGCGTTAGCGGCAGTATTACCGTGGAAAACAGCAGCGAGTTAATCGTAGAAAGCGGCGCCTACAGCGGCGAAAGCAGGGCGATATATTGTGAAAGCAGCGGCAAGGTAACGATTATCTCCGGCGACTTCTCCTACACAAACGAAACGAGCAGCAACGGCTGTCTTAATGGTTCAATCCGCCTCGCGCAGGGTTCTGCGCCGAATGTCTATCCGTGGAAAAACCACGTGAGCGCAAAGGCAGTAACCGTTACCACCGGACATACGCCCGAAAACTTCGCGGTCAGCGGCAGCGAGGTAAAATATAACACCCTCGTAGAAGCCGCCGAAGCTGTTGAGAACAACGGAACAATTACCATGCTGAAGAACGTAAGCGTAGATATGTACGACAATACGCTGAACACGGATAAAACCTATACGCTCGATTTAGGCGGTAAAACCCTCAGCACCTACGGTGGTAACTTCGGTCTGTTCGCCTTGCAAGTAGAAGCCGGCACGGTAACGGTTAAAAACGGCAGCGTAACCGCCAGAGTTGACGTGAACGGCGGCGAGTTAACAGTCGAAAGCGGCGCTTACAGCGGCACTTCTATCGCGATTGCCTGTTATGGCGGCAAGGTAACGCTAATCTCCGGCACATTCACCAGCACCAACCCCTCCTACGGCTGTCTTATGGAATACGGCGGCGAAATCGTCCTCGCCCCCGGCTCCACGGCAGACGTCAATCCGTGGAAAAACACCGCAGGGGTAATGGCGGTAACGGTAACGGCGACAGAAAACTTCGCGGTGAGCAACAGCACGACAAAGTACGCCACCCTCGCCGAAGCCGCAGCAGCCGTTGAAGCCAACGGAACAATCACCATGCTGAATGACGTAACGGTAGCGAGCGGCAATCTATCCCAAGTTACGCTGGACGTGGTTAAAACCTATACCATAGATTTCGACAACAAAACGCTCACGCGCCTCGGATGGGAAACACTGGTAGTAGATACCGGCACGGTAACGCTTAGAAACGGCAACCTTACCGCCGCTATTTTCGTGTACGGCGGCAATTTGATTGTCGAAAGCGGCTCCTACAGCGGACAGAACGAAGCCATAGACCTTCGGAACGGCACGGTAACAATTATCTCCGGCGCCTTTACCGGCACCCTCGACGGTGACAAAAACGGCTGTCTTGAGGGAGCAATCCGTCTCGCGCCGGGTTCTGCGGCAGATGTCTTTCCGTGGAAAAACCACGCGAACGCAACGGCTGTAACCATTACCACCGGACATACTGTTAGTGCGCCCGAAGAAAACTTCGCGGTCAGCAACAGCCCGACAAAGTATGAAACCCTCGTCGAAGCCGCCGAAGCCGTTGAGAACAACGGAACAATCACCATGCTGAACAACGTAACCACAGATATGTACGACGTTCGGCTGCGCACGGATAAGACCTATACCATAGATTTAGACGGTTACGCCCTCGGCGGTTACCCCCTCAGCAGCCTTACCAACATAAGTTTGATGGTAGATACCGGCACGGTAACGGTTAAAAACGGCAGCCTTACCGCCGCTGTTGGCATGTACGGCGGCGAATTAACACTCAAAAACGTATCCTGCAGCACCTCCGACAACGACGAATTAGCCGCGATATTCTGTAATGGCGGCAAGGCAACGCTCCTGTCAAGCACTGTTACCGGCACGGTAACGGTAAACGACGGCGAATTAACAGTCGAAAGCAGCGCCTGCAACGGCGAATTAGCCGCGATATACTGCACGGGCGGAAAGGTAACGATAATCTCCGGCAGTTTCTCCAATACAGACGACAGCAACGGCTTGGGCTGTATTATTGAAGATGGCGGCGAAATCGTCCTCGCCTCCGGCTCCACGGCAGACGTCAATCCGTGGAAAAACACCGCAGGGGTAATGGCGGTAGAGGTCTTTGCCAACAAACTCTACGTCAACGGCGGCGAGGCGTTAACCACCGTAGAGGACGTCAACGCCGCCATTGAAGCCGCACTCGAAGATAACGACGTGGTTACGGTTACGGGCAGTTACTTGGGCGTGGCGGAAATGTTTTATTTTATCTTTCCCGAAGGCAAAAAAGTAGTATGGGAAGCCAGCGTAAGCGGAAGCACCGCAGGCGGTTATATCATTTTCGCTGAAGGCAGCGGTGTTTTTGAGGTCGCAGGCGGAAAAGTGATACAAAACGGGACTGGAAACGCTATCTTCACAAACATGAACACAGTCGTCAGCGGAAACGCTGAAATCGCCGCTAACAGCGGAATAGCGATTATGCTCACCGGCGACAACGCCACTACGCTGAAGGTAACCGGCGGCACAATCACCGCAAATACCAGAAACGCAATCTCTCTTAACGGCGGGAATATGACCGTGATAATCTCCGGCGGAGAGGTAAGCAGCAGCAGCAACACTAACGCGGTTATTTACGCATACGGAGACAATAACGCCGTGCTGGTAAGCGGCGGCACTGTTACGGCAACCGGCACAGGCGGCAAATTTGGTATTACCGACGACAACAACAGCGTGTTTATCGAAAAAACCGGCGAGGAAATGGTTTTCGCCGTTGGCAGCACCGACGACCTCGAAGTAACGCCTGCCGAAGCCACGGCAGCGTGGGCAAGGCAGGGCGGCAAAAGCGGGGTGAGTTATGTGAATGGCGGGAATAGCGGGTTTATTGAAGTGGCTGGGGTAACGGTGACAACACCGGTTACCCTCACCCTCGCCAAAGGCCGCAACTGGTATCTGAGCAGCCCTGTGGTAGCCGCTAAAGCAAATACGGCATTTGCCGCCGCCGGCTTCGTGGAATACTACGATGAACCGCGCACTACGCCATATAGCGCATCCGACCAAACAATTGACGGCTGGGTAAATATCGCAGGCAGCGCGAACACACTTGTTCCGGGCAAAGGCTACGTTGTTTATGCCGATGGTGAAGGCGAGGTAACTTACACGTTCATAGGAGAGCCTAATACCGGAGATGTGGAAGTTCCGCTTACCCGTACCGCAGACGTAACTAAAGAGGGCTTCAACCTGGTGGGCAATCCGTACCTGTCATATATCGACTGGAACGCGGTAAGTTCGGTAAACGGTGATATTGTGGAGCCGACAATCTGGTACCGCACAAAAACCGAGGCCTATCAGTTCTATACATACAACAGCGAAAGCGGATTGAGCGACCCTGTTTTGGAAGAATATTCGTTGCAGTATATTCCGCCGATGCAAGGTTTCTGGGTGCGCGCCGCCAATGCAGGCACATTTAAATTTACCGAAGGCGCAAAAGTTAGCAATGAGACGGCAGGGGCAGACAACGGAAACCTACTCCGACAGGCAACCGGCAACCAACGCCCGCTTGTCCGCCTGCAACTGGCAGATGGCGGGAAAACAGACCGCGCCGTGATTTTCGCAGACAAAAATGCGAAAGATGGTTTCGACCGCTACGATTCGGAAAAATGTTCAGTTCGGATGCGGCGATTTATACAGTAGCCGGAAATGAAAAGTTGATATTCAACGGGCTGAGCGCTATAAGCGCAGGAACTGAAATCCCGCTCGGTTTTTCTACCGATCACAGCGGAGAATACAGTATCGCGGCGATAGCCGTACAGGACCTCGACGGCTTCGATGCAATCCTGAAAGACAACTCGACGGCCGCCGAATTTAACCTGACCGGCGGTGAAGCCTACCGGTTTACTTCAGGGATTACGGATAATACATCACGTTTCAGCGTGATTTTACGGGAGCAAAAGAGCGTGACTTCCATTGCCTCTGTCAACGGAAAAGTTTCGGTGTACGCCTCAAATAATACGCTGTATGTGCAGTCGCCTGTAGCGGTGAAGCGGGTACGGGTTTACAACCTTGTCGGCAAATTGCTGTACAGCACGAAGGAAAGCGTTATAAATAATGTAAGCTCCGGTGTCTGTATCGTAAAAGTAGAAACCGAAAACGGTACGGTAAGCAGGAAAGTGATAGTGAACTAAATAAATTAACAATTAAAATTATTTAAAAATGGAACAAAAAAAAGAATCGGCACGGCAAACAGTCGTGCAAGCTCCGGAAACCTATGTGGCTCCGGCAATAGAAATCATCGAAGTGGAAGTGGAAAAAGGCTTTGCACAAAGTGGTCCGGAAGGACGCCGCGAGCAGGAATAACAGGAGAATGTTACACGATATATACCGGATTGCCGGGCATCTTATAACGTGTTTGCCATCCATGAAACAGGAAAATCCGGATATTATTCCGGGTTTTTCCTGCTTTCATCCGGAAAAGGATATACAAAAGGAAAAGCCATTGCTACGTTTCGAAACGGGTATCCCATTATCCGACCGGGCAACCGAACCGCAGCATAGCTTTATGTTCGAACAGTTCATTTGTGATTTTTCGAGCGACAAAGATGTATATCTTTTCCGCATGGTTTCACCCGAAAACAATAAATGCTACCTGACAGAAATTCACCCCGATTGGCGCTGTTTTGCCCTCGTTTCCACCCGCGTTCTCTTATGACAAGACATTATCGGGACATATACACGGCATTCTTTCCAAAATATTGCAGCAAACGCCTGTTTACGCTTTGGATTGCCTGCCCGACGCGACCGCGGCTGAATTGGTGTTCAATACCTTGAAAGAAAAGGGAAGCTTATGATTGAGATTACCCAAGAATGGCTATTCAGCGAAGCGAAAGGCTTCCTGTCCAAAGGCGAAAGCGTAATCATGCGCGGATGCGGCAACAGCATGAACCCTTACCTGAGAGCAGGAAGGGACGCAGTCATATTAAGTCCGTATCATCCTGAAGATTTGCAGGCAGGTGTTATTGTACTCTTTTTTTACCATGGCAGATACCTCCTTCACAGGATTATCGGACGTAAAGGCGAATATTTCGTTATTCAGGGCGACGGCGTTTGCAAAAATACCGAAATCGTGCCGGTACGGGATATTCTTGCCGTGGTGCGGACGATTGTCCGTCATAACGGAAAAGAAGTTTCCGTGCAAAGCCCGGAAGCCCGGCTATACTGGCAATGCTGGCGGCGTTTGCGGCCTTTCAGACGGTATCTGTTGTGGTTATGGCGGAAATTCAACATTTAAATAAAAACAATATCAAATATGAAAATTAAAGAGGGATATATGATAAAAACAATAGGCGGCGAGCGTGTCGTTATCGTTCAGGGGCGGACCGGAATGGATTTGACAAAAATCATTTCATTCAACGCGATGGCGGAATGGCTTTGGAACACGTTTTCAGGTATTGATTTCACTGAAAATGATGTGGCGGACATATTAGTGAAACAATACGGAATGGATGCGGAGCAGGCTGCCGCAGACGCTCATCAATGGACTGTTCAATTGACGGATACCCGGTTGCTCGAACTATGAAGACAACAGATACACGCCTGTTGGCTCTCCTGCGGACAGCAGCTATGGGCAGTTCACCCCCCTGTGAAATCTTTGAAAACATGACGGAAGATGATTGGCGTACACTCTATCAACTGGCAGTGCATGGAGGCGTTGTAGCGGTCGCTTATGACGGGATACTTCGGTTACCTTCGTCATGGATGCCTCCGAGAAAACTCCGGCTTGCATGGGCCGCTACTGTTGAGCATATCGAGCAAAAATATGCTCATGTATGGGGTGTGGCCGCGGATTTAGCCGGACGTTTCGGCGAACATGGTATCCGCATGTTGGCGATGAAAGGCTTAGGCCTGTCGCAATACTATCCTACTCCTTCCCATCGCGAGTTTGGCGATATAGATATCTATTTGTTCGGGGAAAAAGAGCAGGGAGATAAACTGCTCAAGTTATGGGGCGCTAAAAAGAATCCGTCGAGCGATAAACATTCTTCGTTCGTTTGGCAAGGGCTTATGATAGAAAATCATGCCTGTTTTCTGGCAATGAACGGCTCGGCGCTCAACCGGGACTTGAACGACAGGCTGAAAAAAACAGTTGAAGCGGATCACGGATTTTCCCGGGCAGGACAGCCTTTATTTCCTTCTGTTGATTTTACCGTGCTTTTCTTCATGGCTCATGCGGTTAACCATTTCGTTTCGGGTCATTTGGTGTGGCGGTATTTTTGCGATTGGGCCATGATACTTCGCCGCCTCGACGGGAAGTGGGATATGCAGGGGTATGAGGAAGCCTTGGGACATGCAGGATTCCGTTCCTTTGCCGATGCCTTGACGGCCTTGACGGCAAACGAATGGGACTTGCCTTCCGGAATTACGCCTGCTTTTGAACGGCAACCGGTACTGGAAACGCAACTGCGGAACGAACGCCTGCTTCTTAAAACTCCGATCGACAAGGATATGCCTGTATTACGGCTTGTAATCTTCAAGTACCGCCGTTTCATGGCGCGCCGGTGGAAATACAGGTTGATTGGCGGGAGTTTCCGCTGGAGGATCATGCAGTCCGTTCGTTATCACTTGCGTTATCCACAAAGTATATTATGGAGGAGATAAGCGGCAGCCTGAAAGACATTCGCCGGATATTGCGTCTGCTGCTTGCTGTTCGTCAAGCAAACGCCATCCGATTCCCTGTCAAACAGGATTAACGGCGTATGCTATCGTTTTTCGCAATCTATCGTTTCCCAGTTTTTCACAATAAGCGGAGAAATTTTATTGCTCCTTCTTATCTGGACCGGTTTGTTCATCTATTCGTATCAGACGGCTTTATGGTTGTCCGCCACTTTGTTTCCGGTGCTTTGGATCTATCTTTTCGTCATACGCAAAAAACTGCGGCTGTATGGACAGGCTGAAAATGAAATACACTGGAAACAATGGCGTTTGGTAACGGAAACTTTTAAAGGGTATGCCGAAGTTACGCTTAGCCACGCTTTCCCTCTGTTCTTTAAACGATTCAAAGTGGGACTGGAAGAAATTACCCATTACCGGAGACATAGCGACAAGATACAACGGTTGCCTTCTGTACGTAATTTGCTCAACGGATGGGTTTTGCTGAAAAATAATGCTTATACCATAGATAGCGAATGGCACCGGATAGTAGGCTATGTTCCACAGGATGTATTTATTTTAGACGGCACACTGGCTGAAAATATCGCTTTGGGCGAAGAATCTATAAATGAAGAACGGCTCAAACAGGCCTTGCGGCAGTCGAACCTCGATGAGTTTGTCCGTAGCCTGCCCGAAGGTATTCACACGCCTATAGGAGAAAACGGTTGCCGGCTGTCAGGCGGCCAGCGCCAACGTATCGGTATTGCCCGCGCGCTGTATAAACAAGCTGAGGTTCTTTTTTTCGATGAAGCGACGTCATCTCTCGATTCGCAGACAGAGCAAGAAATAACCGGCGCCATAAACAGGCTGTCGGCGGGAAACCGGCAACTGACGATTTTAATCATCGCTCACCGCGAAACATCGCTTGCGGGTTGCGACCGGATTGTGTATTTATCGTAGAGCGAGGGCGATTAAATATTCCATATCTTAAAGTATTTCAGTGTCTTGCGTTTTCTGCTTCGCCCTTTCAATCTTCCCCTGCTCGCCGTAGTGTGGTGATTAATTTTGCTAAACTGCTCGGCGTATCGGTCAATACATCATCTGAGTTTTTTCTGCCATTCCTTCGGCGAAACACCTTCTATGCTCTTAAATACCCGATAAAACGAACTGAGGTGCGAAAAACCTGCCGCTTCTGCAATGCTGATAATGGATGCTTTCGAATGTTCCGCACTCAATAGCAGTTTTTTAGCATATTCTACACGATATTTATTCACAAAATCAGAAAAAGACGTTTGCAAATCTTGGTTGAGTGTCCGCGAAATATACGCCCGATTGGTGTGCAGACGAAAGGCTACATCCGAAATGCTCAAATCGGCTTGCCGGAACAACTCTTCTTTTTCCAACAACGCAATAATTTGGCTTTTCAATGAGCGAACATCTGATAAAAAAGATGTTTCCTCTTCGTGGTCGCTTTTGATTACATCCCGTTCCATATCGTCCACCGTAAAACGCTGTTGAATACCCACAAATCCAATCAAATAGAAAATCACAGCATGTCCTATCGAAGCCACGAATAGCCATCCGGTCGATTGAATAAAGGAAATCCTGCCAATGCTACAAAAGGTGGTGGATCCCACAAATGAAAATACAAAACTATATTGCAGGAATTTCAGAGAGGCAATCATCCGCTCATCCGGATCGGAATAGTATTCCGAGAGCCGTTGCCGGTATTGTTTAAAAAGTTTCAATCCATGCCATAACGCCAATATTCCTTGAATATCAAATAAAATATAGAGGGTGTTCGCGTTCCATTTTTGCAACACCACTAATAGAGGCAACGTAAATCCCTCCTCTCCGTAAAGTACCGCATGGCTGTATATACGCAACTCTTCTGCCGACGTCAGGAAAAAAAGCGTGATATTCATCAAGGAAATAACCACCGATGGAAACATAAACCACCACGACTTCAACGATCGACCTTTGGGTAGTGTCAGCGAACGGACATATTGATAGTAAAGCGGGTATAAAAAACTTGTGGCTGAAGCATAGATGGGATCGTAAACCGCAGTCAGCCAATAATCATGATGGTTGAAAATAGCCTGTCCTAACAACTGAATTCCTCCAACTGTCATAAAAAGAATAAGCACCCCCTGCGCCCTTGAACGGTTAGTAACGTCAAAAAGCAATGTCACTACCCAAAACAGGCAGACGAACATCGGGGCTAAAGCGAGTAAACTGTCAAGCATAAGCAGGATTAAACTGCGAAATTACTAAAAAAACACAATTCTTAAATCATATAAATCACTTTTCATCAATTTTATACAATTTGAGAATATATTTATACAATTTGAGAATACAGAGATAATACTTACACTTATCTTTACACCAAAAATTCTACTTTTATGAACAACGTAACTATTTTCAGATTATTTCTTGCAATGGTTCTACTTTGTGGAACAAGCAACGTCTTTGGTGCGGAAGTCGAAACTGTCACAAGTACCGATGATACCGGTGCGGGCACACTGCGGCAGGCGCTTGCCGATGTAACTACTGGTGGCATCATAAACATTGATGAATCGATCGAGGGACACACTATTATGCTCTCGACTCCATTGTTGGTAAGTACCGCAAAAACTTTTACCATCAATGGCAACAGTATCGTCCTCGATAGGAGCGGCATCACTTCAGAGGATGTAAATCAACGCCAAACCCTGCGTATCACCCATGGTAGTGCGAATGTGACCATTAATAGGGTGCATTTTACCAACGCGACAACTAACAATTCTGGTGCAGCGATAGATAATCGTGGTACGCTTACCTTGCAATCCTGCCTGCTGAGCAATAATCAAAGCAACGGAGCAATATACAATAACAATACCCTTGTCGCTCGGGGATGTACCTTCTACAACAACCGTTCCAGCAACCAAGGCGGAGCAATATATAATGGAAGCGCTGGTAAACTTACTCTTATCGGCAACCTGTTTTGGGGAAATATTGCCCCTACCGGTTCTGTGATTTTTCGACAAGATAACAGCACTATAACTTCTTCAGGCTACAATGTATCAGACAAGGCAACCGGAACCGACGCCACTACGGGCAGCGGCTTTACCTTCGCCGAGGGCGACAAGCAGATTTCGGTTAATCCCGTTTCGCCCATAACCTACCGCCCCTTGTTGGATAGCGAAGTCATCGGAGTGCTAACTTCCCCTCCGAGTGATTATCCGGCTACTGATTTTTATGGTGAGACTATTCCAACAACTGATGCCGCCGCAGGTGCGGTACAGACTCCTGTAACAGAGGATGGTTACACTTTTTCCATTCCCGTGCACAGTTTCGGAACAGTTGCTATTAGCGGAGGAACTGCCGATGGTATTTTTACGTCAGGCAACACCGCTACCCTAACGGCAACGGCGAATGCCGGTTATGTTGTTACCTATTGGGTGGTAAACGATGTCCAGATTGCATGTACAACAGGGAGTTACACTTCTACCGCTACACTTTCCATTACAATGAATGAACACAAAACGGTACAAGCGGTTTTCGGTTTAGCCGTTATCAACAACAACGACAGCGGGGAGGGTAGCTTGCGGCAGGCGATTAATGATGTGTCTGCCGGTGGTGTGATCGCCGTAGTTCTGCCAGAGGGAAGTGTTATTGCCTTGGAAAGCCCTTTGCAGGGTAAGAATGTAGTTTTCACTATCGAAGGCAACGGTGTTACCCTTGATGGTGGTGGTATCAATCGTATCTTTACTCTTTTTGTTGGCTATAATGCACAAAATATTACTATCAACCGTGTTCACTTCACCAACGGGAGAGTTACCGGTGGCAATGGTGGGGCGATATTAACTTCCGGCAGAATCACCCTGCAATCTTGTATTTTCAGCAACAACCAATCTACAGATGGAAATGGTGGAGCAATAATGGTCAACCCCGGGGGAAATGTTACCATTCGAGCTTGCACCTTCTTTAATAATAGCGCCGCAGGTCGAGGAGGAGCCATTTCCCTCGAACAGTGTGCGGTCAACTTTACAGGAAACTTGTTTTGGGGAAATACTATTTTAGATATGTATATGGGCAACTACATTACTTGGAGCAACGGCGGATATAATGTATCAGACAAAGAGAGCGGAACGAATGCCACTACCGGTAGCGGGTTTACTTTTACTACCAGCGATGTACAGACAACCAGTTTACCTGTTTCTCCTGCAACCTTCCGCCTTATGCCAAGTAGCGAAGCCGGCGGAGTGATAAACACTATTCCAACCGACTACCCAGCCTTCGATTTCTATGACAACCCCATTTCCTCTTTGGCAGCTTCAGGCGCTGTACAGGCTACAGTAGCAGAGACCGGCAATGCTTTGACCCTTCTCCCACACCATTACGGGACAGTTGCCAAGACCGGTGGAGAAACAGCGAATGATGATGGACTTTTCACTTCGGGTAGTAGCATTATCTTGACGGCAACGGCAAATGTCAACCGGTATGTCTATTATTGGATCGTGAACGGCGAGCGCATGGAAAATACGAGTAGCAATCCTCTCGCTTCAACCGCTACACTCGAACTTACAATGGATGGACACAAAACGGTGAGTGTGGTCTATGGCATTACCGTAACCAGCACAGATAACGCAGGGGTGGGCAGTCTGCGGCAGGCGCTCTCCGATGTGTTTAACGGCAGCGTCATCCGTATTGACCTGACTGCCGGGAGTTCCATTAATCCGATAAGCAGATTACAAACAGGAGCTAAAACCTTTACCATCGAAGGCAACGGTGTAACACTTGATGGAAGTGGTATCACTCCGTCAACTACAAGCCAGATACTAATCAACAGTGCTGGTGCGAATGTGACCATCAACCGCGTGCATTTTACCAACGGGAAGACAACCGATAACGGCGGTGCGATAGTTAACAGTGGCACGCTCATCCTGCAATCCTGCATATTCAGCAATAACCAAGCCACGGCTACTACTTCTGTCGGCGGAGCGATATGCAGCGGAAGTACCAACATTTCTATCCGAGGATGTACCTTCTACAACAATGTTTCTTCCTACGGAGGAGCGATATATCTTACTTCCGGAAGCGGACCCAGCTTCACAGGTAACCTGTTCTATGGGAATACGGCTATAAATGCGAGTCCGGTGATTGGCAACCAATACCAAACGGTTACTTCCGGCGGTTACAATGTGTCGGACAAGGAAACCGGAACTAATGCCACTACGGGCAGCGGCTTTACCTTCGCCGAGGGCGACAGGCAGATTTCGGTTAATCCCGTTTCGCCGGTGTCTTTCCGCTTATTGCCGGGTAGCGAAGCCGCCGAAGTGATAACCACGATTCCGGCTAACTATCCGACCGTTGATTTCTATGGAGAGGCTATTTCAACAAATGCTGCGGCAGGTGCGGTGCAGACTACTACTGCGGAGGGCTACGCTTTGGTTATTCTCACGCAGAATATGGGAACGATAGAACAAACCGGTGGTGTAGCAGCGAATAGTGATGGACTTTATGCCCAAAACGCAAACGTTACTCTGACCGCAACGGCAAACGACGGTTACATTATCAGTCACTGGTTGGTGAACGGCGAGCGCAGGGAAAATACGAGTAATCCTTTCGCTTCACCCGCTACGCTCAACCTTACAATGGACGGACACAAAACGGTGCAAGCCGTATTTGGTATTATGGTAACCAGCGCCGATGATAGTTCCTCTGCGGCGACAACTGCCGGTACCTTGCGTTACGCCATCGCCAATGTTCCCAGCGGCGGCGTTATCATCGTGGACTTGCCTGCGGGAAGCAACGAAATTGTTCTGACAAATCCGTTGCTACTTTCTGTTGCCAAAGTCATTACCATGAATGGACAGGGCGTCACCATTTCAGGAAGCGGTATCACTGAGTCAGCAAACAGTCAAATCTTGCGTATCACCAGCGGGGATGCCAAGGTAACCATCAACCGCGTGCATTTTACCAACGGGAAGGCAACTACCAATGGCGGTGCAATAGACAACCGTGGTACGCTTACCCTGCAATCTTGCATCTTCAGCAATAATCAAACAACAGCAATCAATGCTAACGGTGGAGCAATATACACCGACGGTAGTGGTAAAATACTTACTGTTTTGGGATGTACCTTCTACAACAACCGTTCCGGCAACCAAGGCGGAGCGATACGTACGTATTTCACTGCACTTACTATTACCGGCAACTTGTTCTGGGGGAACACAGCCCCTTCTGGTTCTGTTATTTATACCCAATATTCCTCGGTTACTTCCGGCGGTTACAATGTGTCAGACAAGGAAACCGGAACTAATGCCACTACGGGCAGCGGCTTTACCTTTGTGGCGAGCGACATACAGGAAACCACCCTGCCGTTCAACACGACCACCTTCGCGCCCGTGCTGACGAGCGTACAGATTGTGCCGGCAGGTGTGGCGGACTTCCCGGCAACGGATTTCAACGGCACTGCACGTACCTTCCCGAACGGCGCGGCGGGAGCGGTGGAGACATCATTGGAAACGGTTACCCTCACCCTCGCCAAAGGCCGCAACTGGTACCTGAGCAGCCCAGTGACAGCCGCTAAAGCAAATACGGCATTTGCCGCCGCCGGCTTCGTGGAATACTACGATGAACCGCGCACTACGCCATATAGCGCATCCGAATCGACAATCGACGGCTGGGTAAATATTACGGGCACAACAAATACACTTGTTCCGGGCAAAGGCTACGTTGTCCATGCCGAAGGTACAGGCGAGGCAACTTACACGTTCACAGGCATACCGAATACCGGTGATGTAAATGTCGAGCTTACCCGTAGCACGGGCGTAGCCAAAGAGGGCTTCAACCTGGTGGGCAACCCGTACCTGTCGTATATCGACTGGGAAGCGGTAAGTTCGGAAAACAGCAGCCTTGTGGGGCCGACAATCTGGTACCGCACAAAAACCGATGCCTATCAGTTCTATACACACAACAGCGCAAGCGGATTGAGCGATCCTGTTTTGGAAGAATATTCGTTGCAGTATATTCCGCCGATGCAAGGTTTCTGGGTGCGCGCCGCCAATGCAGGCACGCTTAAATTTACCGAAGGCGCAAAGGTTGATAATGAGACGGCAGGGGCAGACAACGGAAACCTACTCCGACAGGCAACCGGCAACAAACGCCCGCTTGTCCGCCTGCAACTGGCAGATGGCGGGAAAACAGACCGCGCCGTGATTTTCGCGGACAAAAACGCGAAGGATGGTTTCGACCGCTACGATTCGGAAAAAATATTCGGTTCGGGCGCAGCGATTTACACGGTAGCCGGGAATGAAAAGTTGATATTCAACGGACTGAGCGCTATAAGCGCAGGAACAGAAATCCCGCTCGGCTTTACCACCGACCACAGCGGGGAATACAGTATCGCGGCGATAGCCGTACAGGACCTCGACGGCTTTGAAGTAATACTGAAAGATAACTCACAGGCCACCGAATTCAGCCTTACCGGCGGTGAAACCTACCGGTTTACTTCAGAGATTACGGATAATACGTCGCGTTTCAGCGTGATTTTACGGGAGCAAAAGAGCGTGACTTCCATTGCCTCTGTCAACGGAAAAGTTTCGGTGTACGCCTCAAATAATACGCTGTATGTGCAGTCGCCTGTAGCGGTGAAGCGGGTACGGGTTTACAACCTTGTCGGCAAATTGCTGTACAGCACGAAGGAAAGCGTTATAAATAATGTAAGCTCCGGCGTCTGTATCGTAAAAGTAGAAACCGAAAACGGTACGGTAAGCAGGAAAGTGACAGTGAACTAAATAAATAAACAATATAAAATTATTCAAAAATGGAACAAAAAAAAGAATCGGCACGGCAAACAGTCGTGGAAGCTCCGGAAACCTATGTGGCTCCGGCAATAGAAATCATCGAAGTGGAAGTGGAAAAAGGCTTTGCGCAAAGCGGCGACGATGGTGGTGGTGATTCGGAACCCGCCCCGACTGGACGCCGCGAAATATGGTAAATAACAGGAATGTTACACGGTACATACCGGATTGCCGGGCATCTGATAGCGGGTTTGCCATCCATGAAACAGGAAAATCCGGATATTATTCCGGGTTTTTCCTGCTTTCATTTGGAAAAGGATATACAAAAGGAAAAGTACGACAAATCTCCCAATTAGTGTTTAACGATTATCAGGAGATGTCTCCACTCGCTGCGCTCGGTCGACAGGACTTCGCTACCGCTTTGCCTGGCTGTCTTTGCTTTTATTGTCCTCAAAAACGGGGTGAACGTATGGCTGGGAGACGTTCATATACGCTATATTAAATGCTTTGTTAGTGCAAGTTATCCATAGCACACATTATAAAGATATTTGTAAAATGACTTTACCTCAGCCTTAACACATCCCCTTCGGTAGGCACATAATCCGGGGCTTTCTTGTTGAGTTTATATAATCGTTTGACTTGGATGCCATACAGTTGCGAGATGCCGTGCATGGATTCTCCAATTTTTACCAAATGTTCAAAATGCGGTTTGTCGGCTTTCTTTTTCTTTTTTTCCAAATAAACAATATCGCCTTTTTTAAGCGGAAAATCTTCCGGAACTTCATTGTACTTGATGATATTCTTCTTCTTAAAGCCCATATCGTAAGCGATGGATTCGAAGCTGTCGTTGTTTTCGGCAAGTACGTAGAGCAATCCGCTGCTTAAGAAAGTCGGTCGTTTTTTCGGTGGCGCCGCTTGAATTTCTTTTTGGGTTCGAGGGCGTTCTCTGCTGCTCACTTTCGATTTTGCATCGTATTCATACAATTCGTACAATTCAATAATCCGGATTAATTTGTTGGCGTATGCCTTGTCGGTGGCATATCCACAGGTTTGCAAACCTTTTGCCCAAGCGGTGTAATCTCTTACATTATAAGTGAATAAAACAGCATAACGCGGGTATTTTTGCAAGAACTTAGCATGGTCTTCGTAAGAATCTTCCACGCTGTCATATTTTCGGAAACAATCGTTCGGGCCGTCATCTTTTCTGTAAATCCGTTTACCCGTCCAATCCGAATGACATTTGATGCCAAAATGGTTTTTTGAATCAACGACAAAAGAACTTTGTCCTGCCCCGGATTCCAAAAGCGCTTGCGCCAAAGTAATGCTTGCCGGAATTTTATATTTATCCATCGCTTTTACCGCGATACCATTGTATTGCTTGATGTATTCTATATAAGACGACGCTTTTTTTTGAGCTTGAGAATGGATACCCAAACAAAAAAAGAGGAGGAAGATACAAAATAAACGGGCTTTAATTTTCATCAAATAAAAATTTTAATTACATTTGCTTCAAATTGGCACATTTTCAAATTAATTACACATGAAACAAATAAATATTACTGCAAAGATAATAGTTTGTAACTACAATGAACTAAATTCGGCGGAAAAAATTTTAATTGATAAAGCAAAAGAGGCTACATTCAAGGCGTATGCACCTTATTCCAAATTTCAGGTAGGCGCGGCGGCTTTGTTGGCGAATGGCGAAATTGTGACCGGCAATAATCAGGAAAATGTCGCATTTCCTTCCGGTTTATGTGCCGAACGCACCACCTTGTTTTATGCCAATGCACAATATCCGGATCATTCGGTAAAATCATTAGCCATAGCCGCTTATACCAATGGCGATTTTCTCGAAAAACCGATTTCTCCCTGCGGTGCTTGCCGTCAGGTTATTTTGGAAACGGAAATGCGCTACAATCAAGCCATCCGGATTTTACTTTACGGGGAAAAAGATATTTATATTATCGAAGGAATCAACGATTTATTGCCGCTGGCTTTTGGGTCGATTGAAGCAATCTGAAACAAAAAATTCATTCGGGTAAAAAACAGGCATCATGATAAAACACTGTATTCGCTTTTTTCCCGGACGTTAATTCTTTGAGTTTTATTTTTGCCGCCAACGACTTCAGAGGTTCAATATCGTAAGCCGAAATCCATTCGGGAGAGCCGTGTGCTTTCGTTGGAATCACGTCGCCGGAGAAAAGCAGTATTTCATCTTTTCCTGTTTCTATAAATGAAACGATTTGTCCCGGAGTGTGTCCGTCGAAAAGTTTCAGATGAAAACCTTCGAATAGCTCAAAATTTTCCTCAACCAAATGAAGCAAACCCGCATCCATAACCGGCATCACATCTTGCGGACGGAAAGAATCGATTTCCAATCCGTTGGGATTCAGGTAATTTTCCCATTGCGATTTTCCGACCCAATGCCGGGCGTTCGGAAAAGTAACTTGAAGATTTCCCGCGCCGTTTTTGTAAGTACAGCCGCCGCAATGGTCGAAATGCAAATGCGAAAGAACGACATCCGTAACCTGATGCGGTTCAAATCCTTGCATACGAATCAAACCGGTCAGGTCTTTCAGGTCTTGAAAGCGATAATAGGATAATTTACCCAAATCTTTGTCCCCGACACCGGTATCAAGCAACACCACCCGGTTTTCGTTCCAAACCAACAAGCAATTCATCGCCAAGCGGCAACAATTCCCTTCGCCGGAAGGATATTTCCGGCTCCAAGCCCTTTTGGGAATGGCTCCAAACATGGCGCCGCCGTCGGCAAGAAAAAAACCGGTCTCCAAGATTCGGTATTGTATCATATTATTTTTGTACTTTTGCACAAAATTAGTGAAAAGTTTTAAGAAATGAATAAAAATTTATTAATTACAGGAGCGAATGGTCAGTTGGGGAGCGAATTACAGCAATTGGCTGCACATTATCCGTTATTCCGGTTTTTCCCAACGGATGTTGATACTTTAAATCTCTGCAATAAAAGGGATATTGAATCATTTATTCAGCAAAATAAGATTGATTATGTGATTAATTGCGCCGCTTATACCGCTGTGGATAAGGCGGAAGAGGATGTGGAGTTGTGTTACAAAATCAACCGTGACGCCGTTCGGAATTTAGCGGAAGCCGCTGTCGGGAAAGCAAAAATTATCCATGTTTCTACCGATTATGTCTTCGATGGAACAAGCCAATCGCCGCTGAAAGAAACAGATAAAACCAATCCGCAATCAATTTACGGAAAAAGTAAATTGGACGGCGAACAGATTTTAATGGAGATTTCTCCGGAAAGCATCATCATTCGCACGGCTTGGCTGTATGCTGCTTTCGGAAACAATTTCGTCAAAACCATGATTCGGTTGGGAAAGGAAAAAGAATCCCTGAATGTGGTCAGCGACCAGTGGGGAACGCCAACTTATGCCGGCGATTTGGCCAAAGCCATATTAGACATTATCATGTTCGGTGAAAAAACGCTTGGTTTTGCTTCCGGAATTTACCATTACACCAACGAAGGAATATGTTCTTGGTATGATTTTTGCCTGAAAATACACGAATTGGCCGGAATTAAAACCTGCAAAGTGCATCCGGTTTCATCGGCAGAATATCCGGTTAAGGCGAAACGACCGATGTACAGCGTATTAGATAAAACTAAAATTAAATCGACATTCCAACTTGAGATTCCCCAATGGGAAAAGAGTTTGGAGAAAATGACCGTCATTTTATAACTTAGCATAAAACTAAACGAATCAATATAAATGAGTGAATTAAATATCGAGATACAAAGGCGCAGAACGTTTGCCATTATCTCTCATCCCGATGCCGGGAAAACAACTTTGACCGAAAAATTATTGCTTTTCGGGGGCGCTATCCATGTAGCCGGAGCCGTCAAATCCAACAAGATACGGAAAACGGCCACTTCCGACTGGATGGAAATCGAAAAACAACGCGGTATTTCGGTCGCTACTTCCGTCATGGGATTCGATTATCAGGACTACAAAATCAACATTCTCGATACGCCGGGTCACCAGGATTTTGCTGAAGACACTTACCGCACCCTGACCGCTGTCGATAGCGTAATCATCGTAGTAGATATCGCCAAAGGCGTGGAAGCCCAAACCCGCAAACTGATGGAAGTATGCCGGATGCGTAAAACACCGGTCATGATTTTCGTCAATAAAATGGACAGGGACGGCATCGATCCGTTCGATTTGTTGGATGAATTGGAGCAGGAACTGCATATCCATGTCCGCCCCTTGTCTTGGCCGATTGAAATGGGCGCGAAATTTAAAGGCGTTTACAATATTTACGAAAAGAAGTTGGATTTATACACGCCCAGCAAACAAACCATTACGGAATCCATTCAATTCAAGGATGTGAACAATCCGGAATTGGAAAAGCACATTGGCGACAAGGAGGCCAAGCAGCTGCGCGCCGACTTGGATTTGATTGAAGGCGTTTATTCTGACGTTCCTTCTCATCCCATGCTTGACACGGGATATCCTGAACAATCGCAGAGGATTGCAGATAAATCCATCAATGACAGTCTTTTAGAAAAATATCTTGCCGGCGATTTAGCACCGGTTTTTTTCGGTTCGGCTTTGAATAATTTCGGAGTAAAAGAACTCCTCGATTGTTTTGTCCGGATTGCGCCCTTTCCACGTCCGGTGCAGACGGAAGAAAAATTGGTAAACCCCGAAGAAGATCCGTTTTCCGGTTTCGTGTTCAAGATTCACGCCAACATGGATCCCAACCACCGGAGTTGCATCGCTTTCCTGAAAATCTGTTCCGGGAAATTCGAGCGCAACACCAATTACAAACACGTCCGTTTCGATAAATGGATGAAATTTACTTCGGCCACCGCATTTATGGCTCAGAAGAAGGAAACGGTCGATGAGGCTTATGCCGGCGATATCATTGGTTTACCGGATACCGGAAATTTCAAAATCGGCGATACGGTAACCGCCGGAGAAAACCTGCACTTCAAAGGTTTACCTAATTTCTCTCCGGAAATGTTTAAATACATTGAAAATGCCGACCCGCTGAAATCCAAACAATTGAATAAAGGTATCGACCAGTTGACGGACGAAGGCGTCGCCCAGCTTTTTACGAATCAATACAATGGCCGGAAAATCATCGGGACGGTGGGTCAGTTGCAATTCGAGGTGATTCAGTACCGCTTGTTGCACGAATACGGCGCCCAATGCAAATGGGAATCCCTGCATTTGTACAAGGCCTGCTGGATAGAGAGCGATTCGCCCGAAGCCTTGGAGAATTTCAAAAAAAGAAAATACCAATACATGGCGCTCGACAAAGAAGGCCGCGATGTTTTCTTGGCCGATTCCGCTTATGTACTGCAAATGGCGCAACAGGATTTCAAGGAAATCCGCTTTCATTTCAGCTCGGAATTTTGAGAGGTTTTTTGGATTATTTCTTCCCATTTGAAATATATCCCGAAGAAAATGGCTTAGATTGAATCAAACTTTGTATTTTTGTAGTCGAAATTAAATAATGGGGCATGAAACATAAAAAAATAAAAGCATTATCATTATTCTCATTCCTTCTATTTTACGCCTGCGCCAGTACCGGGACTCCGACGGGGGGGGATTATGATATTACTCCGCCCGTATTTGTCCGCAGTAATCCGGCGCCGGATGCGGTTAATTTTAGTAAAAACAAAATAGAATTGTTTTTCAACGAATACATTTCCATTGAAAAACCTTCGGAAAAAGTGATTATTACGCCGCCCCAACAAAAAATGCCGGTTATCAAAGCGCTCGGCAAGAAGATTTCCGTCGAATTGAAGGATTCGCTGATTGCCAATACTACCTATACTTTCGATTTTACCAATGGAATTGTGGATAACAATGAGAAAAACGCCATTGAAGGTTTTACTTTCGCTTTTTCCACCGGCGATATTATCGATTCATTGATGGTGTCCGGTATTTTATTGAATGCGGAAGACTTAGAGCCTATGCCCAATACGATGGTCGGGTTGCATGAAAATCAGGCCGATTCGGCATTCACGACTTTGCGTTTCAAACGAACCTCCATGACCAATGACCGCGGGCAATTCCGCATCCGCAATGTGGCTCCCGGAACCTATAAACTCTTCGCCTTGGGCGACCAAAACCGGAATTACAAATTTGACCAAGTGACTGAAGCGATTGCTTTTCATGATTCCTTGATTGTTCCAAGTTTTGAACCCGCCACTCGCATGGATACCCTCCGGATTGACAGTCTGACCATTGATACGATTAAAGAAATTCATTATACCCGCTTCACGCCGGACGATATTGTCCTTTATCTTTTCAAAGAAAAAACGGATAATCAATTTCTTTCCAAAACGGAACGTCCCAATGACCATCAAATTCTCTTTCATTTCAATTCGGATAATGGATTGCCTCCGGAGCTTAACTTAATCGGAGATGAGCCTCGTAAGGCCAAAGATGATTGGTATATTCCGGAATATTCTCCGGATAAAAAAGACATTACCTATTGGATAACCGATTCGCTGGTGCACAAACAAGATACGATTCATTTGGAAGCCCATTACCTGAAGCATGATTCCTTGATGAATTTAACGCCCGTTACCGATACCCTCCGACTTTTTGTGAGAAACCGGGCAACGGCGAAGAAAAACGACAAGAAAGATGCGGAAGAAAAAATAGATTTTCTGAAAATAGATTTTTCAACTAAAAGCGCCGCAGAAGTTTATGATACGGTAAAATTTGAGTTTTCAGAACCGGTTTTGGATTTGGATTTGCAAAAGATAAAGATACAGCAAAAAGTGGATACTTTGTGGGAGGACAGACATTTTCCGCTTGTCCGCGACACCTTGAATCCCCGGCTCTTTTATGTCAAAAATCAATGGCGTTACGGAGAGGAATTTCAGATTACGGTCGATTCGGCAGAAATCTGGAGTATCTATGGCAAATGGAACGATTCGATAAATACGAAATTTAATTTCAGCAAGGAAGAAGACTACGGTAATTTATACGTGAAAATTGTTGGAAACGAAAGTTCGGGATTTGGTCAATTGCTGGATAATTCCGAAAAAGTTATCCGTACTTCTGCTTTGTATGACGGAGAATTGATTTTTGAAGACCTTAATCCGGGAAAATATTATATGCGATATATTGAAGATACCAACGGGAATGAGATATGGGATACCGGTAATTATTCCGAAAAGCGGCAGCCGGAACACGTGTATTATTTTGAAGGAAGTTTTGATATTCGCAAATACACTGATTATGACGACAATGTGTGGGATATTAAAAAGATTCCGGTCGAAAAGCAGAAACCGGTGGAGATAACAAAAAATAAACCGGCGGTAGCTAAACAGCCGAGAAGCAACCAACAAAATCAGCAAAATCAACAGCAAAATACGAACACCAATCGTTCAATGTCCGGAGGAGGAGGGGCGGGTCGTAGCTTGCAACAAAATATGCCCACAAGGCGATAACTTATTAATGATGAAAAATATAACTCTGATAGCCGCCTGTTTCTTTTTGTCGATTCCTTGGATTCGAGCAACTGACTTGCCATTCCGGGACGGGGAAGAATTGACATTTGACATCCATTATAAATACGGATTTGTCATGTTGAAAGCGGGGACTGCCGAATATTTTATTAATGACGGCTCTTATAACAATAAAAGCGCGTGGAATACAACCCTGAATTTCAAAACGACTGCCTTTTTCGATAAGATATTCAAAATACGGGATAGCATGTACTCCCAAGTGAATGTGAATCTCGAACCGCTTTATCATTGGCGGGAAGTCAATGAAGGGCATACCTATTTTCGGGAAGAGATCGTTTTCAATAAATACGGCAAGGCTTACTCTGAAGTCCATGTAAAGCAGGAAAACCGGGAAAGGGTTAAATTAGACACCATACTCACTGCCAATAATCCCGGATACGACCTGTTGAACATACTCATGTTTGCCCGTTCTTTGGATTATCCCCGTTTAAAACATGGAGAAAGTTTCAACCTGTCCACTTTTATCGGAAAAAGTAAAGTGAATATTATTGTGCATTTCGAAGGCCAAACGGTAATAAACAAAAGCGAAACGCTTAAATACAATGCCTATAAACTGACATTGGACATTACCGACGAAGTTTTCAGCGGATCGAAAAATGCCATGGAAGTCTGGATTAGCAATGATAAAAATCATATTCCTTTGAAATTAAAAGCGAAACTTAAAATAGGCGCAGCAGAAGCAGAATTAACGTCTTACAAAAATCTGAAATACCCCTTGTCGTCGGAAATTAAAATTCCGGCCAATTAAGGATCAATCTATTTTTGCAATATGGAAATAATAAATATCAACGACACTTTTCGTTTGAAAGATGAAATAGCCGCAACCATTGGTTTTTTCGACGGCGTACATGCCGGTCACCGTTTCCTGATTAACCAATTGAAAACGCTTGCGGTCGATTTGCCAACGGCAGTCATTACTTTCCCTCAGCATCCGCGAATCACGTTACAATCAGATTATATACCCAAATTACTCACGACTTTGGATGAAAAATTGGTTCAATTGGCTACTACCGGTATCGATTATTGCCTTTTGTTGGATTTTACCAAACCGGTTTCTCAATTAAGCGCAAAAGCCTTCATCCAGGAAAAGTTGAGAAAACAAATGCAAGTCAAGCAATTGCTGATTGGTTACGACCATCGTTTCGGAAAAAACCGGGCGGAAGGTTTCAACGATTATGTAGAACAAGGCAAAGCCTGTGGGACGACGGTTATTCAAGCCTTGGAACTTCCGGATTCCGATCATGTAAGCTCCACGACCATCCGTAATAAGCTGTCGGAAAGAAAATTGAAGGAAGCCAATCAAATGCTTTCTTATCATTACACTTTACAAGGGAAAGTCATTCCCGGCAACCAATTGGGTCATCAAATCGGTTTTCCTACCGCAAATCTTCAAACGGACGACAATAAAGTGATTCCGGGCGAAGGCATTTATGCTGTCTGGGTTGATGTTGAAACCGAAAAATATCCCGGTATGGTTTATATCGGCAAACGGCCTACCGTCATAACCGGCGGCGAAAAAAGGATTGAAGTGCATTTATTGGATTTTTCCGGAGACTTATACGGAAAAACCCTCCGCTTGGAGTTTGTAGAATTTCTTCGCGACGACCAACGCTTTGACAGTATGGAAGCCTTACGCAAACAGTTGCAATTGGATAAAGAAAATATCCAACGTTTTCAGAGGCTTCGCTGATACCCGACAAGAGAGGTTTATCTATTCTTTATTATTTGTTTGCTCAGTTCTTCTACCGCGACTTCTACCTCTTTATCGTAGTCGGGAGTTAAAAATTCTTCCAAAGTATATCCGACCGGTATATCCGGCTGAATGCCTTCATTGAAAGGCTTTAATGAATAAGGATAGAGAACTTTCCTTGCACAAATGCGTCCGAAACCATTATCGGGAAAATCCCAAAGAAGCAGCGGAGAACCGGTAGAACCCATGGTTGGTTGTCCTATAAACAACGGCCTGTCTTTTCGTTCTGCTAAATTAATCAAAAAATCTTCGGCTGCCGAGCATGTGTTTCCGGAAATAAGAACAACCATAGGCGTCTCAAAGCGTTTGATTGAATCCGGAATATAAATTGTGTCTGCCGAAAAAAATTGGTAAGCTGCATTTTTATAAAAATCTTCATTTGCTTTTATGTAATTTCCATTCGCTTTTTTAACGCCATTATTTATGCGGGTTTGCCAAGCAAAATTCAGGAAGAAAGCATCTTTTATCATATATTGAAGCAAATGCCATCCGCTGTTGGTAGCGCCTCCGCCGTTTCGCCGTATGTCAATAATAATTCCATCGGCATGATAAAGCGTATCTTTCATACTTTCGAATAGCGATATAAGTCTTTCAGGATTGGCAAAAGTATTGAATTTTAAATGCGCAATATTGTGTTTTTCCCATTCAATCTCAATGGGTTTTTCCCAATATTTTGGCATATAACCTATTGGTTCATCACTATTTGTAGAACCGTTTCGTGGCGGAGTGTTCGTGAGAATCCGCCCGTCAGGCGTCTGATAAGTAAGTATAATTTTTTTTGACGATAAATCGCTCGCAAGTAACCTGCCGGCAGATAGCGATTTTACTGTTGGCCTATAATTAGAATTTACATAAGGCTCAACCTGTTTTTGCATATATTCTTTTACTGGTAAATTGTTTATTTTCAAAATCTTTGAACCTATGGGATAAATATCGGACATGGATTTGCGAGTGCTAATTATATACAAGTCATCTCCGAAATAGCGGACAGAAAGTGGAATATAATCCGTATAGAGATAGCCTTTATTGTACCTTATTTCTGTGTGAAGGTCTTTAAAACCGGCAGCAAAAAGTTTCATTTGGTCATAAAAATCGTAATCGGTTGTGGTTGCCAATACTTTGGGAATATAGGCTTTGTAAAGGCTGTCAATGTCAAATTCGATGTTTTCGATAAATGCAAAATTATATTTTGCCTCGCTCCAAAAAAGGCTTAGGGCATGTATCTTATCTTCATTGCTTAGTGTATGGGGTATTTTATTGGTAAAATCAATTACTACATGGGCGGTATCTTTTTTATTCAGCACGATAGCAAATGAAACGGGTTGATTGACTTTAACCTTAAATTCAAGGGAGTCGATATCGGAAATAAATTTTATGTTTCTAATCAAGTCTGTTTCACTGTACAGGTCAAGGATATCGGGATTTAATTCCGGCATTATTTCCCAATCATTTTCTATAGTTTCCATCATTAATTTAATGTTTACCTTGTTGGAGTGCATTATTTGCGGTGTTTGTTTTGCAAAGCTAGAAATTGCAATAACAAACGTAATGATAAATAAAAATACTCGTTTCATAAGATTTGTCAATTAAAATTTAAATAAATTTATCTTACAACCCGCGAATAAACGTGTACCACAATTCATCGCCAAGTTTCCACCACTCATTGGCGGCTTCTTCCGAAAAAGTGTTTACGTATTGGGTCAGGTATTCTTGACAAGCCGGTTTTCCTTTCTCTTTCAGGATTTTCAGGGCTTCGGCATCCACGATGCTTTGTTCGGCAAACAGCTTATCTTCAATAAAATCTCTCAGTTGTTCTAATTTTACGCGGGATTCTTGCCAGCGAATCGTTGCCAATTTATTGGTTCGGCGGTATATCCATCCGGAAGTGTCGGGCATGTAGCGTTTGTGCCCGGAAGCATGATATATCTGAGGCGTTTGCAAGATGTGGAAATAAAAAGGGACATGCGGACTCTGGCCGGGATTGTCGTTCAGCAGATAGGCAATACCTGCGATTTCGTCGGGCAAATACCCGCGAATTTGAATCACGTGTCCGTAGGCGCATTGCGGAACGGCAATCGGACGAACCCTCACAATCGTACTGTCTTTAAGCCCGTTAAGCAAGTCTATCATCTCGCGCGAAAACCATGGATTGGCATACGGGCTTTTGACCGTTTCGGTTTCTTCGCTGTCTTTTTTCTTTTTCGTAACAAGTAGATTTTTTGTCATATCATACGCCGTACCTTCGTATGTGCTGCGGAAAAAGGCTAATACATCCCGTACCGACACCGGTTTTTCGGGCTTTACTGAAAATGGTAGTTCATCGGCTTCCATCAACAAGTTGAGAGAGGGCGCTAATGAACTCAAAACAAACCATTCGCGAATGTCGAACGGCTTTTTATCGCTGTACGCTTTCCAAAATTTGAAGGTCGATTTTCCATCCCAAAAGCCCATCTTTTTGGCTACATCAAACACGTTTTCCGAGACCATAAAATAATCCTTGTCGGCCGGATTCAGTTCCCCGATTCTCGGAATATTGGCCGATACCCCTACATGGTTGTCAGGTATGCGTTGCGCCGCCCACACGCCGCCGATTTTATCAGGACCTTCGCCGAAAATCTCAAAATGCCAGACCTCGTTTTTGTCCGCAACCGTAAGACATTCGCCGATGTCGGCATAACCGTATTCTTTTACCAATTCGCCCATCAACGCAATAGCTTCCCGTGCCGTAGTGCAGCGCTGCAAAGCGATTCGTTCCAATTCTTCGATATAAAATAATCCGTTTTCGTTCACAAGTTCGTCGCGCCCTTCGATAGTTGTTTCGCCGATAGCCAGATTTTTCTCGTTCAGGCAGGGATAGGCGGTATTCAGAAATGCATAAGTTTCTTCCGATTCGGGAATTTCGCCCCGCACTCGTAGCGCTACTTCAAAATCATGTACGGCCGGCGAAACGCCGTTGAATCCGACTGTATCGTTGGGTGTTTCAGTAAACATCAGCCCTTGGAATATCCGGGTTACGTCGCCTTTTTTGTGCTTTTTTGCGGGCGAAATATCCATCCACGTGCGGTAGCGTCCGTCGCAAGTATGACTGGTAATTACCGAGCCGTCGGCGCTTGCTTTCCTGCCAACCATGATGCTTGTACAACTCTCGCGAAATTCACTGTCGTGCCTGTCCTGACCATAGATTGTCGCCGAAATCGCTACAATCAGAATCGTCGAAAAAAACTGTTTGCTTATCATTTAGTATTTCATTTTCGGATAAAAGAGCAAAAAAAGAGAGCTATGCTTTAGGCATAGCTCTCTTTTTTTGATTTGATTAGTATCTGTTACGATTGTAACCACCACCGTTGCCGCCACGGCCACCACCGCTAAATTCGCGTCTTGGACGTTCTTCGCGTGGTTTTGCTTCGGAAACGGAAATTGTTCTACCATCGTATTCTGCACCGTTTAATTCTGCGATTGCTTTTGCTGCCGCTTCTGCGTCATCAATTTCTACAAACCCATAACCTTTAGACCTACCGGATTGACGGTCGGTAATAACTTTCGCGGATGTAATAGTTCCGTACTCTTCAAAAAGACTTGCTAAATCGGTATCGTTTACTTTGAAACTCAAACCTGCAATAAAAATGTTCATTTAAAATAAAATAAAATGTAAATAAAAAAATTGATTTAAAAATCAAATGAGAGGATTATCGCAGACTTAGTACTAAAACGAATAGAAAAAACTCGAAAAAAGGTATAAAACTGTCCTAAAGAACTCAAATGTTGGGGCAAAGGTAAAATAAAAAAATGAATAAACAAGTTTTTTGATAAAAATTTTCAAATATTTTGCAATTTTCTCCAAAAAAAATGATTTATGCTTGAAATACTTGGTCGAACGTGCATTTTGCCGGCACCATGCAGGAGGCGCTGAACCTGAAAGACCGTAAGTCTTCTATTATCGCTGAGGAGTATAATTCTGCGAATGATCCGCTTTTTTGGGGGTGGGTGTAACAATATTTTAATATCGCAAGTGTCGCAGCTACGCTGCTATGTAATCGGTATGTGCATCATTACCGTGCGCTTACGCACACGGCTACAAAGATGTTGGCGCTACGCGCCTTTTCGCAAAACACAGGGTTTTACTGCTGACTCGGAAGAAGGGAAAAATCGTAAGAAATTACGAAAGGTCTCAATGCCGCTCTCGCAGCAAAAGAAAGAATCAAAAATGTAAATACACGAGAATGTGCCAGAGTTCGTCTCAATGCCGCTCTCGCAGCAAAAGAAAGAATCGCCAGGGCTTCGGTCTGGGATTCGGTCAAGGATGTCTCAATGCCGCTCTCGCAGCAACTTACGGAATCATTTTCTCTATCAGTAAGATAAAAAAAAGATTCCGCCGCATGTCTCAATTAATACCCTTCATCCGTAAGCTTTTATCTTCCGTGCCAAAAGATTTTCGCAAATGTATTGTTTTTTTCTGTTCAAACAATGCAAAAGCCAATATGTCAAAGAACGCGATAAACGACTACCGTCGAAAAAATCTGAAATTCTGGACATGTTGTTTAATCATTGATGTGTTTGTAATTCAATAATTTAATCTTTCCTGCAGTATTCTCCATTCCGCCACAGTAAATAATCTGTTTGTTTTGCACCCTGTTTCCGAATACTTTTTCAAAGGCAACAAGTCCTTTTTCAAAATCGGGATGATAGGTTTGGGACGATTTTATTTCAATGGCTTCAAACAACTTACCGTTCAGAAGCAGCAAATCAACCTCGTTTTTGTTGCTGTCGCGATAGAAATAAAGATTGCTTGTTTTTCCTTTGTTCAATCTGTTTTTCAGATAATTTGTAACGATGAAATTTTCGAAAAGATGTCCCCGCATCTTGTCTCTTTCCAACTGTTTACAATTCTCAATATCAAGCAAATAACAGGAAAGCCCAGTATCTACAAAGTAGAGTTTGGGATGCTTGACCAAGCGTTTGTTGATATTTTCAAAATACGGCGGAAGCAGAAAAATAATGTAAGATGCTTGCAAAACAGACAGCCACGAATTGATGGTTGCTACTGAAACGCCAACTTCATTTGACAAATCAGAAACATTAAACAAACTGCCTATTCTTCCTGCGCAAAGTTTTAAAAAAGCATGAAATTGCATTAAATCCTTAATATTAAGCAAATCTCTTACATCGCGCTCTATATAAGTCTTAACATAATTTGAATAGAATTGTTGGGGCGTTTTGGTCGAAGAGTAAATAGATGGATAAAGTCCCGAAAATAATAATTCATCCATACTTTTTTCCTCCACCAAATTATATATTTCTCCATACGAAAACGGAAGCAGTTCGAAGATTGCAACCCGACCGGCCAAGGATTGAGTTATTCTCTTCATCAATAAAAAATTGGAGCTACCGGACAAAATGAATTTTCGGGCAGGATTATCATCGACAATTCCCTGAATATACGAAAAAAGAGCAGGTGCGTGTTGTACTTCATCAATAATCATCCGTTCGTTTTGGCTTAAAAAGCTCACAGGGTCTCGAAGAGCAATAGCGAGTATATCAGGATTTTCCAATGAATAATATCCAAAATTTTGAAACATCTGCTTTATAAGCGTAGTCTTTCCCGATTGTCTGGGACCGGTAATCGCGATAACCGAAAACGCATCAATTGTCGGTTGAATGTATTGTTCTATCTCTCTGTTAATAAACATAATAAATCTATTTTATGCAAAAATACAAGTTGAGTTGCAAAATTACATAAAATAATTGGGTTTGCAAAGAAACAAGTTGTTTTTCTGAAAAAGTAATGCCGAGATTTAGCTGTTTTTTTGAAAAACAAGGGGCAAGAGAGTCGTGATCATTTATTTGTTGATGAAATTAGAAATTGCATATAGCGGAAATACTTTGATTTTGTCGTACTGCGAAAAATTTTCCAATGAGCAGCGAATGCCATACTCCGACTGTTTCTCCCTCATGAAAAGGTGCAGACTCTGCATTTTTCCTGTCGTTCCTGATTTTACTTCAACAGGAACGATTTTATCGCCTTGCTGAATCAAAAAATCAACCTCGGCGCTGCTGTTTTTCTCTTCTCTGTGCCAAAAATAGAGTTGCGGCTCCGCATTGACAGGAAAAGATTTTTGCAGTTCGAGTGCGGCAAACATTTCGGCTACCTTGCCTTTATTTATCATTTCCAAATCAGTTCCAACAATAATATCAGTGAGGTCAAGTCCCGACAGTTTTAGATAAATTCCTGTATCCAAAATCATTAACTTTTGTTTTTTCAGATTGCTTTCTGCACCGAGCGGGACGCCGTTTGCTGCAGTATGAATGACAGGCACAACAAGCCCCGCCATACGGAGCAGTTCGATACATTCCTTAATTTGCTGAATTTTATAATCCCGGCTTATATTGGAATAAATAATTTTTTGCCCTGCTTGATTGACCACGCTATCAAAAACTACATTCAGCCGCAGCAAAGGCACTTTTTTGCGATATTTTTCAAAATCGGATTTGAGTGTTGTTATCAAGTCGCTCAACACATTTTGAGCTTCGAGAATACTCTGTGTTTCAACGTATTTAACTACAGCTTCGGGCATTCCACCAATCAGAAGGAATGTTTTAAGAATTTCTATTGCTTTACTGTGAAATGCCTCAAAAACAGGTTGTGGCGGCACGTGTTTTTTTATTTCCTTGTAGAGCTTTTCGTAGCCGCAAGCAAGCATAAATTCCTGAAAACTGAAAGGATACATAAAAAGATTGGTAATTCTGCCCACGCCAAAACTGTTGACTTTGGCAAGAGCAAATTCCAACAGTGAACCTGCGGCAATGATATGTTGCTGCGGATAATCTTCGTAGAAAAAACGAAGCGCCGAAATGGCATTGGGACAGGCCTGAATTTCGTCTAAAAACAACAAAGTTTTGCCCGCAACAATCGGCTGACGGTAGATTGCCGAGAGCTTGTTACATATTTCTGTCGGAAACAAATCGCCTTCGAAAGCAGTAGCAGCCGCCTTTTGCTTTTCAAAATTTATTTCGACAAAATTCTCAAAATGTCCAGCCAAATGCCGCACCGAACTTGATTTGCCCACCTGCCGTGCACCGCGCAAGAGAAGTGGCTTTCTGCTTTTGGCATCAGCCCAATCGAGTAAATATTTGTCTATCAATCTTTTTATATACATATCGTAAAAATTACAAGGCAAATTCAAGCTGTTTTCGACAAAATACCAACCCTAATTTTAACTGTTTCCGTCAAAAATCAAAGGCAAAGATACGTTTTTTTCCAATATAAACAAAAGATATTTTTCAAGAGGTATCAAAAACAAGTTGTTTTTCTGAAAAAGCAAGACCGAGATTTAGCTGTTTTTTTTAAAAACAAGGGGCAAGAGAGTCGTGATCATTTTCCTTTTAAAACAATGCCGCTCTCGCAGCAACTAATTCTAATACGCCTTCAACCATTGTGGATTACTTTGAAACGTTTTGGGAGTCTCAATGCCACTCTCGCAGCTACTAATTCTAATACCGGATTACTTCTCTCAATTTGCGGTAATTAGCAAAGTGTCTCAATGCCACTCTCGCAGCTACTAATTCTAATACAAGCCATAAATGGCGACACATAGCCGAAGTGGCGCGTGTGTCTCAATGCCACTCTCGCAGCTACTAATTCTAATACAAGGCGGCGACCTACTGGAATGCTCTTGATTTGGAAGTCTCAATGCCACTCTCGCAGCTACTAATTCTAATACACCATCTCTCGTAATATCCTGTCATAATGCCTATTATTTTATACGGTACATCTAAAAACAGGCAAAAAAATGTACCAAACGCCAATCGCGAAGGTAATATTTTTTTTCAATATATCAAAGAGCTAAGTGATTTTTTCAAAAAAACAAAGTATTTTTGTTTTTAAGCACAATGTCAATATCCACATTTTTGCCAATAATGCACAAGGCTCGTAAATAATCGGTAGATATGGGACAGACAATTATGCTGTCGTGGTTTTCATAACAGGCTTGCACTGCCGCAAGATCGTCTTTTATTTGTGCATATACCGCATGTTCGGCATCTGCAAGAAAAATAGATTTTTGAATCCTGACACAACCTTTTTTCAACAGATATTTTACTACTTGATTGCGAACTTTATCGTTTTCAATATCATACATTACGAAGAAAATCATACGCAAATAACTGTGCTTTTTATTAACTATTCCTAAAATTTGCTGTACACGCTGTTCAACCGATACTAAATCATCAATCGGTTTCACGGGTGGCTTGTCTCTCGGTAATCCCGAATTATATAGTTTAATAACCCGTTCTGCAAACGATAATTGTTTCTTTTTTCTTGGCATATTCAGGAAAATTAAACCTTAGAGATTATAAGGGTGAGTTCTACCGCATTCATCGTCTTCATATTCTTTTTCGCATCAAAACCTTCTGCCAAATAAAAACGCACTTTTGTTCCGGCAATGGCTTTCTTTGGGCTTGCCTTGAAATCCCGCAAGGAAAAATAATACGACTTGCCGTTATCTGTTTCTACAAAACCGGCTTTTCCATTGGGCAACAACGATTTTATTATGCCCGAATACGACTTTTTTTCGCTGTATCTTAGCGTATTCCAAACAGTTTTCAGATTACTGATTTCGTTTTCGACATCAATATCTTTCCGCTTTATTTTTTCGATTAAATGATTATGTAATTGTGCCTCTTCCATTTTTCCAAGTTTTTCGAGCGTATTAGCCAACACAATGAATGTATTGATTTTTTTGTCATTATCGCCGAAATTTAAAGCGCTGTCAAGGGCGTAAACCAATGATTTTTCGTATTCGCCCAAACGGTAATACTGTTCGGCAATCTCCTTCTGAATGAACCATTCTTTTTTCCGTTTTAAAAGTTCGAGTTGCAGGTCAAGCGACTTTTGATATTCGCCCAAACCTTCATAACTCAAGGCAATGCGCCAGCGAAACCACACATCGTTATCATAATGCAGTTTTTCAAATAGACCAAGCGCCTCTTCACACAGTTTAATACATTCATCAAATTCGCCTTTTTCAAGTAATGCACGTGAGTGCAGCATATAATATTGCTCTTTCTTGGAGGCAATTTCGCGCAGTTTACCATCTTTATCGTTGAATGAAAATGGTTTATCATCCAAAAAAGCAGGATTTAGTTTTTTTGTCCATTCTGAAATTTTGTCGGTTGGATGTATTGTTCTATCTCTCTGTTAATAAACATAATAAATCTATTTTATGCAAAAATACAAGTTGAGTTGCAAAATTACATAAAATAATTCCCTACTAAGTTATTTTGTTGTTTTTAAGGTTTAAAATAGGGTTTTGTTTGGCTACAAATTAAGATGCGTTTTCTTTTCATAAAACTTAAGTCCCGTCATTGCAAACTCTTTGACACAAGGAGAAATACCGGTGAACTTCGGCATGACGGGAACTTAAGATTTTTAACTATATTAGGACATAATACGGATAATCATATTCTTTAAACTCCTCCCGCATTAAAAGCAGGAGGAGAATTGAAAACCGATGCAGGCAGATAGTTATTCAGCAATGCAACGTACCGCATGTCCTAAACTTCGGTGAACCGAACTTGTATTCACAACATCTCCATCCCCTAATCTGAAAAAATGTGAATTCGGCGGGTTTATAGTACTAGTCCAATAGTAACCGTAAGGATCAACATCACTGTCGCTTACTCGCCCATTAAAAGCGGCCCTTTGGCCGGTAACAGGTAAGTATAATGCATCACCTACCATATAACCGTTGGAGGTCCATTTCCAAACATTATGATATATCGAACCAAGCTGATAAGTGCTAGGCACTTTCCATCCTGGCGGACATGGGTCATTAGCAACAACTTTCGGTGTACTATAATTACTAATACCATTGCTCCATAGGTAATCATTCTGAATTTGGCGCCAGTCGTATCTGTAGTTAGTACCGTCGTAGCCTTTTATAAATTTACCATAAGCTGCATGGGAGCTGAGAACCTGATTATTGCTAGCATCCAGAGCAGCGTCCGGAACGGCGCCGTTTTCATTTACTGTATTGTTAGTCGGATAATTATTGCTGTTGCGTTTCTCGTGACCATCCCTTTGTCTTCCCCACTGATAAAAGTCGCCTTTTATACTGTTATTATTAGCGATCGATTTATAAGTAAACGGATCGAGCATAAAATTTGCCCCGAGATTATAGCACAGGAAGTTCTCCCAGCCGCCTATGACGTAAGCCCCGCAGCAATTGCAATCCTGAAGGCTCACTGTCAACTCGACAGCATAGTCTGTTCCCGCGCCATTCGGCTGGTCGTTGTAAATGGCGTACAACTTGGGCTTGACAGCATCGTCGCGGGTCTTACCTATCAAGGTTGTCATCAGGTCGGGTCTGTAAACCACTACGGCTTTACAAGCTGTGCCGGCTGCTATGTTTCCGCTATAGACGGCCTTCGGCGTCATACTTACTATAGCCTCTAAGGAAGCATCCTCCACATAAGTGAACCGCACATTCGATACGGCAGCCGACGGGGTAAAGGTGTACACCTGTCTGCCGGAGTAAAGCCAGGTACCAGTCGCACTGGGATCTATCACCGCCGGCGTCCCGTCCGTCGCATCCTGTTCTTGCAGATTTGCAAAATCGGTACTATAAGGCCGGCGGGCGGCCAGGTTGCCGTAAACTCCGCCGTTGTTGCCCTTCGCGATATCGAAGATGGTTCTGCCGGTGAAACTGCCGGAAATTGTGATACTGCTGGGAGCAACGGGTATAACCACTACATTCGCCTGATTCGTACCGTCCGCCTCCGAGCAGGTATTTATCGCCTTAACGCGATATTCATAGGTAGCGGCTACATCTTTCACACTCTGTGGTACGTTATATGTATTGACAGTCGTTGTATCAACCGACACGCCACCCAGGTACCATACATACGCGGTTGCCGCCCTTGCCGGTACGGTCGTTGCGGTCAGGGTAACAGCAGTGGTTGTTCCCCGGGTGATGGTTGTACCGCCGCTGATCGATGCGCTTGTTATCTCGGCGCATCCTGCACAGAGCGAAACCCATTTCTGTGTGTTCCAGTATTCCAGACAGCCGGTGTCGGTATTGTAGATGACAAGCCCCCGAGCGTGCTCCTTATCGGAGGCAGAGATATAGCCGGGGCTCGAAGGGTTGGCAGGATTATTTGGGGTTCTTCCTAAAAAGTAATCGCTCCATTGGTTACGCTGAAAGGTACTCAGCTGCGTCAGGCGAAGCCCTTTGCTGTTGCTCGTCAGTTCGAGAATCGAAAAGTTATGCGGGGTCTGGCCTGACCCGATGTTTACCTGGGCTTGCAGGCAATGGGAAGAGAAAAGCAGCATGGCTGCCGGTAAAAGTCTCTTAAGCATGTGTCTTGTTGTTGTCATAAATTTTGTCTGTTTATTAATTATTAGTATTGTTTTAAACTTGATTTTCTTTTAATTGACAATTGACAATGATGAAACAGCAACAGCGGGCACGGAGAAAAAAATTCTCTGTGTCCGCTGCTGTTAAAATGTCTTTGTATGAATAAACGCCGCCTCTCGTTAAATGGGGCTACGCCACGC
>BNXY01000014.1 GCA_025999935.1 Bacteroidia bacterium | reverse complement strand
TCAAAAATACAAACACATGAAACTAAAAAATATTCAACTGAGCAACTACCGCAATTTTAAAGACTATTCAATAGATTTTGGAACCGAGGCGACCATTTTTATTGGAAAAAATGGAACGGGGAAAACGAATCTTATTAATGCCATAGCACATTCTTTGAGTTTCATTTTTTCAAAGAAGAAAGAGGAGATTCAATACGAATTTATTGCAAGTTCGGATGCAAATGTAAAAGTTGAAAGTTTTAAATCCACAGACTACAGATTTGATTACGAAATAGACCCGCCACACGGTAATTATTCACCCGCAGTTTCTATAAAAACAACGGCTGATGAAGGAGAATCTCTTTCATGGGAATTTCTAAATGACGGAGAGTCTAATCGGTTGAAAGAAACATTGTATAGAAATGCAAACAGTCTGTTTTGGAATAAATACATTGTTGATGGAAAGATTCAAAAATTACCGGTTTTCGTTTTTTTTCATGATTCGTATCCTCATAAAACTGCAAACACAGGTAAAAATATGCAGGATAAATTAGATTCCGGCTACCCAATGCCTCGCAATACAGGCTACTATATGTGGAATGATGAAAAAAATTGCACAGATATATGGGTACAGTATTTTACCATGCAATGGAAAAATGATTTATACGATAATGGAAGAGGAGATAAAAATTATTTAAAGGCGGTAAATGAAAAGTTGGTTCTATTTTCCAAATCAATTTCAGAACTGGTAAAAAACGAGAGTATTGAAGTTGAAAAATTAGCGGTTGATGCAAGAGGTAAAGATGATGTTTTAATTGTTTTGTTCAAAAATGGAAATAGAACACTTTTTGACCAATTGCCGCAAGGATATAAACGAATGTTTTCAATTGTTTTTGATATTTCAAACCGCACCTTCTTTCTAAATTCAGATTGTGATTCGTTTGGAATTGTTATTATTGATGAGATAGAATTACACTTACATCCTTCTATTCAGCAAGAATTTTTAAATACACTAAAACGTACTTTTCCAAAAATACAGTTTATTGTTTCTACACACTCGCCACTTGTTATTACCAATTTCAAACAAGACGATAAAAATGTTTTATATAAGTTGTACAACGAAGATGGCGAGTATAAAAATGAGAAAGTAGATGACTTATACGGTATTGATTACAACTCAGGATTAAGAGATTGGATGGAAACACCGTATAGAAATTCAGATGTTAACGATTTGATAGAATCATACAAGTATTGGAAAAGTGCAGGTGATAATGAAATGATAAATCGTTTGAAAGAAAAAATCAAAGATGCAGTCGGTAATGATAGCGAACTTTATAAATCTTTAAATTGAATCACTATTAAATGAAATTTATAGACAAAACAAAATTAGCGACAGAAGCAGAAGCCATCGTATCAGCATTTCTCAAAGAGCTGAAAGTTGAAGGTGCAGTATATCCAAATGACTTATATTCAAAATTTAAAAGTGCTAAAAACAAGAAAAATATTCTGTTACAATTTTTATTAACCAAATTGTTATTACAAGAACAGCACAATCGTTGTTGTTATTGTATGCGCAAATTAGATGCTGATGATGAGGAAAAAACATTAGAGCATTTGATACCCAATAAAATAAAATCCAAGTCAGCATTTGATGCCTATTTGAATCCCGAAACTGTTTTAAACGAAAAAAATGTCTGTTTTGCAGAAGAGTTCATAAGCAAACAAGAAACAAAATTTGTATCTTTTTTGTCTCTTATAATTTGAATACTTTCTTTCATCTTTATACGTTTTAACTAAATTAATAAAGAAATCCAAACAGCCAGAGCGGAATCACTTTTCCTTCCCCTGTTTCTATTCCATCCATCGCATAGTTCGCTTCCGGTTTGAATTTTTCTTTTAGCCCATTGCCGATATTAAATCCGTATTGTCCGTCAATCAAAAACTGGATGTTTTTTGAACCGGAATTTACCTTATAATCTTTGTGTACTTGATTATAAAAGAAGGTTTCCCGCAAAGCCTGTTCGTCCACATTAATCATTCGGGTGGCGTACAACAAATTTGGATTTTGCAGATACAACTGCACCGGTTTCTTCGGAAAATCTTCATCGGCAGGGTACAACAGATTCACCAAACGAGCGTCTTTCAAATACTTGATGTAATTCATCACTGTTGCCCGCGAGGTTTTAATTTCGTGACTTAATTGGCTGATATTGGGACTATCCGGCGCCGACAACGAAAGCAGATACAAGAGCTTTCTGATTTTAGGCAAATAACTCTGTTCCATCTGGTTGATGGACAAAACATCGACTTCCAACATCATATTCATGGTTTTCAGCAGGTTTTCCGAAAAGTTTCGTTTTTCGAGGAAGAAAGGATAAAAACCGTGATGTAAATAATTTGATAAATGAGCCAGAGGTTTCACTTTTGAACATATTTCCGCGGCAATATCCGCATGATGTTCCAGAATATCTTCTAAAGAATAATACGGAAATTTTTCTCCGGTCTTCAATTCCATGTATTCCCGAAAAGAAAAGCCGCGCAAATTGTACGAAACCACTTTGTTGGCCAGCGGATAATGCTCGTCTTTCAAACGGAGAACGGAAGAACCGGTAAAAATAATCTGCAAATCCGGAAAATTATCGTAACAATAGGCCAAATCCGAAGCCCAGTCGGGATATTTGAAAACCTGATCAATCATCAGGACTTTGCCGCCTTTCATCCGAAATTCGTTGGCGAAATCTTTGATGGTTTTGACGGTAAAATAAAAGTTATTCAAGTTGATATACAGGTATTCCTTGTTGTCCGGTCTGAAGTGTTCCTTGGCATATTGAATCAGAAAACTGGTTTTTCCTACCCCGCGCGATCCTTTAATACCAATCAGGCGATCGTTCCAATTGATTTCGTCCATCAGTTGCCTCCGCAACGGAAGATTCAAATGCTCTACCAAATATTGATGTGTCTTGTACAGGGATTCCATGCGTAACTGTTGTCAATTTACCTTGCAAAAATACAAAAATATTTCCAAATTGCAAAGTCCACATTGCAATCTTTATAAAATTTTGTTTTTTACAGATAACAATTATGGCGTTTATTACCTGTTGTCAGTACCAAATAAAACATTATCGTAAATCTTTCGCACTTTCAATCCGGCATCTTGCCAGGTAATGTTATCTACTTCCCGCTTCCCTTCTTCTTTCAAATACGCTGCCATACCCGGATAAGTGATAATGGAATACATGGCGTCGGCCATGGCTTCAATGTCCCAATAATCGGTTTTAATCGCTTTATTCAGGATTTCCGCACAACCCGACTGTTTGGAAATAATGGACGGAACGCCGCATTGCATGGCTTCCAAGGGAGATATTCCGAAAGGTTCCGAAACGGAAGGCATTACATATACATCACTCGATTTGAGCATTTCATACACCTGATTTCCTTTCATAAAGCCGGTAAAGTGAAATTTATCGGAGATACCCCGTTGGGCGGCCAAACGAATCATTTGGTTCATCATATCTCCGCTGCCTGCCATGACAAACCGCACATTATTCGCTTTTTTCAAAACACGGGCGGCCGCTTCTACAAAATATTCCGGGCCTTTTTGCATGGTAATCCGGCCCAAAAAGGTAACCACTTTATCCTTGGTGCCTTTTTGGGAATGAATAGCTTCAATTTCAGCGCTTAAAGGTTCTACGGCATTGTGAACGGTTGTCACTTTTCGCGGGTCTTGATGGTATTTTTCAATCACGGTATTCCGGGTCAGGTTGCTTACGGTTATGATGTGGTCGGCATGATCCATTCCGTCTTTTTCTATTCCGTAAACCTGCGGATTCACATTGCCGCGGCTCCGGTCGAAATCGGTGGCATGCACATGAAGCACCAAGGGTTTCCCTGTGGCCGTTTTGGCATGGATTCCGGCAGGATAAGTCAGCCAATCGTGAGAGTGAATGATATCCATCGGGATAGTTCGGGCAATTACGCCTGCTACAATCGAATAGTTATTAATTTCTTCCAACAGATTGTCGGGATACCGGCCTGAAAATTCGATACATCCCAAGTCATTCGTATGATAATGGCTGAAATTCTCATAAATATGACTCCGCAGATCGAAATACAATTGCGGATCCATACATTTGCCCAAGCGTTGCTTCACATAATCCCAATCAAGGTCTTTCCACACAATAGGCGTATTGCATACACCTATCAATTGAAGGAAACTCCTGTCTTCATCCCCTCTCGGTTTGGGCATCACAAAAGTGATTTCCATATCTTCCTGCATAGCCATACCTTTGGTTAAACCATAGCTGGCTGTACCTAAGCCTCCTAAAATATGCGGAGGAAATTCCCATCCAAACATCAATGCTCTCATACTCATTCAATTTCTATCCGGTTATAGCTTTCCAATAATTTCAACACTCTTAAAACCGATGCCACATTCATGGCAAACGAGGTAGCGCCTCCGCTCTTGAAAGGCGGATTTCCATCGAACAATTCCGAAAGGGTGCCGATGCAATGCAAGCCTATTTCATCCTCCAAGCCAATCAGCATACGTTCCACAAAAGAAATCCCGCTCAATTGATACAATCTCAAATAGGCCTCCAAGTAGAAACCCAACAGCCACGGCCAGGCAGTTCCCTGATGATAGGCTAAATCTCGGTCTTTTTGCGTTCCCGCATAATAAGGACGGTATCCTTCACTATTCGGGCTAAGCGAACGAATTCCTTTAGCCGTCAACAATTCTTTGGTAATAATGTTCAAAATAACCCTTTTTTGTTGGCGATTTAATGGCGAATAGTCCAAAGCGATAGCAAACAACATGTTCGGGCGAACGCTCCAATCAATATAAGAACCGTCGATATAATCGAACAAATATCCGTATCCGTTCACAAAAGTTTCTATGAATGAAGCGCTTGTCTTTGTTACAATAACTTCCAGCTCCTCTGTTCTTGCCGTATCTTCCTTCAAAACCGCCAATTCGGAAGCAAATTTCAAAGCATTGTACCAAAGGGAATTAAATTCTACAATATAACCCGAACGGGACACAATCGGCTTGCCGTTTATGGTAGAATTCATCCAGGTAATCGCTTTGTCTTTTCCCTCGGATGTAAGCAATCCGTTTTTATCCAATTGCAGATTCGGATGCTTATTTTCTTTTATATAATTGATGATATCTTGAATCAATTCTCCGTATTTTTCATTGCATTTGGCCAAGCCTTCCTGCTTTGAATATTGTTGCAAAGACCATATCATCCACAACAAAACATCGGGCATTTCAATTTCCTTGATGACTTTATCCGCCGAACCGTCTTTCATAAAATTGCGGACGGCAGGCGTAGCTGTGGTAATGATTTTCTCAAAACGCACCGGGTCGTCGATGGATAAAGTACAGCCGGGCAACGAAATAAATAAATCGCGCGCTCGCACCTTAAACCAAGGATAACCGGCCAACAGATAAGCGTCATTTTCGGTAGGACGGTAATAAAACTGCTGGGCGGAATTTTTCAGGCAGTTATAAAAATTAGTACGCGGCGTTCTCGACCGGACTTCTTCTTCAAATCTGTCGGCCAAAGTAGCCGGTTCAATAAAGGTATCTCCACCCGAAAAATAAACCGATTCCCCTTTTTTGATTTTCAATTCAAAATAGCCCGGCACATACAGGTCTTCTTTGTACGGAAATCCCCGTTCCTGTTCCTTCGTATATTCAATATTTTTATACCAGTCGGGCTGAAAGAAAAATTCATTGGCCTTGCTGAATTGCATGTATAAATCGGGATAACCATTATACATACAAGTTTTTATCCCATTTTCAACAACTTCATAATTCTTATTTACCTGTGAATTTTCGGAAGTCAACGAATTTACATTCCGGAATGCCATAAACGGTTTAAACCGCAAAGTAGTAGGCGAATGGGCATCCAATAAAGTGTATTTAATCAAAATACAATTACCGTAAGTGGTCAAGACTTTTTCTTTTGCCAGAATCACGCCGCCTATCCGGTAAATGGTGCGGGGCACCGTTTCGCTATCGTACTGCCGGACGTATTTATGTCCGTTGGGACTGAAATGGCAACCTCCATATTGATGAACGCCCATGTTAAATTCGGCGCCGTGTTGGATAACGGTTTCATCCAAAGAAGACAGAATCACATGATCATCCTCTCCCAGATTCGGAACCGGTATTACCAACAGACCATGATACTTGCGTGTATTGCAGCCAACAAGCGTAGTCGAATGGTAGCCACCGCCTCTGTTTGTGCGCAACATTTCCCTTGTCAACGACTCTTCCAAGTTGATTAACAATGTTTTATCAAATTTTAAATATCCCATATAGCATCTTTTTGTGTAGTTTCAATCACGAAATATACAATTATTTATTAGAATAAACAAATAAATGGCGTATTTTTTTGATTTTTTCTTAAATTTGCAAAAAATAAACGAATAAAATTATGAAGTTTGAAGTTAAACAAATTCTATATGCCTTTTTTTTCCCGGTTATATTTGTTCTGGTAATCTGGCTGGCATGGATAATGGAAAAAGGATTGGACACTCATTGGTATCAATGGGGTATTTATCCCGGATCGGTTGAAGGATTGTGGGGTATTTTGACAAGCCCTTTCATCCATTCCGACATCAAGCATCTGTTTTCCAATACGGTTCCCCTGTTGGTTTTGTGTTGGAGTTTGTTTTATTTCTATAAAGATTTGGGATACTTGGTTTTTCCCATTTTGTGGATTTTATCCGGTCTTTTCACTTGGAGTATTGGCCGCGATTCCTGGCATATCGGCGCCAGCAGTTTAATCTATTCAATTTCTTTCTTTTTATTTTTCAGTGGTATTTTCAGGCGCTACATACCATTGATGGCAGTCTCGTTAATCGTCGTTTTCCTGTACGGAAGCGCCATTTGGAACATGTTTCCCGTAGCGGAACTGGTTGACCCTAACGTTTCCTGGGAAGGACATTTGTCGGGTGCATTCAGCGGCCTGATTTGCGCGCTTATTTTCAGAAAACAAGGGCCGCAAAAGCCTGAGGTAATCGAAGAGGAAGAGGATGAAGAGGAATTTGAACTCTGATTTTCATAATTATCCGTCGTATATTTACCCCCAACCCCCTAAAGGGGGCTTTTAGAGCCTGCAAATGTGTATTTTTTCATTGAATGAATTGGTTAATGCGGAGTAATTGTGTCTGAAACCGCCGGTATCAAAGCCGGTGGCCGGTAGGCTTTTTTCCACAAAAAATCAGAGAAGCGGTTGAAATCTTTACGGAAAAGAATCCCGAATCCCTGTGTCATTTTGGGGGTCATGCTGTAATAATTCCGGTAGTTGTAATGATTGAAGCCTTTCAAGCGGATTTCACCGCTTTTCGTGAGTTTATATTCCAAGTCGAAATCGCCAACCAAAGGCACATTTTTCTGGTTTCCTCCATTGAGGTAGGGATTGTCGATATATCCGAAATTTCCATTGATAATCAGCCGGTTATTCAATAGTTGGCTGGAAAGCAGAAATTCCATTTCCGTACTGGTTTGCTCTCCTTCATACGTTTGATGAAATTTGGTATCTACTTTGAATTTGTCGCTTAATGACCCCAACATATTGGAAAGTTGCTTAAACAGCGGCGAAGTGAGGTAGGACAAATCATTATTAAACCGGGACTCATTCCGCACAAATTCGGGAGAAGTATAAAACCGGTTTAATACAAGGAGATACCCAATTTGTTGATTCATCATATCTTCGGTGCGGATGTAACTTTTTACCTGTCGGTTCAATTCGACGGTCGCACCCGGCAAATCCAAGTCGAAAGATATTTCCGGATGGCTCAATAATCCATTCAGTTGCAGGATGCAATTAACCGGGACATTGTTGCGCGCACTTTGCCTTAATTCTTGATTAATAAGTTGTTGATCGAGATCTCCCAGATTGGCGGTAACCGTATAATTGGCTTTGATATTCAATTCGGCGGTATAAGGGTCGCCCAGAAAAGCGATCGAACTTCCCTCCTGAATATCAAAATTCCGGAAGATAACCCTTTGGAAACTAAAATTGTATTTTCCTTTTTCTATCGAATAATTTCCCAGCACTTTCAAGGGTGTTTTCGTACCGTACTGAATTTGCATATTTCCTGTTCCATAACCACTGATTTTATCTTCTGAAATGGGATCCATAATCATTTCGAGTGTTGCCTGAGGCGTCACATTCAACAAAAGATTGAGCCGGATTTCCGTTCCGGAAGCGGTGTTGGCAAGCACGACGGGCTTGCTTGTCGTTTTGTTGGTACCGGCATCTTTTTGCGGCGATACAAACCGGATAAAATCGTAATCGACAATATCGGTTTCTTCCATGAAATTCAGGGTAATTTTGGTATTCTCCGTATTCTGCATGGAAACATCAATATTGACCAAATCTTCAGTGCCTGAAAGCAAAGCCGTGCCGCTACCGTAAGCTGTGCCGTAGAACAACGGATTCATCGACTTGTTAGCATTGAATACCATGAAATTTTCGTAGGAAACATTGGCTGAAAACTGGAAATCATCGAATAGCTTGTGTTTTACATAACCGTTTGCCAAAGCGGCCTTTCCTTTTTCATCATAAATGGAAACATCTTTTATCCGTATTTCATCCGGAAGACATTTTACCGAATCGGTAAAAGTATAAAAAGTGTTCAGGTATTCCACACCAAAGCGACAATTTTGGGCGAAGACTCCTCCTTCGACCGTTGGATTATTTAAATCGCCAAACAGGTGTAAGTGTCCGGTCAAGCTTCCGCTCAACTGCTGAATTACCTTATCCAAGTATTTCCTGAGAAAACGGGCATCGGTGTTTTTTGCATCAAAATCAATGGAAATTTCCTCTGCCACAGGATAAATGATGCCATCTACTTTTACTTGTGTAGAATCGTTTTTGTAAACCAAACCTTTCATCAGTACGCCTTGGTTTATATCATCCCAATCCCCATTTAAATCCAAATCGCCGAAAATAACATTATTAAAAGCAAAATCCGTCACATTCAAATGTGTGGATAATTTTCTTGTGTGGTAAATATCTTGTGCATTGACGAACCCGGAAGCCATTCCGCCAAATTCTAAAGATTTTATGTTGAGTGATTTAAATATATATTCCAAATCCACCCGGTTCAATTCAACCGAAATTTTTTTATTGGGATTTTGGGAAATAGCCCCATCAATTTTGATAAATTGTTCCTCGTGAGACGCCTGTATATGGTTGATGAGTACCGCCGACGAATCAATTTGAACGGTAGCCGGATAAAGTGTCCATACCGAATCATTGAATACCAATGCGGATTGGCGAATATCGATTTTTGTTTGTAAGGCGGATTGATCTTCCTTTGAGAATAATACGGAAAAATCCACATTTCCTTTGTATTTCAGGGAGTTGTTACCCCAATTCAGCGAAGTTTTGATGACGTCATCGTCAGCATCCATGCTGACGGCAAATTTTAACAAGTCATTTTTCTTTTGCAAGTTGGCGCCTTGGATGTCCAATCGGGCGGATTCTTCCGAATTTTTCAATGTGAGCCGAATGTCTTCTATCGTTGTCCCACCGGCGGCTAACTTGGGAGCTGTTGCCGTCAAAATAAATTGATTTTGAATATTGCTGTATTCGCCGGTAATCTTTGTTTGTTCCTGCAATGAAAACGGCAATTGAAACGCAGAAGAAATCTCGGTCATATCTTCGATGGTCAAATCAATGGAGAAATGATTTTCTATCTCGTTTAAAGCGTTTAAGTTAACAGATTTAGCCGGATTTTTTTTCTTCAAACCGGGTTCGGATTTGAACAAAGCCGGAAGATAGCGGGCGACTGTTTGTTTAACCGCCGGAACAATCGTGCTGAACGCATAATTTCCTTGGATAGTCCCTTTAAGAATTTTTGAGTCGATGCTCAGCCTCTTTTCCGTTTCCATTTGGGTGGAAAGAATCGAAAGACTGTCCAAAAAATAACCGCCTTTATTCGATTGGAAATTAAAATTATTCAAAGAAACAGTTCCCAACAGATTATCCGGATTATTTCCGGTAAAATTGGCGTCTATCTCAAAAGACAACAACGGATTTTGGTATTTGTTTGTCAAATTCAATTTATCTAATTGTAAATCAGAAGCTTTTGCTGTAAATTGAAATTCGGAATCTATCCCATTGAGCGTAAAAAGACCTTCTCCCGAAATTTTGCCTTCCGGACTATCCAAATTCAATAGACCGTTGAAACTGTTTGGGGAAAATTCTCCGTTTAAGTTTAAATGATTGTAAGCGTAGCCTTTATAGACGAATTTTTCGATATTGGCATCAACAATACCCGAAAATTTTTTATCAATGCTTTGTTTTGTATCCAATTTAATGTCAAAAATCACTTCGCCATAATCTTTATCTTTCAATAATTTTTCCAAATCCAAACTTTCGGAAGCGATACCTCCTTTAATAAAAAGCGCTTCTTCTTTCCCCAGCACAACATCGGCATGGATGGCGCCGATTCCGGTATCCAAAATGCCCGAAGCGGCCAAATCGGTCGGAGAACCTTTCACTACCCCATTGAAATGAAGGTTTTGCATCTGTTTGATTTGGCCGGGAAGGATGAAGGGTTTTTTGCTGAAATTGTTCACAATCCGTTCGATGCCTTCGGGAGAAAAAAACGATTCGTCGATGGCGCCGTTGATGAAAATAGCGTTGGGATTGGACCCGAAAATGTTTTTTATCTGGGCGTTTGTCCGAATCATCAATTGGTTATAGTATCTTAAATATAAATTTTTCAGGATAAGGTCATTGGGTTTGCCGGAAAAATCCCCTTCGAGGCTTATTTTGTCCTCAAACCGGGAAAATGCCGGAATAAATGCGCTTAATTCATTCAAAAAAACATCGGAGTTTACTAATTTTAGCTGAATCTCCGCATTTTCCATTCGGTTTTGACCGGCCTTCCCTTTACTGTAATCAGCCAGAATATCAAGTATTTGCAAGGAACTTTTGTTCAAATCCACATTTAGTTCGTGAATGACGGCTTTTCCCGAATCGGCGGTTAAATCGAAAGCCAATCTTTTCATTTGGAAGCCCGATTGGTCTTCAAATCCCAACTTGCTTACTTTCAGAACCAATTCATTATCCAAAAAATGGTCGATGTGGATTTTGGAAGAGATATTGTTCAGCAGGACGTCTTTGGGATTGAATTTACCCGGTGTTTCCGGCGCATTTTTCACCCGATAGGAAAAATGACCGGCATGAAGATTCAAACTGCTGATTCTCAACTCAATAGGGTTATTCGTTTGAGTAGTATCGTTTTTCGCGAAAGTATCGATAATGTATTGGATGTTCAGGGGTGAATCGTCGGTTGTTTTGCTCAGGTTGAAGCGAAAAGTAAAAATCTGTGCGGAATCGAACTGCCATTTGTTATGGAACATCGGAAGCAGTTCAAAACCGGCAGCAATTCGTTTGGCCTGAAAAAGGGTATCGCCGGATTGGTCTTCCATATAAACGTCGCGAATGATTATTTTATTGAAAAGTCCAAATTCAATTCTTCCTATATTGACTTCTGTATGAAGCTTTTTCTCTAAATAATCAGCGATTTTAAGGGAAATCTTTTTTTGAAAATAGGGTGTTTGCACCAAACCGGCCGGTACCACATAAAATACCGCCAGAAAGATAACAACTCCCCAGATGATGCGTTTGATTATTTTCATTCAGATACAAAGGTAATAAGTCATTTGCGTTTTCCGAAATTTTTTCAGATATTTGTATGATTTTTTATTCAAATTTAAGGAATGGATATTACAATTTTGGGAATTGAGTCCTCTTGCGACGATACATCGGCGGCTGTCATCCGGAATGGCGTTGTGTTGTCGAATGTGATTGCCGGTCAGAAAGTGCATGAAGCGTATGGCGGCGTTGTTCCCGAACTGGCTTCGCGAGCGCACCAGCAAAACATCATACCGGTTGTCCATCAAGCCTTGAAACAAGCAGGGATAGATAAAAAAGACCTGTCGGCCATTGCTTTTACGCGCGGCCCGGGATTGTTGGGTTCTTTGTTGGTAGGCGCGTCTTTTGCGAAAGGTTTCTCGACGGCTTTGCAAATACCCATGGTTGACGTGAATCATTTGCAGGCGCACGTGTTGGCGCATTTTATCAAAGCGGATGCATCGGATACCGGTCAACCGCAATTCCCTTTTTTGTGCTTGTTGGTATCGGGCGGAAACTCCCAGATTATTCTGGTGCGTCGCTGGAACGATATGGAAGTCATCGGACAAACCATCGACGACGCTGCCGGAGAAGCTTTCGATAAATGTGCGAAAGTCATGGGCTTACCTTATCCGGGCGGCCCGGTGGTGGACCGTCTGGCAAAAGAAGGCAATCCCGCTGCATTTCAACTGAATAAACCGCATATACCGGATTATAATTACAGTTTTAGCGGTTTGAAGACCTCGTTTTTGTACCTGCTCCGGGATGAATTGAAAAAGAATCCCAATTTCGTCGAAGAGAACAAAGCCGACCTTTGCGCCAGTCTTCAGGCTACGATTATTGATATTTTAATGCAGAAATTACGGAAAGCCGCCAAAGATTTGAAGATAAAAGAAGTAGCTGTAGCCGGCGGCGTATCGGCCAACTCCGGTTTGCGGAAAGCCTTTGAAGACCATGCCGAAAAATACGGATGGAAGATTCATATTCCGCCTTTTGCTTTCACGACCGACAATGCAGCCATGGTCGCTATGAGCGGCTATTTCAAATATTTGGACAAAGAATTTTGCCCGATGGATGCAGTTCCGTTTTCAAGAGTAAGTATTTAGTCGGATTAAATTAGCAAAAAAAAACGTATCTTTGTCAGCTAATTGAACATACAAAATATGTATAATTTGTATTTTTTCATCATAATCTCTATATTCGTTCTCAGTTTCGTTTGGGGACAAGTTTTGTCGTACCTGAACCGGAAACGGATGAGTCCGTTGATTCCCAAAGAATTGGAAGGAATTTACAATCCGGAGGAATATGCCAAACAGCAGGATTATCAGAAGACGAACAGCCGTTTCGGATTGCTTTCCGGCGGATTTTCCTTTGTGGTCATTCTTTCGGTATTGTTGTTCGGGTTTCTGGGTTGGTTCGACGATTTACTTCGTGAATATACGGAACAGTTTTTGGTATTGCCTTTGTTGTTTTTTGGTCTTTTGATGTTGGCCAATGCAATCATTGATTTTCCATTTGAATGGTATGAAACTTTTACGATTGAAGAACGCTTCGGTTTCAACAAATCTACCCGGAAGTTGTTTTTGCTGGATGGATTGAAAGGCATTTTATTGAGTGTAATTCTCGGCGGCCTGATTTTAACGGCGGTTTTGTATATCTATCAATACGCAGGCCAATGGTTTTGGCTGTTGGCTTGGCTGGCAGTATCCGGATTCTCATTGGTAATGACTTTCTTTTATTCGGAATGGATTGTGCCCCTGTTCAACAAGCAAACGCCTTTAGCCGACGGCGAATTGCGGACGGCTATCGAAAATTTTGCAAGGAAAGCCGGGTTTCAGTTGACCGATATTTATGTGATGGACGGTTCAAAACGGAGCACCAAAGCCAATGCTTATTTTACCGGATTCGGGAAAAAGAAACGCATCGTTTTGTTCGATACCCTGATGAATGATTTGAATACGGAAGAAATTGTAGCGGTATTGGCGCATGAAACAGGACATTATAAAAAGAAACACATTATTTATTCCATGCTGCTTTCGGTGTTGACGACGGGAGCGACCTTTTATATCTTGTCGTTGTTTTTGGAAAATCAGCAATTGGCTGAAGCTTTGGGTGGTAAAACGCCGTCTTTTCATTTGGGATTGATTGGTTTCTCTTTACTATTTGCGCCGGTTTCGGAAATTTTGGGACTTGCGGTCAATTTCATCTCGCGGAAAAATGAATATGAAGCCGATGCTTTTGCTGCACAATTCGGTCTGGGCGAAGCGCTTGTCTCTGCTCTGAAAAAGATTTCCGTACAATCGCTGAGCAACTTAAATCCACATCCCTTAGTTGTTTTTTGGCATTATTCGCATCCAACTTTGTTACAACGGATGCACGCTCTTTAACACATATTTAAATCAATTAGATTGAGGGCAATTCGATTAAGAGTGGAAAAATTTTGCGCTGCATAGCCCTCTCTTTTTCTTCTTTGCCACTGGTATGAATCCGCTTCTGTGCGACGGCGAGTTCGCTTTGAGCAAACCGGAGTGTACGGTCAGCTTGTAGTCGACGCCGCCGCCGAGGTTGAAGGCGATGTCCGATGTAGAGCCGTTGCTGCCGTAGCTGCCGTATTCGCCCAAATCTACCGAATAATCATACCCGTAATTCAGGATACCCAGGCCTGCCAACGGGTAAACCGTAACCTTGTCGGCTACCGGAAAAAGCCAGGAGGCAAGTTTACCTATTTTTTACCCCGGTAGCCAACGGAGTAGGCGGATCCTACGTCGAACCAAGGAAAGGGACTCGCTTTGCGAACGGTATCCTGTACCTATGACGATTTATAATCTTTTTCTTTCCCTTTCTTCTGTTGAATTTATACTCAAAAGTAATTCTTTTTGTATTTTTCAACAAAGATAGGATGACGAACGATTGGCTTTCAAGACAGCCTCATTTTCTTATCATTCAGTATAAAGCCTTCATTTCGTCTTTGGAAGGCTTTACAAATCCTTTGAAATTGCCGGAAGAGCGCAATGCCGGTGCGTTGTTTCGGATGGCTTCCTGATAAATAGCTGCATAGTTGCCACTATCAAGTTTTGTTATAAAAATGAGAATTTTCTCGTCTGAAGATAAAAAGACATAATCACCATCTTCATCAATTCCCAAATAATCATAATTTTTTTTCAAAAAAGCAATAGCTCGGTTCAAAATGGATGAAGTGTTGTTGAATGCGACTCCGGCAGCGTTATACTTTTTACTATTAAACATATATAGAACGAAATTTACATCATTGTTTTCTCCGTGATAAGCCAAAGTCTCAGCATCTTCATCTCGTATTTCGCGAGTTTCGTATTTCTTTATATCGGAGGCGCTGGCTCCGAATTTCAGATACGGTTCCCTGTACAAGTCATCGCCACTGCCGGTTCCTCCGCCTCCTCTGACGGTTACATCACATTCGGCTTCAAACTTTCCATCAGCAGTTTCCGCATAAACAGTAGTTTTTCCTGCTTTTATTCCGGTAATTTTTCCTTTTTTGGAAATAGTCACGATGCTTTCGTCATCCGAAGAATAGTTGATTTTCGGAAGATCTGCTTTATCAGGCAGAGGCAGAACCGTTAGCTGCAACTGTTCTTCAATGCCAATAATCACATCGTCTTCCTCAAATTCAATGCCTTTTAAAGATGTTTCATCATTGTCTTTTTCACAAGATGTAAAAACAAACGGCATTACAAATAATAATACAAATAATAACTTTTTCATAAAATAAATTGTTGTGATCCCTTTCAGGATCGATTAATACTTTCTATTTGAATCAAGAATCAGGATTAAAAGAAACAAGATAATTGTCTTGAATCTTGTTTCTTATAATCTTTGTTCTAAATAATTATTTTGTGTTCATCACCTTTTTCGCTTTTCCGTTATCATATTTAATGATGTAGATGCCGCTGTCGGGTTCGCGGTTCAATTTTTGTCCTGTGCGGAAGCCCTGCCTGCGCAGCACTGACACTCAGTATCAGCGCAATCGCTAAAGAATACATTTTTTTCATTGTCTTAAAAATTTAATGTGAAACTTTACTGTTGCTTTTTTAATCAATCAATATCACTTCGTTGTGTCGAACTCAATAATATAATAGAGCTTATTGCTTTCCGCAATATCGTTCCATTCTCCGGCTACGCCTAATGGAGACGAACTACCTGCCGGCCACTTAGCCAATCCGATAGCAGCGGCGTTTTGTCCTTTCGGAGAATATTGAGCATCGGTAAAATTGTCCGGTTCGTTGAATTTTCCGGCAGCTTTTCCACCCCAATTCACATAAGCCTTGGCAACGGCGCTTCCCGTGTTATCTCCAAACCAAAACATCGGAAGTGTACCGGATTTGTTTGCTCCATTCCATACCCAAGCGCCTTCGCCATATCTGTCGGTTGCACCAATCCAGATATACGCGCTACCGCCTCCATCATTTACTTTTACATAGGAAGAGGAAATGCCCGATTTGACAATTGCCTGATAAACCGCATCCTGTTCGGCTTGATCGTCAATTTCAACCAGATAACCTCCTTGAGAAGCGGCATCGGCAGCAGCGGCTACCCATGTTTCTAATTCTTTTACAATTAAATACGAATGTTTTCCATGCTCAAATTCAACGGAAGTTTTGTCGTCATTACCATTATTGTTGTCATCATCACCTTCCTTACAAGAATAACCGATAGCTGTAAGTGATACAAGGATCACATAGAGCGCAAATTTTGAGAATGTTTTCATACTTTTATTATTTAAATGTTTAGTGTATTTTTTACCTGGGCAAAGGTAGCAGAGATAAAAGAGCGCATCAATCCCCCTTTTGGGGGGAAATCTTCGCCGGGTAATGGCACGGAAGTGTATGTGGAACTTTCATTCCTTAATAATTGAGATGTCGGAAAACGCTGCATCGCAAGTTCCATTGTAGTTGTTACAATAATAAGTTAACGATATATCTGCGCTCAAGTCATTCCCTTCAATGTGATATACAAAAGGACCGGGATCGCTTCTTCCATAAGGGTTGCCATTAGTAATCGTTTGCCGGATATAATAGGCACCGGGTCCCGGAAAAGAAACGGTAACAGTATCGGACTCCTTGAAACGACCGGATTCGCCAAAAGAACGCACTCGTGAGTGATTATCAGCCATCTGGAGACTTGTTTCGAATGTGAATTCGCCGGAACCTTTGATTACATTCACTTGAAACTCGATAGTGACACCGTTCCAAAAACCATTGACCGTAGTGTTGCGGATGATTACGCTACCACGAACAAACTCAACCTTTTTCTCTGATTTGCCACTATTACCATCATCATCGCTATCATTGTCGTCAGAGTCGCAACCCGCCAAACTAAAAATTACGAGGCAGGCAAATACGGTTGCCACATTCCTCAACAAGAAAGATTTTTTTTCCATAAATTTATAATTTTATTAAGTTAGAGTATATGTATTTTTTTAATTAATACGTTTATATATCATATCGGTAGCAAAATTAGGCGAGATAAAGCCGTCTGTCAATCCCCCTTTTGGGGGGAAATAGACAATTCAAAGTAAAATTCCCCCTAAAGGGGGGTTTGTTATGAAATAGTAAATATCATATTTTCTTATTCTGCCATTGGCCGCGCTTGAAATAGAAATAACTGAGCAGACCGATGAAAAAGGCATAGACCAATTCGGTAGTCCAACAGACCGCTAAAGAGGCTTGCAGATAAATGGCCACAAACCACATCCAAATCAGGTACAAAGTCAAAGTCGTTATTTCAATGGCGAGTGCAGAGCGGGTATTTCCCGTTCCGGAAACGGATTGAAAAAACACGTTACCAATAGATAACACCAATAAAACGAGTAAGATAACATAGAGTGAATGGATTGATTCCATGATTAATCCGGAGTCGGAGGTATAAACCAGCAATGCCCATTCGGGGAAGACACCCAGTAATAATACGAAAAACAGACTGATTGCCAAGGCCAATCGCGCTATTTTCCAAATCAGCGCAATCACTTCGCTTTGCTTTCCGGCGCCTATCGTATTGCTGACCAAGGTGCTCGCCGTGGAAGACAAGGCGAAAACCGGAATCCCGATTATCATGTAAAAACTGCGGATAATATTGGAAATAGCCAAGGTGGTTTCGCCCATCCGTTCGATGACAAAGAAGAAAACCAACCAAGTACTCAGGGAAAGAAATTGTTGAATCATCAGGGAAAGAGAAACGTTCAAAATATTCCGGATTACTTTGAAATTTTTCCAAATTATCCCGATAAAACCGTACTTTTTCAAGTCAACCGCACAAAACAGATAGACAAAGAAAAACGTAACCGAAACTGCTTCCGAGATTACCGATGCCAATGCGGCGCCGCCTATGCCCATTTTGGGGAATCCCCAATGTCCGAAAATCATTGCATAATCAAAAAACACATTGGTCAAAGCCATCAGAATGGCATTGAAAGTCAAAACTTTGGTGCGTGTTATCCCCACAAAAAATGCACGAAACATGACGTTGACGGTAGAAAAAAGCAGTCCATAGATTCGCCAATCCAAATATTCAAGCGAGGCTTTCAATACTTGCGGAGAATGTAAAGCGCTTCCCAAAATGGGCGCTGAAAACAACCGGGTAAATCCGAATATGAAGAATGCCATTATCCACAGAAAAACCGTACCGAAAAGCATAATTTCTCCGATTTTATCGAAGTTTTTTTCTCCGTTCCGCCGTCCGATTAATATCTGGGCGCCGGTGCTGAATCCGAAAGCCACCGTGAAAACTGCGATATAATAAATTCCGGCAATGGCCGACGCGCCCAATTCAACTTCTCCGACATGCCCCAGAAAAGCCGTATCAATTACCTGAATCAGGTTCTGAACCAGCAAAGTTAAAAAAATCGGATAAGCGATTTTCCCGATTTGGGCATAAGAATAAGAAGTCTTTTCCATGGCCTTAATCGAGCATCCGGCCCAAATAAAGGTGGGTAACTATTTCCGCCGAAGGATTGAGTTTTTTAATCATGCCTCGCTTCTCTTTAAGGTCGATGAGGTTGCTTCCATCCGCCAAACAATCCGCGACAATATTGGAAAATTGTTCTTCAGATTTTAGAACAGCATTCGGCAGGGTTGCGAGAAACCGGGTGTGTTCGGCATAAGAGTTAATTTCCTTAAGGACTTTAAAGTCTTTTAGATCCTTAAAGTCATTAAAAGAAGAAACAAAGCGCTGATACCCAAACCTCTCATAAAACTCAAACAGCCATTCTTCTTGCGGAATCAAAAAAGTATAATCGAATCCTTTATCTTTCATTGCTTCAAAAGCGGCATTTAATAATTGACCCATATATCCTTTTTTTTGGAAATCGGGGTGGGTCATGGCGCCGGAAATATAACCGGCGGAATAGACGGTTTCACCGATTTTCAGCGAATAGGGAATCATCTGCAAGGCTGCAACAGGCTGAGCGTTTTCCACAAAAATAAGCGTTTCGTCGTTTTTATACACCTTATTAAAGTAGAATTTGATAAATTGGTCGGAATCGTGTGGAAAACATTGTTTCCACATTTCTTTCAATGTGCCTTTGTATTTTTCTTTTCCTTGTTGAATCATAATTATTTACTTCATCCATGCGGAACCTTTTTCCAACAGAATGGCCGGTTGATACGACATTTTCGCTTTGCGGAGCGACTCCAAACCCAAATCTTCTTCCCGGTTGATGTAGGGATAAGCCGCACAATTGTGTTCGGCAAATTGCTGGTTGATCATTGTGAATCCGCCGTCAATTTCGTAAAGGCATTTTTCCGCATGTACCCCAAAAACGTCTTTCCCCAAGGACTGACCGTAGGAATACGCGAGAATTTCCCCGTTAATCCGCAAGGCGCCTCCGATTAAACCCAATTTTTCAAAATAATGGAAAGCTTTTTCAGTGGCGATTCGTTCTTCAACCAAGGTCTGTTCAGTATTGCAACCGCCGTTTTCAGCGCACCAACGTTCATAGAGTTTCAAACAATCGGGAATAATTTCTCTTGTTATCGGAAGGTATTCCCACTGGTAAGTCCGTTTGAATTTATTGATATGGTTCCGTTTGGCTTGGTATTTTTTCCCAACCAACGAGATTAAATCTTCGGAAGAATAAATATATTCATACCAATCTCTTTCTTTTTCATAGCTGAATTGACCGGGCATTATTTCTTCGATAAAATCGAACATTTTTTGCGTAACGGCATACAGGTGAACGGGCGCAATACGCTCTTTTGCATCCTGCGACAGACATTCGAGCGCCTTTTTCAAATCGCCCGCTCCCAATGGGAAAAGATAACCCGGCAAATCGTCCCTTGCCTGAAAGCGGATATACAGAAAACCGTCTTCAACGGCAAAAGTCGTATTGTATAAATGCTTCCAGCTAAAAATATTGGCAAAAGAAAAATCGCAATTTCCAAAAACGTTTTTATCAAAGAATCCTTGAATTATTTCTTTATCGTCAATGGTAATAGGTTTGAAATCAAGCATATATTTATAAAATTTTATTCGTTGCCGTATCAGGAAAAACAATGGTTGGTTTGAACCGTTTTGCTTCTTCAAAATCCAGCAAGGCATAAGATATAATGATAATGATGTCTCCCGGAAGAAATTTGCGCGCGGCGGCTCCGTTCAGACAAATAATTCCTGAGCCGCGAGCGCCTTTGATAATGTAGGTTTCAATGCGTTCGCCGTTATTATTGTTCACGATATGCACTTTTTCGCCTTCAATAAAATTGGCCGCATCCATCAAATCTTCATCGATGGTAACGCTGCCGATATAGTTCAGGCTGGCGTCTGTTACCGTCACTCTATGTAATTTGGATTTAAGTACTTGAATCATCATAAGTATGAAATATTATCTATTAACCGAACTTCTCCTGCAAAAACAGCGGCACATCCGACCGGATATTCCGTATCTTCCCAATTTTCAATCGACTGCAAGGTAAAGCCATCCACAATATCGAAATATTCGGTTTGCAATTCGGAAGCGGCATTGATTTCATGGATTACCCACTGTTTTAATGCTTGCACCGGAAATTCCTTCCATCGCTTTTTGCTTTCAAACAAAGTTTTGGAAATAAGCAGCGCTTCTTTCCTTTGATTTTCAGTCAGACGCGCATTCCGGCTACTCAACGCCAATCCTTCTTTTTCGCGAACAATGGGGCAAGCTACAATTTGAACATTGAGATTCAATTGTTTTACCAATTCGCGGATAATGGCCAATTGCTGAAAATCTTTTTCCCCAAAATACGCCTTATCGGGTTTTACAATGTCAAAAAGACGGCTCACTATCTGCGCCACACCATTGAAATGTCCCGGACGAAATTGTCCTTCCATGACATTGGCTAAAGCGCCAAACTCAAATTGCCGCTCATCCGGTTCGGGATAAATTTCCTCTACGGACGGGGCAAAAACATAATCACAATCGATTGTCTGTAATAAATGACAATCGACATCCAAAGTTCGGGGATATTTCAGCAAATCATTTTTATCATTAAACTGGGTCGGATTGACAAAAATACTGACTATCGAAACGCCATTTTCAGCGACCGAACGTTTCACTAATTCGAGGTGCCCTTGATGTAAAGCGCCCATGGTAGGAACAAATCCGATGGCTTTTTGTTGCGCCCTATTCCTCAATAATTCCTTTTGTAAATCAACAATTGTATGTATTAATTGCATAAAAAAATCGTAAAAAACAGTGCAAAGCTAAGGAAATAAATACAAATCTTAAAACTTATTCAGAGTTATTAGCATAAAATTTTGATTTTTGTGTTATTTTTTTTATTATCTTTGTACTCAAATTCAAAGAATTACCGTAACAAAACAAGAATGGTTGCCAAGAAAATTTTATTTATTACAACGGAGATATCCCCCTATCTGCCTGATACAGAAATGTCTGTAATCGCCAGAAATCTTCCGCAAGGAATTCATGACCGAGGAAAAGAAATCAGGACGTTCATGCCAAAATTTGGCTGTATCAATGAAAGACGTAACCAATTGCATGAAGTAATTCGCCTTTCCGGGATGAATTTAATCATTGATGAGACCGATCATCCGTTAATTATCAAAGTCGCTTCGATTCAGGCGGCGAGAATGCAAATTTATTTTATTGACAATGAAGATTTCTTTCAGCGGAAATATTTATTGACAGATGAAAACGGCGCGGAGTTTGAAGACAATGACGAACGCTGTATATTTTATGTGCGCGGCGTAATGGAAACGGTTAGAAAACTGAAATGGATTCCCGATTTGATTCATTGTCATGGTTGGATGACTGCTTTAGCGCCTCTTTACATAAAGAAACATTATAAAGGAGATCCGTGTTTTAAAAATGCCAAAGTGGTTTACTCCTTATATAATGATGAATTTGAAAAGCCTTTGAAAGATAATTTCGCCAAAAAATTAAAAATAGAAGGGGTTACTTTAAATGATATCAAAGGGCTTAAAGAAAAAGCGGATTACCTTACGTTGAGCAAATTAGCTATCGATTTTTCGGATGGAGTAATTGAAGGAAGTCCTGATATTAAACAAAATGTAATTGATTACGTGAAACAAAAAGAAGGACTATTCCACCTCCCTTATCAAAAGGAAGAAGTGTATATAGAAACTTTCAATGATTTTTATGACCATATTTTAAACAAATAGAACAAAAATACTTTATAAACAAATGAAAACAAAGTTGATTTTATTTTGCCTGGTATTGGGCTTAATTTATATAGGATGTGAGGATTCGATTAGCAACATAGGAATTGGTAGTCAACCGGATACGGACAAAATCAGCATCTATGATACAACTGTAATGGTGGGAGCCGGCACCATAAAAGTAGATTCGGTTTACGCCAAAACCGCCAATGGCTTTTTGGGAGAATATTACGACCCGTCTTACGGGACTATTAAATCCGGCTATGCTTGTCAATATTATCCTTCAATCGGATTTTCTTCCATTGACAGCATTGTAGATAACAAAATCGACTCCGTTGTATTGAATATTTATTATGCTTCTTATGAAGGCGATTCGTTAGCCCCTATGGAATTGACGGTATATCCGGTCATTCAAGAATTAGGTAAACATTATTACACCAATGTGGAACCGGAGTCTTTTTGCGACATGACCCATCCGATGGGCAAACAGGCTTATACCGCCCGCAATTTAAATATATCCGACTCCGCATTATTAGCCAGCAATTATTTACGCAGTATTTCAGTTCGCCTTCCCGCCAAGTTAGGAGAAGATTACCTGAGAATGGTCAAAAATGATGAACTAAAAGATGTCAAGGATTTTTTGAATTTTTTCCCCGGAACTTACTTAACGACTACATTCGGTACAGGAAGTATGTTGAATGTGGAATATACCGAAATATATGTGTATTGCACAAGATACGTTACGATCAGAAATTACGATAACACAGCCGATAGTCTTGTAGTGAAACCGGACGCCGCCGCATTTACCGTAACGAAAGAAGTTATTCAACTGAATAATTTTAAAAATACGAATGACTCATTCCTGTTGGAGAATAATCCGGAAAAAACGTATTTGAAATCACCGGCCGGCGTATTTACCGAACTGACAATTCCCATCCGGGAGATCATAAACGGCATCGGGAAAAAGAAGTTCAGTAGCGTAGGACTTACCCTGAACGCTTATACGAAGGACAGTTGGAAATACAGTTTGGATTTCCCCGGCACCAAAACGAGTAGTAATTATAAATCCAAATTATTATTGATTGAACCGGATTCCGTAAAAAACTTTTTTGAGCAACAAAAGATAGCCGACAATCAAACTTCCTACACAACGACCTTCAATCCATCCACGTATTCCTATAATTTCAGCAATATTGCCAATGTAGTCCAGAACGCCATTGATAAAGCGCCGGACAAAGACTTGAAATTGTGGGTTATACCGGTTCAAACCACTTATACGACTTCATCTTCTTATTATTCCTCCGGAGATGTTGATTATATGACAAGCAATTATCTATATCCATCCGGAGTTACGCTAAAAAAAGGAGGTGATAATATGAAAGTCCGGGTAATAGCTTCCGATTTGAAAATAAATAAATAGAATAAATCCGCCTGATTCATTGTGTTTTTCTTAAGGTATGGCGGAATTTCGCACTAAAATTGTAAAATTGCGACATCATTACCGGAATCAGCCGGCAAAATAATATTTAGCGTAGCTATGCAATACGATATTCATTAAAGACAGTTAGTCTATATTATCCTAATTTGCTGATTTTCCGCAATTTTTCTTCGTCGATTATTTTGATTTTGCGTCCGTCCAAAGCGATGATTTTTTCGGTAACGAAGTTGGATAAAGTGCGGATCGCATTGGATGTGGTCATATTGGAATGGTTGGCTAAATCTTCGCGAGAGAGGTAAATATTGATGGTATTGTCTTCTTCCAGCCCATAACAATCGACAAGGGAAACCAAGGATTCTGCCAAGCGCCCCCGGATGTGTTTCTGGGTTAGATTTACCGTTCTTTCATCCGCAATTCCCAAATCGACCGATAATTGCTTGATAAAAAACTGACATAAATTGAAATTTTCCCGAAGAATACCCGTCACGATTTTCATGGGAACCATGCAAACGGATGAAGCCTCAAAAGCGGCGGCATCCGTCAGATAATTTTCCTGTGCAAAATAAGCCCGATATGCAAAATACTGAATCGGCTTTATCATCCGGATAATCTGACTGCGCCCTCCTACTCCATCCTTATAGATTTTTACTTTCCCTTTCAACAAACACATCAAGTCTTTTGGTTCATCCCCTTCGGAATAAATCTTCTGATGCTTCTTGAAATGTTGTATGTAAGCATTTTTCCGCAACAATTCCCGTTCTTGTTCATTCAACAGCCGCCAAACATCGTTTATACTGCTGGAAAAATCGACAACTTTATTTTCGGATTCGGACATTTGTGTTATATAACAATGTTATGTAGCACAAAAGTAATTAAAAGTTTTTAAATTTGATACAAAAACTATAAATATTATTCAATTTGGTTGAAAATTTGGTTGAAAATGAGTACTTTTGGCCATTAATATTAATAATAATCTATTTGAATCCGGCCTACACGCATAAATTTTGGCGAAAGAGTTATTTTATATACCTCTTCCTAACTTTCTTGTTTTCGTCCCAAATTTATGCAAAAAACTCCTACAACAAGGCGGACAGCATTATTTTAAAAGTACTCGAAAATCGGGATTTTTATGGAAAATATATTGATGAATACGAAGCAAATGTATATATCAAAGGCAACAGCTATGTAAAAAAGAAAAACTTGCTTTACCGTTATGCGCCCGATTTTTTATTCTTGGATAAAAAAGGAAATAGCACTTTTACAGAAGCGATTGTCAATGTCCGGTTCAATGCGCCTAATTATTTTAATCAGCAGATTATCGCGGTTAACGGATCCAAAATCAATTCGGACGATATACGGGAAAGGGTAATGCAATATCTCAATGTCAATATTTATAATCCGACCATATTTAATGACCAGATTCTTTTTCCGGAAGTAAAAACTGCTTTTAAATATTACCGGTTTGAATATATTTCCCAAACCGACACCTTGAATCACACCATTCATCGAATCAGGGCAGTTCCCAAAATAAGAAGCCAGCAATTAATCTCCGGATATTTTTATATTGTGGACGGATTGTGGACGATTTACCGCTTCGACATCAGCGGGAAATGGGAGTTTTCAAAATTCAGGGTTGAAACGGAATTTGGGTTGCCTGAAAAAGAATTTCTGTTGCCCTTGAAATCAAGGATTACTTTTAATTTAAATCTGCTGGGAAACGAAGTTACCAATTACTATTTTTCTTCTTTCAGCTACAATCGTGTCGAAAGACATAAGCCTAAAACGCCCACGGACGAAATCAATTACGATTTAACTGATTATTTCAGCGGACATATCGATTCCATCCCCATCATCAAAGACGAGCAATTCTGGAAAGAAAACCGCAGCATTGCACTGACTCCTTACGAAGAATCTTTGATTGAAACAAACCGGGAAACACAACACAAAACAGATTCAACGATTTATTATTTAGACAATTCATGGAATTTTTCAAAAGGCATTCTTTCAACCAAACGGTTCAAATACAATAAGACACAGATGAGCTATTCCGGTCTGCTTAATCCATTTAAATTAGCCTATTCAAAGTTGGACGGGATCGTCTATTGGCAACAATTCCGCTACAAAAAGCCTTATGAGAATGGACAGGAACTTCAATTCAATCCCAACATAGGCATTTTGTTCCAACGAAAACAAATTTATTTCAATACGCCAATTGAATGGTTGTTCCAACCCAAACGATTCGGAAAAATCAGTTTTAATTTCGGCAATAAGAATCAGACCTATAATTCCGCAACCATCAACATGATCAACGAGGGAATACCCGATTCCATCCTTTTCAGCGATCTGAATCTGGACTATTTTCATCATTACAACATGAACTTTGCGGGAAAATATGAGATTGCCAACGGTCTGCTTATCCGTGGCGAAATTAACTATGACTGGTATGTTCCCATCAAACATAAAAACGAGCAAATTGCTGATTTAAGAGAAGATACCGGAAAAAATATTGATGAAGATGTGATAGACGTTGTCGAAGACCGATACAGGGCGTTTGCACCCATGATCGGCATGACTTGGACGCCAAAACAATTTTATCGCATCAACGGAAAACGGAAAGAGTATGTCGGTTCCGCTTATCCTACTTTTTCCGTGGAATATACTTGGGGCATAAAGGATATTATAAAAAGCAACAGCAATTACACGCTGATTGAAGCGGATGTTCAACAAAAAATATCGACCGGATTGATGAGTTCTTTCCAATATTATATCGGAGTCGGAAAATTTGTTAAAGCAAATTCCCTTTATTTCACCGATTTCAACCTTTTTCAAAAGCGCAATTTTCCGCAATCCTGGGGTGACCCGATTGGCGGCGTTTTTCATTTGTTGGACGGCGAATGGTATAATACTTCCCAAAGCTACACCCAAGCGCATTTCATGTACGAATTTCCTTGCACGTTTTTGCGTCTGTTCAGAGGTGTTGCAAAAGATATTCTTAAAGAACGTATTTACCTTAGTCAACTGTACACTCCCGCCCGTCCTTACTACACCGAATTGGGATACGGCATAGGTAATTTCATCGGGAATGTGGGCATTTTTACCTCTTTTCACCGGGGAAAACATGAATCCGTCGGCATAAAATTCGCCTTTGAATTGGGAAAATAGACTTATTTCACAAGCACCCGGCCGCCGGATGTATGCGAAACAAATTCCGGCGCATACAGGCACTGGATAGTCGTGACGCCGTTTGAATAATCGCCCCGGCTTGTTACATACAAAGGATATTCAAAAACATAAGTTCCTTTCGCTAAATTATTGAAATAGAAATTCATGGAAGCGTCGCGAGGGGATTGATAATACATCGTCGATTGCGCCCAGCGGATTCCAGACAACTGTTCCACCGGCTCGAAGCAGGAAGCGCGCATATCTTTCAGCAAGACATACTCAAAATCGCGGTCGGCGCGCACCACCAAACGGACAATAATCTTATCGCCTACTTTCAAAGGATTACTTTCCGCAACCGGGACTAAAGATTTTCCGGTAGCCGAATTTTTCTCGATGAAAAGGGACTTTTCTATATTCAAAGTCGTTTTTGCCGTTTTGATTTTATCCAAATCTTCAAAATATTGCCAATACAATGCGCCCCATCCCGGAGCGGCATCTTCCTTTGTAATTTTCACGCGACTCATCTCCGGCGTAATGGATTTTGCATCAAAAACTTCCTTGACATAACCGGTTCCGGCTTCGCCTTTGGATGTATCAATGGTTTTGCTTCCGATTTGGATGGTTGTTTTTCCTTCACTCTCCAACCAGTTCGTACCGGTTTTCAGGAGGATGTTAATCGCATTGACCGTTGCCGGAACGCTTTCCCATTCTTGGGTTTGCTTTTGCTTCAACAGCCAGAGTTTCATCTCGTCCGTTTCTTTCTGCGAACTTCCTGTTGCCTGAAAAGCTTCCATAATAAAAGTATGGACGCAGGTTGCACTTTGAAAGGCAAAAGTGCGCGTATCGTTATTCGCCCAGAACATTCCCAAGTCCGGTTTGTGGGAAGCATGTTCTCGCAAAGATTTCACGATGGATGCGGCTGTTTTTGTATTCCCATTTCGTTGCAAAATCGTTGCCGCAATGGCGCGGTCGTAGAGATTGGTGTTATTCGCCCAGTATTTTTCCGCCAAAGAAGTATAGAATTTAGCAGCCTCGTCCGCTTCTCCAAAAGGAATTTCCTTATAAAAGGAGCGCACAAAAAGGTATTCCAATTCGTAGGTGGAAATAGAATTTGTTTTCGCCCAATTGGGATTGTATTTTTTAAGATTATCATAATGTTGTTTAAACCGGCTATCAATAAAATGTACAGCTTTTACCGTAAGTTCCTTAAAGTCTTTAAGGTCTTTAAAGTCTTTAAGACAATAAAGCCCCCACTGCGTAATAAAAACATTCGCGCCCATCCCTTTAAACCAGCTCCAGCCGCCGTCTTCTCCTTGCAAACTTTTGATTTTTTCGAGGGCTTGGGCATTTAAGCGATTGCTGCGGTTGATGTCAAATAACAAGGCCAAGCGCTGTTTTTGCTCGGTTTCATTTTGTGCATCCAGCACCCAGGGCGTTTCTTCCAATAAAACGGCTTTTAATTCCTGATTCTTTTCCAGATTGGAAAGCAAAGTTTCTTTTGTACCGCCTTGTTTCGTCCAAACATCGATGATTTGTTTGATTTTCGGGGCGCTGTTGGCGATTTGTACCGCCAAAGTATTCGAATAATAGGCGGCAAACCATGAAATCACATTTTCTGATTGCGGAGTTTGGATGCTTGGTAAAGCCTGAACGGCATACCAGATGGGGTTGCTTGCAAATTCCAAAGTCAAGCGATAATTTTCCAAAGTCTGAGAGTTGTTTTTCCCTATTCCATCGAAAGAAAATGTTTTGGTTTGACTGCCTAAAATATTCAGGGGCAAACTTTCCGTAATTAACATTCGATTAGGAAGAACCGGAATCCAATGTTGTTCGCCGTCGCTGAAATTTTCGCTGCGGGCGATTATTTTCAAAGCGGTTAGGTCGATTCCTGCGGGAACATCGAAAGTCCAGGAAACGGCAACGGTTTTACCGGCTTCCAGTCTGAATGTTTTTGCGCTTTCCGGGATTACGATATTGGTTTGATTGGTATTCGGGTCGAAACATTCGATGCTGACTGTTCCGCTGACTGCCGATTCCGAAAGGTTGGAAATATTCGATGAAACAGTTGTTTTATCGCCTTCGCGGATAAAGCGGGGAATATTCGGCGTAACCATCAGTTGCTTTTGACTGATAGCTGTTTCTATGATTTGTCCGTATTTCAAATCTTTGGTATGCGCCAAACCCATGAATTTCCAAGTCGTATTGCTTTCCGGAACGGTAAAGGAAATGAGGGTTTCGCCGACCTCGTTGGTTTTCAATTGCGGATAGAAAAAAGCGGTTTCGTTGAAGTTTTGGCGGATTTGAATGGGGTCATTCAAATCAGAAAGAGCGGTATTATTATCAGCGCCTAAACCACGAATCATAATAGCGCCTGTCGATGTGCTTTTCTTTGGAGATAATTCTACCGCATTTTCCTCTGCCGCTATGTTTCCTACCCTAAGTTGACTATTTACTGTGTCATACACATACATTATATCATTACTTATATTAAATCCAAACCAATTAAATGAACTGAAAGAAAAAGGAAGAACTTGCTCAAAGTATCGTCCAATTGATATTGAACTATTTGAAAAACCAAATGCGGTTCCTCTATTAAAATTGGGCGACAAAATACGAATACCAAATATTGGAGCGAAATTCCATGAATGTTTGAAGAGTTTATCAAGTGAGGCATCATACATTCCGGCAAGTAATTCGGCCAAAACGGGCTTTTCATCAATGTCTTTGACGGAAATTTTCCATTCCTCCGTTTGTCCCGGGAGCAATTTGTCTCTAAAAACATCCATTTTTAAGGTTAATTTTTTATCCGGTTGCTTTCGCTGAATCGGCACATTGCTTGTATAAATTTCCTCATCTTTAATGAAAGTAAAACAAGCGGTTATACCATCTCTATACGATTCTAAAAATGGGATTTCAATTTTCCGGTTTTCATTATTCAATGTAAATCGCGAAGCAGCTATTTTTTTGCCATTTTGTTGAAATATTTCATAAAGCACGTACACATTTTTAGCTGATGAACCATAAATGATTTCGGCTTTTTCTCCCGATTCGCAAGTTGTTTTTGGAGTCATCAACCATTGAATTGCCGGAATAGGCGGTTTTTTATCTTTCGTTGAAGCCAAAGAGAAATCCTGTTGAGTTTCACTGGTTGCCGATTCCGTTTCGCCTTTCGTTTTGGCAATGAGCCGGTAATGGCCCGAAGGTAATGATTTCCACAAGAGAATATCCATTTCTTTTCCTGCATCAAAACTTCCGGATAATACTTTTTTGTCGAGGCTCCAATCTTCGGGTTCCCAGTTCAATTTGGATTTATCATTCAGTTTCAGGCTGTATATTTCGTAAATTCCTTTTACCTGAACCGGATTACCATTTAAATTCAAAGCGCTTATTATAATCGAAGGAAAATCATTCTTATCTATTACTTTCAACAAATTAGTAATTCTTAAATTTATGGATATATCGCCGATGGAAACGGTCGTTTTTGCATTTTGCGTTTCCCCATTGGTATCCGTAATGGTTGCTTCTATTTCATACGTATAAGCGACATGCTTAGAATCCTTATCTTCAAATATCTTATCAGCAACAAAAGAAATTTTAAATTTTCCGTCCGCACCGGTTTGAACATTTCCGCTGGTTATCTGCACCGGTTCTCTCCAATTACGAGTATAAAAACCATGATTCCGCCGCGTAATCCGGTATTGAACCGTGGCATCCGGCTTGTTAATTCCCGAAAAGGATTTTACTTCTCCTTCGACGGTTATTTCATCTCCGAAGCGATAGGCTTTTTCATTTTTATCAAACCGAATATCAAAAGTCGGACGTTTATATTCTTCTACACGGAAGAACATATAAGCCCCATCTTCCGATTGAATTGAAAAATTTCCGGTTAGTAAACCTTGCGGAACAACAAATTCGCCATGCAAAGAACCAAATTCATTGGTGGTCAATTCCTGTTTTGCAATTTCTTTACCATTGGCATCCCTAAAAATAACCGTATATTTCTTATTCGGAGAAACCTGCTGCCGATTTTTTCCTGTTTCATAAGCAATTCCCTTGAAATAAACCGTTTGCCCCGGTCGGTAAATACTTCGGTCGGTAAAGATATTTAAGCGGTGAGAAATGGCGTCCGGATTATCATTATACGTTGAAATCCAGGGAACAGGAGAGGTAATCAATGCCGTATCATTTCCAAAGGAAACCTGATAAAAATCGACATCCCGCTCGCCGTCGCCAAAGGCCAAGCCCAATTTATCGGTAACAAGCGTTTTATTAGGCGCTAACTCCAAATAATTACTCTTTCGTTTATAGAATTGAATATAAGCCTTCTCAATGGGTTTTCCACTCAAACGGTCAACAACTAAATATTCTCCTTTTCCATTGAATCCTCTTGAAACGACCGCCAAACGACTGACGGAAAATTGCTGATTTGCCGGTTCTCTTTTTAAGGAATCGGCATAAATGGCATATTCGTAATTACCTAATCCGGTCATTGGAATTTTTATCGTTGTATCTTGTTCCAGATAGGGATAAATATTAGCCAATCCAATCGTTTCCGTTTTGACTAAAGTTCCTGTTTTTTCATATTGCCCATTCCGTGTCCAGTCATTGAGATAAACGCTTACCGGCGCTTTAATTTGATAGATTTCGATTCGGAGTTGATTGAAATTTTTATATCTGATTTTTAATTCCAAGTCTTTTCCCGGATAAATCGCATTTTCGGATGTTGCAAATAAAGACGATTGGGTTATTTCGCTCAAAAGATTTTTTAATAATCCGATTCTTTTGTAATCCGAATATTTTTTAATTCCTTCCAGACAAATTTCATAAGCTTCTCTAAGATTATCGTTTCTTTGTTTGTCAAAACTGTCGTTTGAATAGGTGTTGACCTGATTTCTGTTTTCATAATAAAAAGAGGCTTCTTTGTACAGAATTTCCACGCAAAAATCATTTCCGGTATATTGTTTTTTCAATTGTTTCAATGCGTTTATATATTCACTGCTTGATTCGCCGATTTGAGAATTAATCCGAACAAACGCCAATCTATCCAGATCCGCCATCAACAAAGCCAATTCACCGTCTTTGTCATTGCGGGCTTGACCCGCAATCCCTTGTCGAAAAACCAACAATTGCCGATACAATTTCAAAATCTGCGGCACAAAATCATATTCGTTTGCCGCAAGCGAAAGATTTACAAATTCCTTTACCGGCGCAAAATTTTCCTTAGCCGACAGTTTGGTTTGCAGAAAATAATTTTGTGTCCGGAAATCTTGAACCAATCGATTCAACAAGTCAATGCCTCGATGAACCAGAAAATCATAGAGCGTGGGGCGCAGAATCCGGGAAGATTCGCCTTCGGTCAATATATTCTTGTAATCCAACACATTCGTATTTTGCAACTCTTTTGCCGGTTGCAAAGACCCGTTCACACAATCGGCCACTTTTTGAATAAAAAGATTGGCCGGCCATTCGCGGAGGTCTTTGGGAGCATCTCCCTGTACGGCAGTCCGTTGATTGATTTCCCGACTATGTGCCTGATAATAATTCTGATACAATTCTGCCAAAAGCGAATAGAGTACCGCTTGTTCCACCTTGTTTTTATCTGCTTGAACAAATCGCTCTATTTCTACAATTTTATCGGGAAGTTTATCCTTGTCGATAACCGTTTCATATTTAAGCTGGAAAATAAGCGCTTTGATTAATTCCGGACTATCGCCCGCATCCAAAGCTTTATGATAGATTTGATTGACTATTTCTAAACCTGATTGTGGCAGCGATTGTTCTTCCAATTGAGCTACTTTATCCCACAAATAGGTGTATGTATCCGGTTTTATCTCTTTTGCAGCTATTATTTGAGGCGTTTGAGCCGTTGTTGAAAATGCTAAGAAACAAGCTATCCAAAGCAGAAAATTCGTTTTCATATCTTATTTTTTATTAAATATCGGCTACTAAGTTAAAAATAAAATGGATATGTTGTAACATATTTATATCTTTGTCGTTTTAATTACAAAATATTTACAATTACATATAATGAATAAACGTATTTTTATCCTCTTATTGTGTATCGGTTGGGGAACTTTTGTATCCCGCGGACAAGACCCTATCTTTAACACCCTGCAATCCGAATTGAACCGAAATTTTTCGATTTTGAAAGAACAAGCAACGCCTGCTTATTATATTTTTTTACGATTGGATGAAATGCAATCCATCAATTGCGTAGGACGACTGGGGCGCTTGCAAACATCTCCCCGCTTGGGCGCGCCTACCCATATTTTATCTTCCGGCTTGCGCGTTGGGGACGGAAATTTGGATAATTCCCATGAAATCAGGGAGTCGGGCTATGGCGGATATTCCGGTTTACAAATAAGCGGAGAATATATTTCGATTGATAATAATCCGAAAATACTTCGCAACGCTATCTGGACGCAATTGGATGAGTTATACAAACAGGACGTTCAAATCTACGACCAAGTGAAAGCCAATATGGCGGTCAAGGTGGAACAGGAAGATAAATCTCCTGATTTTTCCGTTGAAAAAGTAGAGAACTATTATGAAACACCTATCGCTTGGGAAGACTTGCATATTGACCCGAAAATATGGGAAGAAAAAGTGCGGAAATATTCCAAAATCTTTGATGAAAACGACGATATTTTGGATGGAGTAGCTATATTATCCGCTTCCCTTTCGCGCAAAATATTTGTAGATACCGAAGGCCGGGAATTGGCTCAAAATTCGGTTTCATTCCAATTGGCATTGACCGCCGAAGCCTTGGCTGACGACGGAATGGAGTTGCCGTTGGCTAAAACATGGCTTGCATTTTCGCTGGAAGAATTACCTTCTGATGAAGAAGTTTTACAAAGTGTAAGAAATATAAGCCAAATGATTTCTGCTTTGAAAAAAGCGCCTGTTGTAGAATCTTTTACCGGCCCCGCCATTCTTTCTCCGGAAGCTGCCGGCGTATTTTTTCATGAAATATTCGGTCATAGAGTAGAAGGCTCCCGTTTGAAACAGGAAACGGACGCCCAGACTTTCAAGAAGAAAATCGGAGAAAGGGTGCTACCCAAACATCTGTCCGTGACTTTTGACCCGACGATGAAATATTATAAACAAACGCCTTTAAACGGATATTATCTGTTTGACGATGAAGGAATTCGCTCACAAAAAGTGGAAGTTGTCAAGAATGGCGTTTTGAAAGGTTTTTTGATGTCCCGCACGCCTATCGAAGGCGCTCTTCATTCAAACGGACATGGCCGGGCACAGGTTGGCGCTCCGCCTATTTCCCGCCAATCCAATCTATTAGTCGAAAGTTCACAAAAATTCAGTCAGGATGAATTAATCAAAAAACTGCGGAAAGAAGCCAAATCGCAAGGCAAAGAATATGCTTACTATTTCAAAGAAGTTTCCGGCGGATTTACGAATACCAACCGGTACTCTCCCAATGCTTTCAACGTAACGCCCTTGGTGGTTTACCGAATTTATACCGACGGACGGCCCGACGAATTGGTACGCGGTGTGGATTTGGTTGGTACACCTTTAGCCATGTTCGCCCAAATTGAAGCATCCGGAAGCGAATATGCCGTTTTTAATGGCATTTGCGGGGCGGAATCCGGTTCCATCCCCGTTTCTTGCATTTCTCCCGCTTTATTGGTAAAGCAGATTGAAACCCAGAAAAGTGCAAAAAATCAATCCCAACCTCCGGTATTGCCCAAACCGAAAGCCGAAAAGACTACGGAAAATTCAGGTAAAGATATCATCGCCGAATCCATCCGAAAAGAAACAGATCGGGCTTTGAAAGAATTAAAAATGAATGGTTTACAATCTCCATTCTTCATTGCCTATACCTTAAGTGATATTGACCAACTTGTGATTTCCGCCTCCAGTGGTAGCCTTGTTTCGTCCAAATCCCACTCATTCCGTACCGGTGGCGCTCGTTTGTTGATGGGCGATTATCAATGCACAGATGAAAATTTCAGCGGAACAACGGGCGGCACTTCCGGTTATGACGGAGCGCCTTGTTTAGATAATGACGAGAGCGGAATCAGATACACCATCTGGCGCGATTTGGACGCTGTTTACAAAAGTGCAGCCGAAACCTACGAGCAAAAACTTTCTGCCATCAAACAATTGAATATCCCGGCCAAAGATTTGGAATTGCCGGATTGGGATAAAACAACACCCGTGGTAATGAACGATATTCGGATACCTGAAATAAATTTGGAAAAAGAACGATACGAAGAATATGTCAAAGCAGCCTCTGCCGTCTTTAATGATTACAAAGAGATATTCAATTCCAATGTATCGCTTCGCATTTATAATGGCGTATTTTATTTTTACAATACGGAAAAATCCGAGTTTCGTTTACCTCATATTTATGTTGACTTAGACGTCGGAGGCCAAGTGAAAACGGAAGACGGAGAAGATTTACATGCCGGCTTTGAGTTGACCTTTGCGCATCCCAAAGATTTGCCTTCCATCGAAGACCTTCAGAAAAAATGCCGGGAATTGGCAGAAAAACTATTGGAAGAAATGGCAGCGTCCAAACTGAAAGAAGCTTATGCCGGGCCGGTTTTATACGAAGGATTGGCTGTGGTCACGACATTCTATTCCAACTTCTTCGGCAACTATTCTCTGATTGCCGAAAGGAAACCACTCTCTTCGCAAGGCATTTCTTATGGAGGAAACGGATTGGAAGAAATGATTGATAAACGGATTACCGCCAAGGAAATTACTATTGAAGATTTAACCGGAACACCCGAATACAACGGCATAAAATTGTTGGGCTATACACCCATCGACGCCCAAGCGGTTATTCCTCCGGCCCAATTGACTTTGGTCGAAAACGGTATTCTTAAAACCTTATTGAACGACCGAGTTCCGACAAGCAAAGTACCCCATTCCAACGGACATTCTTTGTTTGCCGGAGGCGGAGCATATACGAATACAGGCGTTGTCAGAATGAGCGACACCCGCACAAAATCGAAAGAAGAACTGCGAAAGGAACTTTTCCGCTTAGCCAAAGAAGAAGGTTATGACTATGCCTATATTGTCCGGGATGCAGCCGGTAACGGCTCTATGCCTTTAGAACTTTATCAGATTAATATTGCAGACGGAACAGAAAAACGGATTCGTTCGGCCATGATTAAGAATTTGGATGCCCAATCATTCAAAAGAATCGCCGCCGTTTCCGACCGGGAAATGATTTACAATGGAAATTTCGGTAATTTAATCTCCGTAATCGTCCCCGATGCCATCTTGTTTGAAGAATTGCAAATCCAAAGCGACCGGGTCGATAATTTCAGGAAACCGCCTATGGTAAATCAAGCGAGAAATCAGTAAAATTCGTTTAAAATGCAGACGGCGCTGTTTAGAAAATCACTCAAACAGCGCCGCCTGCATTTTCGATTAACCGTTAAATCACGATATTGACAATTTTGTTCGGCACAACAATCACTTTCTTCGGTGTTTTGCCTTCCAACCATTTTTGGGAAGTTTCGTTTGCCAATACCGCCTTTTCCACCTCTTCCGAAGATGTTCCTGCCGCAAAATCAAGGGTGAAACGGGCTTTGCCGTTGAAAGAAACGGTATATTTTATTGAGTTTTCTTTCAGATATTCCTCATTATAATCCGGGAAATGCGCATCGCAAACGGTTGTTGTATTTCCCAAACGATGCCACAATTCTTCAGCGATATGCGGAGCAAAAGGCGACAACACAATCGTTAAATCGCTCAAAACAGTGCGTTTGTTGCATTTCAATGTGGTCAATTCATTGACACAAATCATGAAAGCCGACACGGAAGTATTGAATGAGAAATTCTCGATATCCTGACCGATTTTCTTGATTAATTTGTGAATGGATTTCAATTCGTCGGCAGTCGGTTGTTCGTCGGAAACGGTAAATGCATCGTCCTTAAAGAACAAATTCCACAACTTGCGTAAGAAACGCGAAACGCCGTCAATGCCGTTGGTATCCCAAGGTTTGGATTGTTCCAAAGGACCGAGAAACATTTCGTACAAACGCAAAGTGTCTGCGCCGAATTTTTCCACCACATCATCGGGATTCACGACATTGAACATCGACTTGGACATCTTTTCTACCGCCCAACCACAAACATATTTGCCGTCCTCTAAAATAAATTCCGCCGTTTTGTATTCGGGATTCCAATTTTTGAAAGCTTCCATATCCAAAACATCGTTTGAAACGATATTGACGTCCACGTGAATAGGCGTTACCTCGTATTGGTTTTTTAATCCGAGCGAAACGAATGTATTGGTATTTTTGATGCGGTAAACGAAATTGGAACGTCCTTGTATCATTCCTTGATTAATCAGTTTTTTGAAAGGCTCGTCCTCTGCAACAATTCCGTTATCGAACAGGAATTTGTTCCAGAAACGGCTGTAAATCAAGTGACCGGTTGCATGTTCCGTTCCACCGATATATAAATCGACATTGCGCCAATATTCGTTTGCCTCTTTGCCCACCAAGGCTTCGTTGTTGTGCGGGTCTTCGTAACGCAGGTAATAGGCGGATGAGCCTGCAAAACCCGGCATGGTATTGAGTTCCAAAGGATACTCGTTTGTTGCTGATTTTTCTTTATTTTCCATGCTGCAAAATTACATATTTTCATGGAATTAAGCGTAATAATCTCTATAAAAACACATTTATTCAATAATTTCATTCATATCGTCTGAAAGTTTCATTTTCTCTTTATCTGTGTCTTGCTTGTTTCGGATGTCAACCATTCTAATGCGCCATCCGTTTTTTGCCACACCCTTTTTGCCATTACAACATAGTATTTTGCCTCGTTCTCATCGCCCCAACTATAGCTGTCGGCTATCGTGCGTAGTTGCGACTTTGACAACAATTTTTTTGCAACATATTTATTGGCTTCTATGGCTGCTTTCAATTTGTTGTCAGATGCAAGACACTTTCCTTTTGTTTTGAAAGCGAACAATGCTCGGTTGAAAAGCAAAAATGTACTGTTTTCGTCATTAAACAGTTTATCATATTTTTTGTATTTGTCATCTTCTCCCAATTCGAGTAATGCCGGCAACAATTGGTATCTTATTCCCTGATTATCATTCGGATTCATATCAAGCAGCATCTCAAGAATACTCACTGCTTCGTCTATATTATTGGTCAATAAAAACGCATTGGCAAGTTGTTGCAGGCAGCGCATAAAAGGGCGAGTTTCGGTAAGTCCCCAGAAATGACCTCTGTTTTTCTCCAGATACTTGCCGCCGAAAATTTTCATACCTGCCTCAATTCCTTTTCGGAGGTATCCGAGATGCATTTCCAAATCAGGAGCATTATTTGCTAAACATTCGTAGGCTTCAATGCAATCCGGATTCAATTTCAGCGCTTTTTCTATTTTTTTTAATGCTTCTTCTACTTTGTTCGGAAACAATTCGTAGGCTTCGTAAACCAGATCTTCCGCTTGTTGTTGAGGCGTTAGTTGTGCCTTTGGAACAGTTTTTCCGCTATTGAATTGATTTACAATTTTTTCCAAATCTGCTTGAGTCAAATTTTCTTGATTTCCAATTAACCGGCTCAGCTCGGTCATCATTCTGTCGTGTTCTTTGTTGTGCATAATGAGTTTATTTATTTGATAATATCTATTTATTGCTCTCTTTCCTCATTTTATATTTTTCATCAATTCCTCCGCCTTCATCTCCATCTTCGTAAACGCAAAAAGTTTTTTTCCTAAATCTTTGAGCGAAGCTCCGATGTGATATATATCATTGTCTATCAATAAAAATCGGTCGTGGATATTTGCTTTTTCTGTTATTGTTATCGGCGGATATTGTGCGTTATGTCTATCCAAATCAAGTTGCAATTGTGCGGAAATCTTTGCGGTATAGACAGCTGCATCAACACCAGCTGTGCGTTTCGACAATATCGTCAATACACTTTCATCCACATAGTTGTCAATCAAAATTATTGATTTCTTAGCTCTTTTTATCAATTCTGCAGCAAATTTATATGCATCGAATATTTGCCCGTCGAAATAAACTCCTTCCACCGGTGGTAAAGCTGTTTTTACGAAAAAATCTATCTTCTTTTCATTTTCAGCCATTCGATATTCCAACCGCTCAAACCGCTGATTTATGGCGTAACCGCGTAGGATATAATCTTTTAATACATTTGTAGCCCAAATACGGAACAGGGTGCCTTGCTGTGATTTCACACGATATCCAACAGAAATTATGACATTGAGATTGTATATCTTTATTGGTTTGTCCGAATTTGCAATGTGCAAAAAATGCACATTGCTTTTTTCATCAAGTTCTCCTTCCTTGAAGACATTCTTCGGAAGTAAACGTTGATTTGTAAATAACACCCCCTATTTCTTAGACAACCTCCGCTTTGAAAAACGTACAAAGATGACATAAAAACCAAATAAAACAAAATCCATTGAAGGAAATAAATAAAAACATGCGTAGCTTCATTTAAATTTAGCCAAGAAAAATCATATTTGTAACAATAATTAAAAAATTTATACTATTTTTGCCAAAAATTATTAATTTTATAAACTTTATAAACTTTGTATTATGTTAAAAAAAATCTATTTATCCGTTGCGATTACGCTTTGTTTTGTTTTAAGTGTTACGAATGTACATGCTCAAGGCGCCTTTGAAAATTGGGCGATTGGTGTTGAGGCCGGAACTTATGGCCCGGGTATTACGCTTGCCACTTCTCTTTCTCCAAATTTTAAGTTGAGAGCGGGATTTGATTATTTTGGGTACACTGCCCAAATGGATTTTGACTTAGAGGCAGATGGCGTTTTAGAAAATAATTCCAGTGTGGATAATATTTCATTGACCGGAAGTTTGTCTGATCCTAAAATTAATTTTTCCAATTTCAAAGCCATTGTCGATTATTACCCAAGGAAAAACGGTATCTTTTCTATTTCTGCCGGTTTGTATGCGGGAAGCAGCGCTATTACCGCTTCTGCAAAAATTGACAATTATCAACGTTTAGTTGATGCGAATGGAGGCCCCATTATTTTTGAGTTTGAAGATATTGTCATCAAACCTAAAAGCGATGGTAGTTTTGATGGAAAAATTAAATTTGGTAATTTCATTAAACCCTATTTTGGATTAGGTCTTGGGCGAACGATTGCCAATAGTCGTCTCGGATTTAAATTTGATTTAGGATTGATTTATCAAGGGGATTATACTTTTGAAAGTGATCAACTATCTTCTCAGAAACTCACTTCTAAAGCAAGTAGTTTGATGGAGGATTCAGATATTCCTTCCTCTGTATTGAATTTTTGGCCGGTTATTAATTTTAGCCTCTCTTACCGGTTTAAATAAATATAAAAGTACACATGAAACGAAGAGATTTTCTACGTACATCGGGGTTGGCGTTTGCCGGATCCGTTATTTTGCCGGAAATGATTCGTGCACAATTGAGTCCTGATAAAAAAGATTTACCGAATATGCTAACTCATTTTAATGTAAGTGAAAGTGATTTACGCAAAGTGATAGCCGTTGCCTTGGAAAAAGGAGGAGATTATGCCGATTTATATTTTCAGCACACTTTCTCCAATTCATTGGTTTTGCAGGATGGCGCCGTCAACCGAGCCGGATCCGGTATTGATTATGGCGTTGGAATCCGAGTTGTTTCCGGAAACCAACAGGGATATGCCTTTGTGGAAAATGTAACTTTAGAGGAAATGATAAAAGCAGCCAGGGTTGCTTCACGCATTGCCAACGGATCGGCAAAAGTTCCACCCGTAAAAACGGATGAAAAAGTATTCAAAAATTATTATCCCATTGTTAAATCTTGGGAAGATGAATCCATTCAGGCGAAAATTCCTTATCTTCAGAAATTAAATGACAGGATATTTGAATTAGACCCAAGGGTAATTAAAGTCAATGCCTCAGTGAATGACGAAACATCTTATATTCTGTATTACAACTCGGAAGGAACGCTGTGTCACGATATTCGCCCTATGGTGCAATTGGTCGGCTCTTGTATTATGCAGCAAGACAGTAAAATAGAAAATGGATATTCATCGCGGGCTGCCCGCAAAGATGTTACTTTCCTAACCGACGCCATTGTGGAAGAAATTGCGCAAGAAGCCGTGAAACAGACCGCTTTGATGTTCGATGCCGTGAAACCGAAAGGCGGGGAAATGCCCGTAGTAATGGGCGCAGGCGGATCCGGAATCTTGTTGCACGAAGCCATCGGCCACGCTTTCGAAGCCGATTTCAACCGAAAAAACACTTCTATTTTTGCTGACAAACTCGGTAAGATTATTTGCAACAAAAACATCAATGTGGTTGACGATGGAACCATTGCTTACGACCGGGGTTCTATTAATTTTGACGACGAAGGCATCGCCGTACAAAAGACCTATATTGTTACCCAAGGTAAGTTGACTTCTTACCTGCACGACCGCATCAGCGCTAAATTCTATGGCGTTCCTCCTACCGGAAACGGCCGCCGCCAATCGTTCCGTTACATTCCGATTCCGCGTATGCGTTCTACCTACATGGAAAACGGCAATTATACGCAGGAAGAAATAATTGCCGGCGTGAAAGAAGGTATTTTTGTGGATAACTTTACCAACGGCCAGGTGCAAATCGGCGCAGGAGACTTTACCTTCTTCGTTAAAACCGGTTATCTGATTGAAAATGGTAAATTAACCCAACCCATCAAAGACATCAATATTGTCGGCAACGGCCCAAAAGCTTTGGCGGACGTGACCATGGTAGGAAACAACCTGAAAATCGACCAGGGTTCATGGACATGTGGTAAAGACGGACAAGGATGTCCCGTTTCGCAAGGATTACCGTCCGTTTTGGTTAAACAATTAACAGTAGGAGGAGTATAAAATTATGATTACGAAAGAGTATAAAGATTTGGCCAAATGGGCTTTACAATATGCTTTAGATAAAGGTTGTTCGGATGCGCGCGTATCGGTTTATACCGGAACGGACGCTTCTTTTGAATACAGAGATGAACAATTGGACCGGTTGGAACAATCTTCTGAAAATGGCATGAGTATTCAATTGTTCGTAGATGACCGGTTTTCTTCTTATTCAACCAATCGATTGGATAAAAAGGAATTAGAAAAATTCATCAGCAATGGAATCGCTACTACCCGTTATTTAGCGCCGGACAAATTTCGTAAATTAGCTGACCCGAAACGCTTGTATAAAGGCGATGGAAAAGGGCTGAATATTTATGACGGAGAAGTAGAAAAAGTATCGGTGGACGACAAATTGGCGCTAATCAAAAATTGCGTGAACGAAGTTTACAAAACGGATGCGCGAATTATTTCAGTAACTGCCGGTTATTCCGATGGCGCCAGCGATTCGTATGTGGTTGCAAGCAACGGATTTGAAGGTGAGTCGGAAACGACTTATTTCAGTCTTTCAGCCGAAACTTCCATGAAAGGAGAAGGGGATGCCCGTCCTTCGTCCGGTTGGTACGATTCGACTGTTTTCTGGAAAGATCTTCAAAAGAAAGGTATCGGAAAAGAATCTTACGACAGAACTTTGCGTAAATTGGGTCAGGAAAAAATCAATACCGGCGTTTACAAAATGATTCTGGACAACACAACGATTAACCGTATGCTGTCTCCGTTGGTTTCAGCCCTGTATGGCAACGCTATCCAGCAAAAATCCTCTTTCCTGATTGATAAATTGGGACAGAAAATCATTTCCGACAAGATTACGCTTATGGATGATCCGCATATCAAAGGCGCTCGCGGCGCACGGTGGTTCGATGGCGAGGGAGTTGCCACGAAAAAGTCCAATATCATTGAAAACGGGGTATTGAATATGTATTTCATCGATACGTATTATGCCGGTAAATTGGGCGTAGAACCAACCATTCAATCGCCTTCCATTCAGACTTTGAAGTTGGGAAACCGGAATTTCGATCAAATGCTGGCTTCTTTGGATAAAGGCATCTGGGTAACCGGCTTCAATGGTGGAAACAGCAACAGTACCACCGGCGATTTTTCATTCGGAATCGAAGGCTTCCTGATTGAAAACGGCAAAGCCGTGAAACCGTTGAACGAAATGAATATTACCGGTAATCTACTGACGCTCTGGCAAAATGTGTTAGAAATAGGTAACGACCCGCGCACGGTTTCCTCTCAGAGAATTCCGTCTATTTTATTCGATGCCGTGAATTTTAGCGGGAAATAAAATCAGAAAAAAGCGAATTAATAAAAGGCAAAGGAATTCGTTTTTGCGAAACAAATGAAACAATCCGAAAAAAATAGTAAACGGATTGTTTCATTTGTTTTTTTATTTTAGTAAATGTCCGTAAATTAATTTTTGGTTTTGTTAATAATGCTGATACCTTATCGCAATAAGGCACATTTGATGCAAATATAGGGAGATTTTTTATATATTTGCTAAAAATGCCGATTTTTTTACCGGAAGCTACTCAAAAGAACACAAAACAATACTTGATTTTTATTACTTGCGCTTGAAATCTCGAAAATTTCATGTAATTTTGCCGTCATGAAAACGGATACATTATTTATACTCGATAAATTACAGGGGAAAATATTTGAAGTCATCACGGAAGAAGCCGACCGGCTTCAATTAGATACGTATGTAATCGGCGGTTATGTACGGGATATTTTTTTGCGCAGACCCTCGAAAGACATCGATGTGGTTTGTGTGGGAAGCGGCATTCAATTGGCAGGAGCCGTTGCCGGAAATCTGGGTAAAAAAGCCCATTTGTCGGTTTTTAAAAATTTTGGAACGGCTCAGGTAAAATACAAAGACGTAGAAATCGAATTTGTGGGCGCGCGAAAAGAATCCTACAACCGAAATTCCCGCAAACCCATCGTGGAAGACGGAACGCTGGATGATGACCTCAACCGCAGGGATTTTACCATCAATGCCATGGCTATCCGTCTCAACAAGGAAGGTTTCGGCGAATTAATCGACCCATTCAACGGTTTGGACGACCTGGACGACCTGCTGATTCGCACTCCGCTGAATCCGGATATTACGTTCAGCGACGACCCTTTGCGGATGTTGCGGGCAATTCGTTTTGCCTCTCAGTTAGGTTTTTTCATCGTTCCGAAAACTTTTGAAGCCATCGAACGAAACAAAACCCGGATTGAAATCATCTCCAAAGAACGAATTGTTGACGAATTGAACAAAATCATCCTTTCGCCCTGTCCTTCCGTCGGTTTTGAATTGTTGGAACAAACGGGATTATTGGAAATAATTTTGCCTGAATTGGTTGCTCTGAAAGGAATTGAAACCAAAGAAGGCGTCGGTCACAAAGATAATTTCAGCCACACCCTCAAAGTGTTGGACAATCTGGCGCGTACCAGCGACAATCTGTGGTTGCGTTGGGCGGCGCTGTTTCACGACATCGGCAAACCCCGGAGCAAACGTTTCGACCCAAAGACCGGGTGGACTTTCCACAGCCACGAATTTATCGGGATGAAAATGCTGAAAGATATTTTTCAACGCCTGAAACTGCCTTTGAACGACAAACTAAAGTACGTCGAAAAATTGGTTTCCCTCCACATGCGCCCGATAATCCTTGCCGACGAAGAGGTAACCGATTCGGCCATACGCCGTTTACTGTTTGAAACCGGCGAAGAAATCGACGATTTGATGCAACTTTGTGAAGCAGACATCACTTCCAAAAATCCGGAAAAAGTGCGGCAATTTCTGCGCAATTTTAAATTGGTACGCAGCAAATTAAAGGAGATTGAGGAAAAAGACCGCATCCGGAATTTCCAACCGCCCATCGACGGTCTGGAGATTATGGAAATGTTCAACCTGCCGCCCGGACGGGAAGTCGGCGAACTGAAGTCGGCCATCAAAGACGCTATCCTCGACGGAGAAATTCCCAACGAATACGATGCCGTTTATGCGTTTCTGATGAAACTGGCAGAAGAGAAAGGGCTAAAACATCCAAGCCACTAAGGGGGCTTTTGAAGGCGTTTTTGTGATCCGGTTGGGATTCGAACCCAAGACCCACAGCTTAGAAGGCTGTTGCTCTATCCAGCTGAGCTACCAGACCATTTTCAATTTTTTTGCGACTGCAAAGGTAAATAATTTCATTGAAATACCCAAATATTGAAAGGAAAAGTTTACTATATCGCCTTTTTAGTCTTGATTAAACGCCTATTTAGAACGGATAACCAACCGCAAAATGCCAAGCCCAATTATTGGTAAAATTGGGATGCATAATCGCCCATTGGTCTTTTCCGCGTTTAGACGGGTCGAAAGCTTTCCAGCCGCAATCCAACCGGAGGAGGAAGTAATCGAAATCCAATCGCAAGCCCAATCCATAGCCCATAGCGATTTGCTTGTAGAAGGATTCAAATTTGAAGGCGCCGCCTTTTTGGTCTGCATACTCCTTGATTGTCCAGATATTACCGGCATCAATAAAAGCTGCCGCTTCCAATTTCCAGAAAAAGCGCGTGCGGTATTCGATGTTTAAATCCAATTTGATGTCTCCCGATTGATTTAAAAAGGTGGTGGTATCGACCGGTTGATAATTTCCCGGCCCCAATTCCCGCACCGACCAGGCGCGCACACTGTTTGCTCCGCCCGAATAATACCGTTTTTCAAAGGGAAGCCCTTTCGAATTGCCGTAAGGAATCCCGATGCCGCCGCCAATTCGCCAGGCCATTGAATTTTGCCGATCAAAGACAATGGTTTTGGAATAATCAATATCTCCTTTTACAAACTGGGCAAAATAAGCGTTGAATAATTTGTAGGCCCCGGATGCATCTTTTTGGGCGTCAAACAGGGTATTTAATCCGTAGAGCGCATTGCCGGCCGATTCTAACGAAAAACGGAAAGAATAGGCGTCACGCCGCTTCTGCATCGGATCGACGGTCGTTTTGGAATACGTATATCCCATACCCACAATAAACTGGTCTTTGTATCCGAAATATTGAGCGTTGGAAGGCAAGCGATGCAAAAACACGGAATCAATCCGTTGCAGATAAACATAATCAATATCCAACAAATCAAATTGATGGCGTCCCGCCAAACGATCTCTGCCCTGCCACATATACCGCAAGCCGCCTGAAAGCAAAGTCCGGTCGTATTCGGGACGGGTTTGGTGGTTGTAACTCAAAGAAAATTCCGTGGAAGCTCTCATTTTCCTTGAAAATGAACTTTTTACAAACGGAAATACAAATTTTGGAATATGAATGGAAGTCTCGCCTCCGATTTCCAAATAGGGATTGGTAAAATTGGACAAAGTTTCATAAGCTCCGCGGATTTTAAAATTGAAAGTTTCGGCTCCCCTGAATAAATTCCGGTGCGTAAAATTGACCGAAGATGCAATTCCCAGATCGCCTTCCGTATTGGTGCCTTCTATCGCATAGGTATTGGATTGTTTTTTGGCAGGCATAGTCAGGATGTAACAATCCAAGCGGGAAGTATCGTTTTGCAAAAATTCATCGAAATGGATGTGAATATTGTTCAAAGCATTCAAACCGGAAAGGGCTGAATAAGTGGCGTTTTCCTGTAATTGGGAATAGGGCGTTTGAGGACTTATAAAGCTGTTGTTTATAAGCGTTTTGGGTCGTATAGACGGTCTATTTCCCTGGTAATATATCGTAAAACCGTTACCGACAATGCTGTCTGAAGCGGCATAATCGCTCAGATTGTTAATTTTCAAAGGATCATAATCCAAATAGATATACACATTATTAAAATAATATTTCTTGTGCGGAAGCGTATCCAATTTTCCATCCGGTAATAATTTTTTGAAAGGGTCTAATTTTAAGTCTAAATCGACCGAAGCGCTGTTTAGCGTACTGTCGGCATCGTAATAAACAAAATCTTTATTAAAATCATAATATCCTCTGTTTCTGATTATATTGGATATTCTATCCCTTTCCGCATCCAAAATATCTCGATCAAAAAGCATATTTTCTTTGACTAAAGAAATGCGTTCGGTAGCCGATTCTCCGGTAATTTTTCGAAGCAGATACCCATTTTCGCCGCCCGTCAATTCTTCTTTGAGCGCTTCATCTTCAATCGTGGTCGAATAATTCCGAATCCGGTAAGGCCTATTGCCTTTGATTCGGTAAATAACATTGGCTTTTTTGTCCTTTCGGATGATTTCGGAAGAAACATCAACATTCAGATATCCTTTATTGATAAAGAATTTCGTCAATTCCGAATCGGTTTTGTTGACCAAAGTCGAATCGAAAATAACCGGTTTTTCTCCGGTTTTTTTCAGGAAACGGTTGATCCATTTCGTGCTGTCTTTCCCCGCCAGACTATAGATTTTTAACTGGGTTTTATACAGGGCGAACATTTTATAATTGGGATGTTGGCGCACGTATGGATTTAACTCCAGTGTCCCATATTCGGAAATATCCGATTCGATTTTCACTTTATTCAAAAGATATTCGCCTTCCGGAACAAATTTGGTTGCGCTACACGAACACAAGCCCAAAATGATTAGGGAAAAAAGCCAATATTGTAGATTTTGTATCTTCATTCGTGCAATAATTCGTTATTTTTATACAAAGGTAAAATTATTACAAAACAGTTTATTAGTTTTGTGTAAAAATATTCTATAAAATTATGTTAAGTAAAGCTAAAATCAAATTTATCCGCTCTTTGGAGCTGAAAAAACACCGCAATGCCTCGGCTTGTTTTTTGGCGGAAGGGAATAAATTAGTCGCCGATATTTTATCTTCGTTCGACTGCGAATGTTTGATAGCCAAATCCTCCTGGCTGGCTACCCAGGGCGATATTCGCGCCGGAGAGTTGATAGCTGCGGAAGAAAACGATATTGAAAAAGCCAGTTTGTTGAAAACGCCGCAAGATGTAATCGCTGTTTTCCGGCAACCCCGGCATCAGTTAGACAAAGCAGCTTTGAAAACGGAACTCAGTTTGGTGTTGGACGGCATACAGGATCCGGGCAATTTGGGAACGATTATCCGTTTGGCCGACTGGTTTGGAATAAAAAACATAATATGTTCTCCGGATACGGCGGATGTTTATAATCCGAAAACCATTCAAGCCACAATGGGCGCGATTGCGCATGTACGGGTTTTTTATACGCCGTTGGTTGATTTCTTGGAAGAAATGAAAGACATTCCCGTTTACGGCGCTTTTTTGGACGGGAAAAATATTTATCGGGAGTCATTGTCTGAAAACGGATTCATTGTGATGGGCAATGAAGGAAACGGCATCAGTCGTTCCGTCGAAAAACGGGTATCCCACAAGTTATATATTCCCAACTATCCTCCCGGAACCGAATCGACGGAATCGTTGAATGTAGCGGTCGCCACAGCCGTTGTTTGCGCCGAATTTCGGCGGAGGCAGGCTTACCATTTGTAATTAAATCCGAAACTCAACAGTTCGTTCAATTGTAAATAGCCCAATTTGGGATCTTTTTTTAATCCTTTGCTATCGTCAAACCGGGCGTACAAATAGATGCGCGTTGAAAAAAACCGGTTGATCGGCATATTTAATTCATTTTCCAATTCGAGGTTGGCCTTTTCGTAATTGGTAAAATATTTGAGCCGGGAAGAAAAACTGATATTTTTATTAAAGAACATCACATATTTGGCGTTTAAAGTCGAACCGAAATTAAACGTATGCTTTTTCCCTGCCTCAATGCCGAACCGGGCAGGATCCACTTCATCGCTTAATACGTAAGTATATTGGATGGATAAGGGCGATATATCCATGGAAAAATTAAGTTTTTTCCCTCTTACCTTGGGATACGTTTTCTCCAACTGGTATCTCATACCCAAAATACCCACGTTGGCAAGCAATGGAGATATGGCGGCAGAAACAATGTTTGTCGAATTTTCTTTGAAATTTTTGAAGAGTTGGGTTTTTACTTCAATATTGGATGAATAATACCAATTATGCGCCGCTTGAATACCAAAAGTACTGTAAAGTCTTACCAAGTCTTCCCCAATTTTGGTGTTGCGCAGTGTATCTTTCGGGTTGGTGTATAAGCTCAATTTCCATTCAAAGAAATTGTTAAATTCTACCTTTCCTTTTTTGTAATTGGCGGAAAAACTTTGTTGATTCAATAAATTCAAATTTCCGATACCACCTTTGTACCAATTTTCGGAAATATAATTTTGAGAAAATTGGATTAAACTATTTCCGCTATAAATCCAATACCTGCGTTTCGGATTGAATCGCTCCGGCTTTTGTATTTTATCGTCAACTAAATCATAATCTACCTTAAAAAGACTTTGAAAAACGGTTGATTGAATTTCTTCCAAAACTTCTCTTTTCTCCGGAAAATCTTTCTTCGTATATTTTATCAAATCCAAGCGATTCTTTATTATATACAGATATGCATTCCTGTAAATATCCATCCGGTGATGTTTATCGACAAACAATTTATTTCCGGAAATAAGCGGCGGAAATGCGGACTGTTTCGCAAAAGGCGAAGCAGGCAGCAAAGAAACCGGCGGCCATACATATTTTTCATCAAAAACCAAAGGCAAAAGAAAAGGATTTATGATAACCGTATCAATAGTAACAGGCGTATAGCGCACTTGTTCGGATGAATCCGGTACAGGAATAACCGTATCGTTATCCATAGCAAATACCGGATAATCTACGGTTTCAACTTCAATTTGAGCAAACAAGCCGGTTGAAGTAAAAAAAGCAAATACGAAAATCAAAACGCAATAAAATTGTATCCTTTGAAAAAAATGCATGGACTATTAAATTTTTATTTCCGCGAAATTAAGTATTTATTTTGTTATGACAATGAAATCTCGTATATTTGTGGCCAATTTTAAACTTTTTAATACATTTTTCATGCCTAAAATATCAGAAAGAGGAATAGAAATGCCCGCATCGCCGATACGCAAATTAGCGCCATTATCGGATTCGGCCAAAGCAAGAGGTTTGAAAGTTTATCATTTGAATATCGGTCAACCGGATATTCCTACCCCTGAAGTCGGATTGGATGCGGTTCGGAAAATAGACCGTAAAATATTGGAATACAGTCCGAGTAACGGCTTTTGGAGTTATAGGGAAAAGTTGGTGCATTATTATTCCAAGTTCAAAATCAACGTAAGTCCCGACGATATTATCATCACCACCGGCGGTTCGGAAGCCGTGCTTTTTGCCTTTATGGCCTGTCTGAATCCCGGCGACGAAATCATTGTGCCCGAACCGGCTTATGCCAATTACATGGCGTTTGCCATTTCCGCAGGCGCAGTGATCCGCACAGTCGTTTCCAATATAGAAGACGGTTTTGCTTTGCCTCCGATTGAGGAATTTGAAGCGCTTATCAACGAACGCACGAAAGGCATTTTGATTTGCAATCCCAACAATCCGACGGGTTATCTCTATTCGCGGAAAGAGATGAATAAAATCCGGGATTTGGTAAAAAAATACGACCTTTATCTGTTTTCGGACGAAGTATATCGCGAATTTATCTATACAGGTTCACCTTACGTGAGCGCTTTCCACTTGGTGGGTATAGAAGAAAATGTAGTATTAATCGATTCCGTATCAAAAAGATATAGCGAATGTGGCATCCGGGAAGGCATGTTGATTACCCGGAACAAAGAATTGCGGAAAACGGTCATGAAATTTTGTCAGGCGCGTTTGAGTCCGCCTTTGTTGGGGCAGATTGTCGCGGAGGCTTCCTTGGGTGTTTCGGAAGAATACATGCAGGATGTTTATGAAGAATACTTGTCGCGGCGTAATTTTTTGATTGATTCCCTGAACAAGATTTCCGGCGTATATTCGCCGATACCGATGGGTGCATTCTACACCATAGCCCGTCTGCCGGTCGATGACGCCGATAAATTCTGCGCCTGGTGTCTGTCGGATTTTGAATACGAAGGGCAAACCATTTTCATGGCGCCCGCATCCGGATTTTATACCAAGCCGGAGTTGGGAAAAAACGAAGTCCGCATCGCTTACGTGCTCAAAAAAGATGAATTGCAAAAGGCGATGATTGTGCTGGAAAAGGCGCTGGAGGAATACAATGGCAAGAACTAATCGCTGTTTTCCATGGATATTTTAAAGATATATGATTCCGAATTAGCTCCACCGTTGATATTTACACCGCCTACTGCATACATATAGGCCGGTTTTCCATTTATGAAAAGGATGGCGGGACGTTCTAATTTTCCGCTATGGTGCCTTTCGAAATAGCCACCTTTATCGAACAAATCTTGTTTATCTTTTTCTGTACCCCAATAATCAAAAATATTTCCCATAGCAATTTGGACGTCGGTTAATTTGAAATCCAAACCGGTTTTTGATTTCCAAAGCATCAAATCGCCAAAGACGCCGGTATTTCCTCCCAGATTGTCCGTAGTCAACAAATAATAATTGCCATTATAGGCAAAAGCTTGTGCGTCTTCAAGATAGGATACATTATCGGTAATGGGTTTATCGCACAAGGTGTATGGCCCTTCTAATTTGTCGGATACGGCATAACCGTATTTGGCGTCGAACATCTTAGGCGCTCCGCATTTGTAATAAATGTAATATTTGTCTTTTATCTTTAAAAATGCCGGATTATCGGCGCCGAGCGCCGCCTTATACGTCCAGTGTCCGGGCGTGTTTGACGGCTCCACCATAATACCATCCTTATCGCCGGCAAAACGCCATTTCCCATTAATGTCGTCGGCAATCATCATTCCGACGCGTTGCCCGGTTTGGCCTCTGGTCTGCGGATTTTGAAGAATGTATAAGAGGACATATTTACCGTCAACGTATTCTAATCGGGGATTGTGGGGAGCGCGCATCGTAAGCGTATCCGGAAGCATGGATGTTTCCATGACTACTCCTTTAAATCGGAAAGGGCCTTCCGGTTTGTCTGCGATAAAATGAGCTATTTGTGCATTTCTGCCCAACCATCCGTCCATGCCTTCATTGGCAGGCCAACGGGCGCTGAAAATGTGAATTTTGCCGTCTTTCCCTGAAATGGGCGACACGCACCAATTATACCAATCTGTTTGGTAAATGGCGCTCCCGACATAAGTAGCCGTCAATGCCATATTGGAATAAGGCCGTGTTGCTTCTTGACCAACGGAGCTTTTTAAAAATTCTCTTTTTACCTGCCCCGTTGTATAGCAAGCGGTAAATAAACCAAGCGTGAATAATCCCGCCAATACATATATTTTCATATTTTTTTTATTAAATCGGAACAAAGATATATATTTGTTTTGTTATGAGCAAATTATTCAATTTATTATTCAGCCGGTTTTGCAACAAAAAAAGGTTATCCGCAAGAGATAACCTTTTTTATTTCCACTATTATTTCCACCGATTGATTAATGCGGGTTGATACCGCTCACGGCGGCTTTCTTTATCAGATAAGCCACAGCATTCAATTCCAATGCCGCATTATACACAAATTGTTTAAAGCTGGCAGTGCCAGGACCATAGTTCTTAGATAAAGGTAATCCATCATTGTTGTTGTACATTGCCGGATATGCATTATCACTGTTATCACCCGTGGTAGCTCCGGTCGAATCCCCGAAATAGACAAAATTGTAGGAATCGTTATACCACACAATGGAGTGGTCAGGATTTCTGCCTGTTTTGGATGCGGAACGGGCAGTACAAATCTGTACGGAATTGGGAGGCAATTGCGTGATTATTACCGACCCCGTGGTACCATTGTCTTCTCCCCAGTGCCGGGAAGCAAGGTTACCAAAAGGACCGTTAATGATAGGATCGTTTGGATAATTGGCTATCGGATAAACGTCATCGTCACTCGCACCACCTGATTGAGGAGTCGCCGGGCTTATGCCGAATAGTCCATTCATCAGGGTGTTAACCGCCGAAGCCGTGCCGTCGGCAGATCCATAAATGACACAGCCACCCTTTTTAATATAGTTAAGCAATGCCGAAGTTAATGCAGAAGTAGGTGCAGCCCCATAAGCAAAATAGAGGACAATATCCGGTTTAACACTGTTGTTATTTAAATTATTGGCTGCAGCTGCAACATCGAATGTTTGCCACGCCTGCGTAAAATTCTCAATCCTTACCTTTCCGTCAGGTCCAAAACTGCCATTACCCGCAGCTTTGTAAAGGGCATTTTTCCTTGGTGCTGCATCCCACGACCATACGTTGGTACCAATAATAGCGTATGTCATAGCCGGCAGGGTAATCGGCACCGTAGCGCTACAGGTAGCGTTGCCTTGCAGGGTGTTTGCATTTATTGTTATCGGAAAGTCAATATTGACCGTAGGCGTTCCCGAACCTATCAGGGTAATGGTACGCGTCTCTGCTACTCCAGCTGTCGCTAAGGTAATTTTGCCGCTGGCTGAAAAACGGATACCATTGGTAAGCGGCGTCGTAATAGTGTACGATCCGGAGGTTGAAACCGTTATATTGAGTATTATTGTGTGCGAGGTTGTTAATCCCTTACCTTTTTGATATTTGCCGTTGACTACCGTACTTGAACAGTCTAATGAGTATTCGGCAATGGATGAAACGACTTCCACCACAGGCTCGCAACCCGCAACCAAGTCAAAGCCGGATACCCTAAGTTTATCGGTCTGTACAATGGCGGGTTTACCCTGGCAAGGTACATTGACGGTCATCGGCCCTGCATTTAATGCAACTCCAGACAGGAAGAAACTGTATCCGTTTCCGGAGTTTATCGTAAAGAAGAATGCGCCTGCTTTTGTTACATCTAATTTAATTGTTAAATAATTGGCCGCAGTGACATCAGTTCCCTCAATATAGGTGCCATTGACAGTTATGGCGGAACATGGCACCGGGTTAAATTTGGCATTTCCCATTTTTGTCTCGAAACTTTTCCATTCTTCCCCGTCCCATTGGTATAAGCCCGGATAGAAATCCTTGTCTTCATCTTCCGTCAAGTTGTAAACGATCATGCCGATATGCATTTTATCCAACTGTTTTTTATTGTTTTGATAATTGGCGTTCGGCCCGGAGGTAGGAACATCCGGGTTGTTCAGGAACATTGGATAAAGCTGATCTTTTACCGAGAGTTGTACGCGGGGCAATCCCACCCCTTGGTATGCGTTAAATGCGCCGTCAAGTGCATTCGCCTTGCTTTTCAACTGTAATAGAGATCCCGGAGCCGGCGCTTCTCCCGAACCGATCGTTACCTGTGCATGCATCGTAGATCCAATTAATAAGGCAGCTGCCAACAGTAACATTCTGAACATTTTTCTTTGTCTCATGTCATTAATTTAATTTTAATAGGTTTATAATTATCAATTTATCTGTAATCTTAAAATCGAGGCAAAATTATGACATGCAAAACAATAAACAGATAACATTTTTGCAATTAATCGAATTTGCAATTTCTATTTTTACAATAAAAAATGCAAATAAATACAATTAATTCTAAATTAAATCATTTTGTGTCATATTTTGCAACTATTATTTATTTTGTTGTTAAAAAATTCATATAGGAAGGGAAGTGAGACTGAAAAATAGTATTTGATAATATAAGGATGTGCATTAATATTAATGACTTGAAAAAACGCCAAAAAACCTGTCAGGTCTTCGAGACCTAACAGGTTTAGGGATTTAGTTTAGGGATTTAAATTAATGCTTGTTGATACCACTCGCGGCGGCTTTCTTTATCAGATAAGCCACGGCATTCAATTCCAATGCCGAATTATACACAAACTGTTGATAGCCGGAAGGACCATAGTTCTTAGATAAAGGTAATCCGCTGGAGTCGTACCTTGTCGGATAAGCGCCCGCATCATTATTACTTTGGGAAGCTCCGGTCGAATCCCCAAAATAGACAAAATTGTAGAAATCGTTATACCACACAATGGAATGGTCGGAATTTCTGCTTGTTTTGGATGCAGAACGGGCACTACAAATCTGTACGGAATTGGGAGGCAATGTAGTCATTATTACCGACCCAGAGCTACCATTGTCTTCTCCCCAGTACCGGAAAGCAAGGTTGCCAAACGGACCGTTAATGATAGGATCATTCGGCAGATTGGCTATCGGATAGACGTCATCGTCACTCGCACCACCTGATTGAGCAATCGCCGGTTTTATGCCGAATATTCCATTCATCAGATTGTTAGCTTCTCCGACTTCATTGTCTCTACTTCCATAAATGACACAGCCGCCCTTTTTAATATAGTTGGCTAATGCGCTGATTAATGCATCATTAGGTGAAGCTCCATAAGAAAAATAGAGGACAATATCCGGTTTAGCCGTACTGTTGCTATTTAAATTACTGGCTGCAATTGCAACATTTGTTGTTTGCCACGCCAGCTTGAATTCTTGAATCTTTACTTTTCCGGTGGGTCCAAAACTGCCATTGCTGGAAGCCTTGGAAAGGGCGTCTGTCCTTGCTTGTGTAATCCACGAATACTCACCGTCGCCAATAATAGCATAAGTCATAGGCGGCAGGGTAACCGGCACCGTAGCGCTACAGGTAGCGCTGCCTTGCAGAGTGTTTGCTTGTATCGTTACTGGAAAGTCGAAATTGACTGTAGGCTTTCCCGAACCTTTAAGGGTAATAGTAAATATCTCTGTCTCTCCTTCTTTCGCTAAGGTAATCTTGCCGCTGGCCGAAAACTGGATACCATTGGTAAGCGGTGTTGTAATAGTGTATGATCCTGAGGTTGAAGCCATTACATTTATATCTATTGTATTTAAGGTTGGTGTTAATGGCGTACCTTTTTTATATATTCCCTTAACCGCTATACTTGAACAATTTAAAGTGTATTCGGCTATGGAAGAAACGACTTCTACTTCAGGCTGACAACCCCCAACAACGTCTATGCCGGATATGGTAAGATTATCGGTCTGTGGCTTGACGGGTTTACCCTGGCAAGGTACATTTACGATCATCGGTCCTGCAGCTAATGCGACTCCCGACAGGTAGAAACTGTATCCGTTTCCGGAGGTTATCGAAAAGGAGTACGCGCCCACTCTGGTTACATCCAGATTAACTGTTAAATAATTTGCCGCAGTGACCACAGTTCCTTCAATATAGGTGCCATTGACAATTATATCGTCACATGCCAGCTGGGCAAATTGGGCATTTTCCATTTTTATCTCGAAACTTTTCCATTCTTTTCCGTCCCATTGGTATAAGCCCGGATACAAATCCTTGTCTTCGTCTTCCGTCAGGTTGTAAACAAACAAGCCGATATGTTTTTTGTCTTCATCCGCTTTTACATACGACACTTTGTACCCGCCCGCGCCATTACTCTCAAACATCGGGAAAAGTTGATCTTTTTCCGTGAGTTCTACGCGGGGCAATGCCACTCCTTTACGTGCGTTAGATGCGCCGATAGGTGCATTCGATTTGTCTTTCAACTGCAATAAGGATCCGGAGATTGGCGCTTCTCCCGATCCGATCGTTACCTGGGCATGCATCGTAGATCCAATTAGTAAGGCGGCAGCCAGCAGTAACATCATTTTAATCTTAAACATTTTTCTTTGTGTCATGTCGTTAAATTAATTTTGATTGGTTTATAATTATTTAATTGTCTTTAATTTTAGAAGTCGCTGCAAAATTATAACATATAAAATAATAAACAGATAACATTTTTGCAATTATTTACCTTTTTATTTTCTTTTTTTTCACAATAATAGCGGCGGATGATTGCTATTCATCCGAAATTAAATTACTTTATGTCAAATTATGGTACTTTTATTTCTTTTGTGGTTTAAAAATCCAAAAACATCAAAAAAAGTCAAACAGACGAGAAAAAAATAGTGTGTAGTATATAAGGACGTGCAGCATTAATTATTAATGACTTGAAGAAAAAAAACCCTGTTAGGTCTTGAAGACCTAACAGGGTTTAGGAGATGTAGGTTCAGGGGAATAAATTAATGCGGATTGATACCGCTCACGGCGGCCTTCTTTATCAGGTAAGCCACGGCATTCAATTCCAATGC
>BNXY01000013.1 GCA_025999935.1 Bacteroidia bacterium | reverse complement strand
GGCGCAAGAGTACATCAAAGAGTTGCTGTTGAAGGACTCGGTGGACAACTACCGTCATATCCTTGCTGTAACTTTTACCAAAGATGCTACCGGAGAGATGAAAGACCGGATTATGGCCGAATTATACGGATTGGCGTTCAACACAAACGATTCCAAAGGATTTCTCGATTCCGTTCAAAAAGCTTTGGCAGAGTCCGGTAAACAGATGAATGAAACCGCTATCCGTAAAAAATCGGGACTTATTCTAAACACAATACTCCACGATTACAGCCGTTTATATATCACAACGATTGACAGTTTTTTTCAAAAAATTCTCCGGAATCTGGCGCGCGAATTGGGAAGAGGTTCGCGATTCAATATCGAGATGAATACGGCCAAAGTTCGTTTGGATGCCGTCAATCTGATGGTTGAAAATGCACATAAAAATCCGCAACTCCTTCAATGGCTGACTACTTATGTCGAAAACAAATTGGAACAGGACGGCAACTGGCGTTTCAAGGACGAAGTTTACCGCTTCAGCGCTTGTATCTATGATGAATTTTTTCAGAAACACGAATACCTTCTTCATGAGCAATTGGATAATAATCCTGCAATATTTAACGACTTAAAAAATCAGCACACCCGGCTTTTGAAGGAATACAAAATCTGGTTTCAAAAAACTTACAAAACAGTTTTAGATTTGTTGGCTGACAATCAATTGGATACATCCGACTTTATTTTGAAAGGCAGCGTTTTCAATTTTTGGAAAGGCTTAGCGGAAAAACAGCGGGGAGAAATCACGAAAACCATTACAAAACTTTTGGACGATTCCGAAAATTGGGCGACAAAATCCCATAAAAGGCGCCATGACATTATAGCGCTTGCCGAAAACCCATTGCGCGGACTATTGCAGGAAACGGTCGAAATTTTACAGAAACAGGATACTTCGCGTTTGATTTTGGGCAATATCCACCAATTGGGATTGATTTGGTACATCACAAAGGAAATCAGCGATTTGAATGTCGAAAACAATCGCTTTATGTTGTCCGATACGGCTTTGTTTCTCAACCAAATGATTGACAATTCCGATTCGCCGTTTATCTACGAGAAAATCGGCGCGGAAATTCAACATGTGATGATTGACGAATTTCAGGATACTTCCCATTTGCAATGGAGCAATTTCAAAACTTTGCTCTCCAATATCCTCGCCAACAATTATTTCAGTATGATTGTGGGCGACGTCAAACAATCTATTTACCGTTGGCGGAATGGCGACTGGCGAATTTTAAACAATATCGGCAATGAATTATCGGTTCAGTCGAAGTCGCTCGAATATAACTATCGCAGCGAAAAACGAATTGTTGAATTTAACAATGCTTTTTTTACCCAAGCCGGGAAATTATTGGACGATAAATTCCGGGAAGAATTGACCGCTTTGACCGCTTCTCCTTTTGCTTCGGTTTACTCGGAAAGTGAAATCACTCAGAAGACAAAAAAAAAGACGGATTGGGGTTATGTAAGCGTCGATTTTTTGCAGGATAATGAAGAAGAAAAGTACAAGGATGTCGTATTGACACAACTGCTTGAGAAACTGAAGACCTTAGCTGCTACGGATATTCCGGCCAAAGATATTTGTATCTTGGTGCGAAACAACAACCAAATCAAAACGATTGCCGAATATCTTTCTTCCCGAAAGGATGATTTTCAGGATTTAAGCAGCAAAAATTACCTGAATATTGTATCCAACGACGCTTTTCAATTGGATTCTTCTTTAGCGGTTAAAATTATCATGGAAGCGCTCAAAACCATTGCTTATCCGGAAAATCCCGTGCACAAAGCGCAATTGGTGTTTTTTCTGCAATCGGATGATATTTTATCTAAAAACAGTCAATCCGCTGATGATTTTTACAAAAATTGTATTTTGCTACCGCTCCCTGAACTCATTTCCTACCTTTACCGTTGGTTTGGTTTGGAGAAAATAGAAGGGCAGTCGGCCTATCTTTTTTATTTCTTCGATGCGGTAACGAATTATTTGAAAGACAATTCGGCGGATATCCATTCGTTCATCGCTTTTTGGGAAGAAGAATTATCCACCAAGACCATTCCTGCGGGCGACGGCATCGACGGTATCCGCGCCATGACCATCCACAAATCGAAAGGTTTGCAGTTTCATACCGTGCTGATTCCTTATTGCACCTGGGATTTGAATCCGCAGAAAAACCCTGTTGTCTGGTGTGGCCGCAAGGAAGGGCTTTATGATTTGGAACTGCTTCCGATCAATCATTCGGAAAAGATGAAAGATACCATTTTTGCGGAAGAATACCAGTACGAAACATCCTTGTCGTGGTTGGACAACTTGAATCTTTTGTATGTGGCTTTTACCCGTGCGGAACAAAACCTGATTGTGTTCGGAAAATACAAAAAAACGCTTTCCGGATTAGAACATATCAAAAACGCATCGGATTTGTTGCAGGAAACCATTTCGGAAATTGCCGGAAATTGGGATGCGGAAGCTTTGCATTACGAATCGGGCATTTTGGAAAAAAATGAAAAAGCAACGGATAAAAATCAGGATAATCCTTTGAAATTAGCGCTTTCTCCCTATTATATTCACTTTGTTTCCGAAGAATTTCAGGCCGGAAAATCCATTTTCAAACAATCCAATAAATCACGCGATTTTGTCAATCCGGATTCTCCATCGAAGGAAAAGTACGTGGAATACGGGAACATCATGCACGCCATTTTTGCCGGTATCCATACCTTGGATGATATTGAAAAATCGGTAAATAATCTTATTTCAGAAGGACTTATACTCCCGGAAAAGAAAGCGGATTACATCGACAAAGTCCAATCCGGAATCCGGGAATCCGGGGTAGAAGATTGGTTTTCGGATAAATACAAAGTCTATCCGGAATTTTCCATTATCGTGAAAGAGGACGGAGAAATAACAACCAAACGCCCCGACCGAGCGCTTTTATCGGAAGAAGCCACCCTCGTCATTGATTATAAATTCGGCGAACCGCATCGCTCGCACGAAAAGCAAGTGAGGGAATATGTTTCGCTTTTGCAGGAAATGAATTATCCCAACGTGAAGGGATATGTTTGGTATGTGGAAGAAAAATCCTACTTTTGTATTCAAAATTCAAGGACATGAAATTATTGACTCCCTCCAACTGGCCGGATTATCAACTGATTGATTCCGGCGATTATGAGAAACTCGAACAATTCGGGAAATATGTTCTGCGCCGTCCGGAACCACAGGCGGTGTGGCGGAAAGTTTTACCAGAAAAAGAGTGGGAACGGTTAGCCATGGCTATGTTCAAAAGAGAAAAAGGAAATAATGGCTTGGAAGGAACTGAAAGGGGAGAATGGATGCTCAAACCCCAAATGCCGCAACAATGGTTCATTGATTATACATACACACCCGTAGAGGCAAGGCGCGCCTTGCCTCTACAACCCATGCATCTGCGGTTTCGGTTGGGATTGACATCGTTCAAACACGTAGGAATTTTTCCCGAGCAGGCGGAAAATTGGAATTATATTTACGATGCGGTGCAGGGGATTGCGGGTCAAGCTCGCAATGACATAAAGGTGTTAAATCTATTTGCTTATACCGGTGGGGCTTCTTTAGCGGCCAAAGCGGCCGGAGCGGATGTGACTCATGTCGATTCGGTCAAACAGGTTTTGAATTGGTCGCGCGAAAATATGGAAGCTTCCGGATTAGATAATATTCGTTGGGTATTGGAAGATGCCTTGAAATTCGTGAAACGTGAAGTGAAACGGGGAAAACAGTATCAGGGCATTATTTTAGACCCTCCGGCTTATGGTCGCGGCCCTGAAGGAGAAAAGTGGATTCTGGAAGACAACATCACGGAATTAATGGATGCATGCAGTAAAATCGCCGATGAAAGCGGCGTTTTTTGCGTACTCAATTTGTATTCCATGGGATTTTCCGCTCTGATTGCCGAGAATCTATTCAGGAATTATTTTCCGAACAGCGCACAAGTGGAATTTGGCGAATTATATTTGCCGGACAATGCCGGAAGAAAATTACCTCTAAGCGTTTTTTGCCGGGCACAATGTAAATAATCATTTAACGGAAAGGTAAAGCGCCGAAATCCTTTGATTTAAAAATCTTATTTTGTTTTTTAGCTTAAAATATTTACCTTTGCACTGAAATTTAAACAATATAAACAATTCTCAAAATACTTTATGGCAAGTACATCTGATTTCAAGAATGGAATGTGCATCGACCTGGAAGGTCAATTCTATTACATAGTAGAATTTTTGCACGTAAAACCGGGTAAAGGCCCAGCTTTTGTCCGTACAAAACTAAAAAATGTAACTACGGGTCGTGTCATCGATAAAACTTTCAACTCTGGCGTTAAAGTGGATGAAGTTCGCATTGAAAGAAGGCAGTATCAATATCTGTATCAAGATGATATGGGATACAATTTCATGAATGGCGAAACATACGAACAAGTTTCTATTCCCAAGGAAAGCATTACCGGCGTGGATTTTCTGAAAGAAGGCGATATCGCCGAAGCAGTGGTTCATGCCGCTACGGAAACGATTTTGTTTGCCGAACTTCCGGCTCACGTGGTTTTGACGATTACCTATACCGAACCGGGCATCAAAGGCGATACAGCTACCAACGCCACCAAACCGGCAACAGTAGAAACCGGAGCAACCGTTCGCGTTCCCTTGTTCATCAACGAAGGAGAAAAAATCAGAGTGGATACTCGCGACGGCTCTTATGTAGAAAGAGCAAAATAATTCCTTAGATTCCTTAAATTCTTTAAAGAACTTAAGGAATCTAAAGACCTTTCAAACTAACCAAACCATTTTAACCATGACTGAATTTCCAAAATTTAGTGTCAAAGATTGGTCGCCTGAAGACCAGCCGCGTGAGAAATTATTGCTGAAAGGCGTAAATGCCTTGAGCGATGCGGAGTTATTAGCTATTATTATCGGTTCCGGAAACCGGGAAGAAACTGTTGTAATACTTGCACAACGCATTCTTCAAGCAGTGGGTAACAACATCAACCAACTGGGCAAATTATCCGTTAATCATTTGATTTCCAATTTTAAAGGAATCGGAGAAGCCAAAGCGGTCAGCATTGTGGCTGCTCTTGAATTGGGCAAAAGACGAAAAGCGGAAGATATAGTCAAGCAAAATAAAATACTTTGCAGCAAAGATATATACAACTATTTCCATCCCCTGCTTTGTGATTTACCTTATGAAGAGTTTTGGGCGCTGTTTCTGAACAAATCCAATAAAATTATTGACCGGGTTAAAATCAGCCAAGGCGGCGTTTCCGAAACCGTGGTTGATGGAAAAATCATTTACAAAGAAGCGATTGTGCGTCTGGCTTCTCAGATTGTGCTTTGCCACAATCATCCATCCGGAAGTCCGCAACCCAGCCCTCAGGATGATGCCGTTACCATCAGTTTGAAAAGAGGATTTAATTTGCTCGGTATAAATCTGATAGATCATCTCATTCTGTCGGATGGCAAATACTACAGTTATGCCGACGAAAGAAGAATATAATCCTTATTCGTAATTACCGAAATATTCCCTATAATCCGCAACAGACCGCTGAATTATTTCGTAAGCTGTTTCTACGCCATAAACATGGGTTAATTCGGTTTTCCGCTCATTGGTTCCCGGAATATCTTTGTATGTGGTAAAATAATGCTTCAGCCGGTCGATTACGAGGGCGGGAACATCTTTTATATCGTGGTAGGCTCCATATATCGCATCATTATGCAGGACTGCGATAAGCTTGTCATCAGCCTGACCGCCATCCAATAAACGGAATCCGCCAATGGGACGGGCTTTTACCAAGAGGTCACCATGCGTGATGTCTTTTTCCGTCAAAACACAAATATCAACCGGGTCGCTGTCTCCGACAATATCGTTGCGATTGAGGTAATAATTGCTTAGCTCGGCTACTCTCTTTCCGCTATAGGTTTGGGGGATAAAGCCGTATAATGCCGGTATCACATTCGAATATTTTTGCGGACGGTCGATGGATAAATAACCGGTTTCTTTATCGATTTCGTACTTTACCGTATCGGTCGGCACAATTTCTATATAAGCGGTTACAACGTCAGGATATAGATTTCCTATGCTTACTCCATGCCAGGGATGAGATTTATACTTTTTATACATGTCAATTTGAATAAAAGAATTATTAAATATTTAAAAACGGACAAAGGTACAAAAAAGCCGGGATGTCATTCTGTTTTTAACAGAAAAATAAGAATAATGCAAAAAAAGTTCTTTTATAAAGGCGAAAAATGGCCAAAATATGATATATATTTTCTATATTTGTCCCCGTTATTTATCAAAATAAAACAAGATGGAAAATAATCTATTGGAATTGGAGGAAGAAATCGTCAAAATGCTGAAAACGGTTTACGACCCGGAAATTCCGGTTAATGTATATGATTTGGGATTGATTTACGGCGTAGATATCGACGATGAAAAAAATGCGACCATCACAATGACGTTGACGGCTCCGGCCTGTCCTGCCGCCGATTTTATCGTGGAAGATGTGAAAATGCGGATAGAATCGATTTCCGGTGTAAAAAACGTGGAAGTAAATATCGTTTTTGAACCCGAATGGCACAAAGATTTGATGAGCGAAGAGGCTAAATTGGAGCTTGGATTTTTATAAATGAAGGCAAAGGACAAAATATATTTCGTGTCGGATATGCACTTAGGTTCGCCTGTCTTTGGCGATCCGCTTGTAAGAGAGCAGTTTTTTGTCCGTTGGTTGGATGCCGTCAAGGAGGATGCCAAAGTCCTGTATCTGCTGGGCGATATTTTCGATTTTTGGTTTGAATACAAGCAGGCAGTGCCCCGCGGCTTTACCCGGTTTTTGGGAAAATTAGCCGAATTGAACGATTCCGGAGTGGAAATTCATTATTTTACAGGCAATCACGATATTTGGGTGTATGATTATCTGCCGAAAGAAATTGGGCTGATTGTTCATAAAAAACCCCTTGTAACGGAAATCGACGGCAAAACATTCTATCTGGCGCATGGCGACGGTTTGGGCGATAAATCCCATTCATTCAAACTTATCCGTAGCGTTTTCCATAACCGATTTTGCCAGTTTCTTTTCCGCCTGATTCATCCCGATTGGGGAATCGGTTTGGCGCATATCTGGGCGCGACACAGCAGGCAGAAAGAATTGGCGAATCCGGCGCCTTATTTCGGCGAAGACAAAGAACATTTGGTCTTGTATGCCAAAGCATACATCCAAACGCATCCCGAAACCGATTACCTGCTTTTCGGCCACCGCCACATTCTCTTGGATTTGATGCTGAGCCGCAAGAGCCGGATGATGATTATCGGTGATTGGTTGCAATATTTTTCTTACGCTATTTTCGACGGCAAAGAATTAACGCTCGAACAATTCGAAGTATGAAACCGATTCGGGAATATTAATTGAAAATTCTGATTATAAAACGATTGGAATAATCACGGCAATATATATACTGATTTCTTTTAGCCTGTCTGTCAAAAAAACACAAAAACTGTTTTTGCATAATTACAAAGTTCCGGTTCGCCTGATTTTGGTACAACGAGAAATTTTATTAAGTATTCCTTTTTTCGGTATCGGTGTAATTATAGCTTAGACTATTCTCTGTCATTTTGTCATGCTTTTGTGTTTTGGCAAGAGGTTTGCTACCTTCTTTATTATAACAATGCAAGAAAGGAGAAAATAATATATGAATTTTAACAATTTTACAATTAAGGCGCAGGAAGTCGTTCAAAAAAGTATTGAACTGGCGCGCAGAAAAAATCAACAGGCTATTGAACCTGCCCATATCATGAAATCCGTTCTGGAAGAAGGAGAAAGCATTACCAACTTCTTATTTCAGAAAATGGGCGTCAATGCGCAGAATATCAATGCCATTTTAGACAAGGAAATCGATTCTTATCCGAAAGTGACGGGCGGTGAACCTTATCTGGGACGGGAAGCCAACGAGGTTTTGCAGAAAGCCGTGGACATCAGTTCCAAATTGGGCGACCAATATGTATCGGTAGAACCCATTATTCTGGCTTTGTTTGAAGTGAAAAGTACCGTTTCGACAATGTTGCGCGATGCGGGAGTGAATGAGAAAGAATTAACCGCCGCCATTAACGAATTGAGGCAAGGCAATAAAGTAACAAGCCAATCGGCGGAAGATACCTATCAATCTTTGTCGAAATACGCGATTAATCTGAACGAAAGAGCGCGTGCCGGTAAGTTAGACCCTGTTATCGGGCGGGACGAAGAAATTCGCCGTGTGTTGCAGATATTGAGCCGGAGAACCAAAAATAATCCGATATTGATAGGCGAGCCGGGTGTGGGTAAAACCGCTATTGCCGAAGGTTTGGCGCACCGGATTGTCCGTGGCGACGTGCCCGAAAACTTGAAATCGAAGCAAATCTTTTCCCTTGATATGGGCGCTTTGATTGCGGGCGCAAAATACAAAGGCGAATTTGAAGAACGTCTGAAATCGGTAATCAACGAAGTGATTGGATCGGAAGGGGAAATCATCCTTTTCATTGATGAAATCCACACTTTGGTTGGAGCGGGTGGAGGAGAAGGCGCCATGGATGCCGCCAATATCCTGAAACCGGCTTTGGCGCGGGGCGAATTGCGCGCTATCGGAGCGACTACGCTGAACGAATATCAGAAATATTTTGAGAAAGACAAGGCTTTGGAACGCCGTTTCCAACAGGTTTTGATTGACGAACCCAGCGAAACGGATGCTATTTCCATCCTCCGCGGATTGAAAGAAAGGTACGAAAATCATCATAAAATCCGTATCAAAGACGATGCGATTATTGCTTCGGTACAGCTGTCGAGCCGTTATATTTCCGACCGGTATTTGCCGGATAAAGCCATTGATTTGATGGACGAAGCCGCTGCCCGTTTGCGGATGCAAGTTGATTCCGTTCCGGAAGCCTTGGACGAAATTACCCGGAAAATAACGCAGTTGGAAATTGAACGCGAAGCCATCAAACGGGAAAATGATGTTAGTAAATTGGAAATTCTGAACAAGGAAATTGCCGATTTAAAGGATGAAGAAGCGCAGTTCAAAGCCAAATGGGAGTCGGAAAAGGAAATCATCAATAAAATTCAACAGAACAAAATTGACATGGAGGATTTGAAATACCATGCCGAAAAAGCCGAACGTGAAGGCGATTACGGCAAAGTAGCCGAAATACGTTACGGTTTGTTGAAGCAAAAAGAAGATGAAATCGGAAAATTTCAGAAAGAATTGACGGCAATGCAGGGGCAAAACGCAATGATTAAGGAAGAAGTGGACGCCGATGATATTGCGGATGTCGTTTCCCGCTGGACGGGCATTCCGGTAGGGAAAATGCTTCAAAGCGAATCGGATAAACTGTTGCATCTCGAAGAAGAACTGCACAAAAGAGTAGTCGGTCAGAATGAAGCCATTGAAGCTGTTTCGGACGCCATTCGCCGGAGCCGCACCGGTTTGCAAGATCCGAAACGCCCGATTGGTTCGTTTATTTTCTTGGGAACTACCGGCGTGGGTAAGACCGAATTGGCCAAAGCTTTGGCGGAATACCTTTTCGACGACGAAAACATGATGACCCGTATCGACATGAGCGAATATCAGGAAAAATTTTCGGTAACGCGCTTAATCGGTTCGCCTCCGGGTTATGTCGGTTACGACGAAGGCGGCCAGTTGACGGAAGCTGTACGCCGCAAACCCTATTCGGTGGTCTTGTTCGACGAAATCGAAAAAGCGCATCCCGACGTATTCAATATCCTGTTGCAGGTTTTGGACGATGGCCGGTTGACCGATAACAAAGGCCGTGTAGCAAATTTTAAAAATACGATTATCATCATGACGTCCAACATAGGTTCCAACATTATCCGTGAGAATTTTGAAAAAATCAACAAGGATAATAAAGAACAAATCGTGGAAGACACCAAAGATGAAGTCTTGGATTTATTAAAAAAAACCATCCGTCCGGAATTTCTGAACCGAATAGACGAAACCATCATGTTTACGCCGTTGGATGAGACGGAAATCAAAGAAATCGTGCAGTTGCAACTGAATGGCGTGAAGAAACAATTAGCAGAAAACGGCATTGATCTGGCATTTACCGAAGCAGCCATCGACCTGATTTCGGAAGAAGGCTATGACCCGCAATTCGGGGCGCGTCCGGTAAAACGAGTGATTCAACGTCACGTGCTTAATCCGCTGTCGAAAGACATTTTAGCCCGGAAAATCAATCACGAGAAACCGATAGTGATTGATGCCGCCGACGGGCTGCTGGCGTTTTCGAACTAAATGACTTTTGAGACAGCCTCTATTTTATTTTTTTTCCCCACAGCGATTCGCCCGAAGCGTTTAGTCCGGCATAAACCAGCGTATGTTTGCGGGGGGAGGCTTCCCAATCTACTTCCCGCTCTACGCATAATTGCTGATTGCCGATGGTCAATAGCTTATGGCTTGCATCCCACGACCAGTTGCCGCTGATACTGCCGGTGGCTTTATGGTCGGCGCTTAATGTAATTGTTTGGGAAGTTTGTTGATTGCCGTAACTGTATCTAAGGGTAATGTTTTCATACGTACCGGTCAATTCCGATTCTTCAATCGCCACAGTGGGAACAGCGGCATAACGTTCCGGCATCACTACCGGCCAACCGGATTCCGTCCACCGGATTTTGCGCACATGTCCCATCATGACGGCATTGCTGTAAGCGTTTCCATTCGTATTCGCCGGCAGACGTCCTTGAGAACAATAATACCAATTGCTTTTGTCGTCCTTGAAAATGCAACAGTGGGAAATTCCTACCCAACCGGAATGATTGTTGAATTTGTAAGGGTGTGTCAATACCGGCTTACAATCCTTTGTTTCGCTGATGCCGACATTTTTTCCGTTGAAATCGAGGTAGGGGCCTTCAATATTTTGCGAACGGCATACCCGTGTATTATAGGCTACGGATAATTCATCGTAAGCCAAAAAGAGATAATAATAACCGGTCGTCTCATTGTAGATAATTTCCGGCGCTTCGGAACCTTGCCAGCGGCTATTCGTGTCGCGGGTATAAATGCGGGTTCCGTAATTGGGTAAAGCATTGGCATCCCACGGTTCGCCGAGTTGGGACGGTTTCCCTGTTTCGGGATCTAACGCTAAGGCTACAATGCCCGAATGCCAGGAACCGTAGATTAAGTAGTGTTTTCCTTCAGGAGTGATAATATAAGAAGGGTCGATCGCATTCCATTTGAAATAAGCATTCCAGTCATTCCGGTTGGGTCGCGCCCAATTTGTGCCTTTATCCGAAGACGAACAAACCACCATTCCTTTATCTATCCATTGATTACCGGCCAAATCGTTGGTTTCCATCAAGCCGATGAAAGCCCGTTCCGTCCATGAATTATCAAAATTCGCATCGGTATTTTGCTTCCCTGTTTTAATGTAATTATCAATCACAATGGAATAATACATACGGTATTTGTTGCCTGCTTTGCGAACCACGGGCGCCCAGTGTCCATAAGAAGGATTTGCGATTTCCGGAAGTCCCAAGCGGCTGCGCATATTGTTCAAGGTATCTTTTACCCAGGCAGGCGTTTCATTCATCGCCATTCCCTGAAAACTCCAATTGACCAAGTCTTTTGAACGGCGGTAAGGGAAATGCCCGTGTCCTTCATGCGCATTTCCGTAAGAAGCGTCTGTTCCGTACAGATAGTAATAGTCGCCGCATTTTTCCACGGTGGGGTCATGCACATTGGCTAAATTCCACAGACTTCGTTGCCCCCAACCGGCAATGGAAGCATAATCGTCGGTATACTCCGGGGCGACAAATTTGTTCAGGAGATCGTTTTCTTCCGGTTGTGAGCCGGAAATTACCGGTGGTTCATCCTCTTTGCAGCCGGATAATGAAAGAATAAAAGGAATGAAAACAATAAGGCTATATCTTATCCTGTCATGGCGGGCTTGACCCGCCATCCCCTGAAAGACGTTAAACACTAATGATGCAAGATATTGAATAATAGTTATTAACGATTGGCAGGAGATTGCGGGTCTTCGCTCCGCTTCGCCCGCAATGACAGGGTATAATTTCATAATTTTCACTCCTTTTATTAATTTCATTTAAATTTGATTATTCTCCTGCAACATCCCAACCCGGATTTTGTCCCAGATTAGGCGCCCGTTTTACTTCGTTGCTTGGTATGGGGAAGTAATAGTTTTTCGGATTGTTGAAAACGCGCAAATCCATATCATTTCCCTGCGTACCCGGAGCGCCGGTAAAAACATATACCGGTTGAGCGCCCGACAAAGTGACTTGTACGCCATACATATTCAGCAGTTGGTTGTAACGAGGTTTATTCAACTCATTTTGAGCCGTTACGCCGTCGTATGCTTTCCACCGTCGTAAGTCGAAGAAGCGATGGTCTTCAAAAGACAGTTCTACCCGGCGTTCGTTGCGGATGCGTTGGCGGAATTGTTCTTGGGTCATTCCTGCATAGTCGGGCATATCCACGCGCCGGCGTACCTGATTCACATATTGATAGGCCTGTGCCGGACCATCGGCTTCATTGATCGCTTCTGCGGCATTCAACAGGATTTCTGCATAGCGGAAAATAATCCACGCATGGGGAAAATTTTGCGGCGATTTCAGGATAAGCGAGGGATTGACGAACTTTTTCAGGTAATAGCCGGTGTAAGTGCCGCCCATGGAGCCTCTGTAATCGTCTCCTTGATTGTCCGCCGAATTAAAATGTACATCAATGCTTCGTTCTTCCCCTTGGTCGGCGCGTCCCCAAACCGAACCCTGATGAAACACGGTAGCTTCAAAGCGCGGGTCGCGATTGGCGTATGGATTATTTTCGTTATATCCGGAACCGTCTTCGTCAATCCGTTTCCCATTACTCATTTCATAACAATCCACAAAATTTTGTGTCGGATTGGTACGTCCCGCTCCCGATACGGAACCGGTAAATCCGGGCGGTAACAGTTGCAGGTCAATCCGGTTGGTATTCCAAACCGACCGCGACAAAATGATTTCGTTATTGTAAGTCGGATTATCATAAAAACATTTTTGATAATCGTCGTACAAACCGTAAGCCCGGCTTTGAGCTGCATTTTTTGCAATAAAATCTTTCGCTGCCTGCGCTGCAGCACTCCAGGCGTTTTTATCGTTCGCCGGATTGTTCAATGCCGAAGCCCGGTAAAGCAAAGCCCTTGATTTCAAGGCATAAGCTGCGGCGCCATTGACACGTCCCCAATTCAGGTTTTCATTTTCGTAACGGAAAGGCAATTTGTCCTTTATTTCATCGCATTGGTCGGCAATCCATTGCAAAACTTCGGCCGCCGGTTGGCGAACCAAATTCATCTGTTCCTGATTGTTCATATCCATAACCATCGGACTGCCATCGGGATTTTCACCCAAAACCGGTGCATTACCAAACCAGCACACCAAATCGAAATGGAAAATCGCCCGGAGCAGTTTGGCTTCCGCACAATACCGGTCGTATAATTTATTGTCATCGCCTGCCAACTGAGCATTTCCCACAATATGCGGTTTGGCATTGGTCAGAAAAACATTGCATTTTCGGATGCCGGTAAAATCCGTATTCCAAAAACCCAATAAAGGATGGTCGGAAGCGGTGTAAGCGTCCAGATTGATTTTGTTGTAATAATGCAAGCCCCAGAAAGAAGTTGCATTATCGGTCATGCAGTCGCGGGAAGCGCCTGTCCACTGATCATCGCCAAACGGAGCGATTCCGTCCGGTAAATTTGTATAGATGTTGGACAAAAACTGACGGGTCAATTCCTGATTTCCAAACACTTTTTCTTCCGAAAGTGAGGCATCGTATTCTTTATCCAAAAAATCGCTGCAAGCCGACAAGACTCCCATAAGCAGAAGGATTGTCCAATATATTGATTGTTTTTTCATCTTGTAATTGTTTTAATAATGTTAAAATCCGATATTTAAACCAATAGAGAAAGACCTCGTTTTCGGATACGCCCAAATATAGTTCGTGGGATTTTCCGCATCAAAACCTTTTGGCAAATGACTCCATGTAAACAGGTTATATCCGCTGAAATAAACGCGGCATTTCGTCATGTACGCCTTTGCAATCAGTTTTTTGGGAAGCGAATAACCCACTTCGATATTGCGTAAAGACAGGAAATCGCCGTTTACCACCCAAATGGTCGATTCGTTGTAGGGAAAATTCCGGTCAATATCGCTGAAGGAAGTGGATAACCTCGGATATTTGGCATTGATATTGCGCGGGTCTGTCGGGTCGTCGGTGTAATAGCCCCAAGTTTCCGTTACCGCGTGCGTAGAAGTGCCTCCCCAACCACCGGCGTAGTCCATATTTTCGCGGCAACCGATGGTGCGGTTCAAATAGGCAGTCATAATGGCGCGGGCGTCAAAGCCTTTGTAGTTGATGCCGAGCTTGACTGTTGGTATCAATTCCGGAATATTTGTGTATCCGTAAGGCACTTTATCGTAACCGTCAATGATGCGGTCGCCGTTGACATCTTTGAAGACGGCATTTCCCAATTTGTATTTTCCGGCGGCATGCCACGGGTATTTCTCCGGATGATCAAGGGCATCCTGATGGGAAGTTGGGATCAAATCCGGGTCGCTTGCCCATTGCACCAACTGTAATAATTGCGAGTGGTCGATGCGTTGTCCCGTCCGCGCCTGATAAGCATAATCGGGAGTCAATTCATCCATTTCCGTTACCTTATTGGTATTCCAGGTTAATAATCCTTCTAAGTAATATTCAAAATCACCGACCTTGTTTATGTGTCCCAAAGTGATTTCCGTACCTCTCGTTTCGGCTTTTCCATACGAATCCTGCGGCACTTCGGCGCCATACAGGGATGGAATTGTGGAACGCGACACCAGAATATTGGAACGCCATTCTTTGAAAACATCCACGGCACCGTACAATTTTTTGTTCCAAACATCGAAATCAAGTCCGAAATTCGCCATATCGGAAATTTCCCATTTGATGTTTTTGTTTCCGGTAGTCGATTCGTAAGCGCCTGCCCAAGCTCCTTGCGAGGTACCGAAATTATAACCGTTGCCTTCCATGTAGGTTCCCTGATAAGGATAACGGCTGACACCCAAATTGGCTTGTCCGGCCCGTCCGTATGAAGCGCGTAATTTTAATAAATTGACTTTTGTATCTTTCAGCCACGATTCTTCGGAAAGCACCCATCCGACCGAAGCTCCCGGAAAAGTTCCGAAACGTTCGTCGGGTGCGAAATTATCGCTCCCCATATACGACAGATTTCCGGAGAAGATATAGCGATTGTCATAAATATAGTTGGCAATAGCATTGTAAGACAAGTAGCGGTTGGAGGAGTTTTGTCCCCGAACCACATTCCGGTAAGTACGGACAAAAGTCTGGGCGGTAACGGCGTGTTTTCCGAAACCGCGGGCATAATCCAAACCGCCGATTACGTTGACATTATAGGTGTAATCGCGTGGGGTAGTAGTCGGATTCGGCAAGGCAATCCCTGTCCGCATACGGGTATATTTATATTCGGAAGGATCGTCCACCAAAGTGCCGTAATTGTAAGAGAAAACATCTATATCGGCCCGTTGCACCGATTGAAATGTTTCGTAAGAATCGAAACCTACCGTTACTTTGGCTTTCAGTCCTTTCGTCAGCGATTCCAGATTGCCGGTTGCCGTTACGTTGGTATAAAGATTACGGCGGCGGTTATTTTCGAATCCGTGACCGGCTATTTGCGCCGCTCCGTTCTTACTGTCGCTTTCGGTCGGCATAAAGAAACTGCCGTCCGGACAGAAGACGGGAAAAATCGGTTTGTTTTCACCGGCGCCCCAGGTAAAGATGTTCCAGACGTCCATTCCCGGTTGGGTAATATCGTCGATACGTCCCCCTAAATCCAAGGATACATTCAAGTATTTATTCACATCCAAATCCACATTGGAACGAAGATTATAACGGTCTAATACATGTTGGGTGGAATAGCCTTTGTTATAATTCGCCCATTTTGTATCGTACAAACCTTCTTGATGTAAATAAGAGAATGACAGGTAATAACGCGCCCGGTCATTTCCTCCGCTCACCGACAGATTGGTGCGGTGTTGAGGCGCCAAATCGCGCAACATCACATCGTGCCAGTTCGTGCTGAAATATTTGTATCTCAAGGAAGGATCCAATCTTCCTTCCGCCACTTCTTTATAATGTAAAATGTCTTCGTCTGAAAATTCAGGTTGCAAACCATCCAAGTAAAGCGCCTGATTGCGGGTAAGCGCATAATTGTAGGAATTTTGTGATTCCGGAATCCCGGCAATCGACTGATAACCAAATTCCTGTGTAAAATCCACATTGGTTTTCCCTGCTTTTCCCCGTTTGGTAGTCACCAATACCACACCGTTTGCCCCGCGCATCCCATAGATAGCGGTAGCAGCCGCATCTTTCAGAATGGTAACGGATTCGATGGGATAGGCATCCAAAAACGACAAGTCGCGTTCTACATTATCCACAATAATCAAAGGCGAACGGGCGTCGGCATTCATGGTGCGCAAACCCCGGATATAGAGCGCGGTTTCCGACCAACCCGGTTCCGACTGAGCCTCGTAGGTTTCCACGCCGGTCAAAGTCGATGTAAACGCATTTTGAAGCACCGTTACCGGGTGTTTTTCCAATTCCGAACCCAACACTACGGAGGTGGCTTCGGTAACGAATTTTTTGGCTTTCCGTCCGAAGGGAACCGCCGTTGTATGCGCGTATTCATCGGTATCCGTTTCCAATTGAATCGTGAAATTTTCCGAGAAACCGGCGATAGATGCAGCGGTTTTATAACCTGTGCAAGAAACGGTCAATTCATCTCCTTGTTTTACATTTTTGAGAACGAAAACACCGCTTGCATCGGACAAGGCAATCCGGCTTTCTTCCGCCACGTTGATTACAGCGCCTTTCACCGGTTGATTGTTTTCATCGACAATCCGACCGGTAAGCGTTTGAAGTCCTTGTGCATACGCCGGCTGCATGGCCGTTAAGAGGACTGCCAGGAACAGGAGTTTTTGACATCCTATCCATATTTTTTTATATTTAGCTTGAAACATATTCATAGATTTTTAAATTACCAACCCGGATTATTTTCAATATTCGTTTTCCACACCTCTGCTTCCGGAATGGGATAGAGGTACATTTTTTCAGTAAACACCCGGTTCTGAACCACTTTTCGGGTATAGACAGGATTTCCACCGGCACCGGCGCTCACTTCCACTCCGTAAACCGGACGGGCAAGCGCTTCCACCGCTACATTCCACCGGCGAATGTCCCAAGCGCGATGGTCTTCAAAAGCCAGTTCGATGGTGCGTTCTTTCCGGATGAATTTGCGCAAAGCTTCTTTCGTTCCCAAATCAGAGCGTAAAGACAATTTTGCCGTCATTCCTGCGCGGTCGCGAAGGAGTTGCAGTTTTTCAAAAACTTCACTGCTTGGGCCATTCACTTCATTCAGGGCTTCTGCGTAGTTCAACAGGATTTCCGCATAACGGATAATTACCCAGTTGCGGTAGTCCGTCAGACTATGGTTGTTAGAAAGAATGTCTTCCGGAATATATTTCCTTGCGTAATAACCGGTTGGCGTTGCATTGGCATTGCCGACGGGATTGTCGCGCCCGCCTTTTATCACATTAATTTCAGCATTATTCCAAATAGATTTGTGATACAAAACGGTAGCGTAAAAGCGCGGGTCTCTGCCGGCGTAGGGATTGGCGTCATCGTATCCGCCGGCTGCATTAACGGCAGGCGTTGCGGTTCCGTGGTAAACAGGCGCACCTGTTTCATCGTATTCCGAAAAAGGCGATAGACCATTTGCCATATCATACATATCAACCAGATTTTGGGAAGGGCATAAACCACCGCGCCCGCCTTCTCCTACCGGAGTATCGGAAGAAATAGCCGACCAGCCTACTTTGGTGTCGTTTCTCCAGAAAATCACTTCGTTATTTCCCAAATGTACCGGCGATAAAACAGCTTCCTGATATTGCCATTGGGGCGTATTTCCGGCTACGGAATACAAACTGTATTGACTGCCGTAAGTGGCGATAAAATATTCCGCTGCACTCAAGGCTTCTTGCCAAGTCATCACTTGATAACGCGGGCTTGCCATGTAAAGGGCGATTCTCGACCGTAAAGCGGCTGCCATCGGTTTGCAGATACGTCCGATATTGTTGTCTTCTGTTGATTTATCCATCAAACCGGTTTCACACCCAGTCAGTTCTTTCATTATAAAATTGATAAATTCCTCATTGGTAGGACGATTGGTATAACCGGAAAGCAGGTCGCCCTGGGGATCCAGCACATCAGTTACTACCGGAACCGGACCATATCGCAGAAACAGTTCCCAATAAAACCAGGAGCGCAGGAAACGCGATTCGGCGATGAAATTCATTTTGTACCGTTCATAATCCGCTTGCGTATCGCTGTTGGCTTTGGGCACGTTGTCGATGTGGCTCAACAACATGTTGCATTTGCGGATAGCGCGATAATAAAATTCCCAGGTAGCAATCAATTCGGGCGCTCCTGCTTCTGCATAATAATTTCCAATATTGAAACTGGTGCGTGTTCCGCCGCTTGAATAGCTGGTGTGCGCCAAATCGGTAGCCGCATCCATCCACGAATCATTGATACGAAGAGCGCCATTACGCAGAAAATTGTAAGTGTCGTAATGAAATTTCTCTGTATTCGACCAAAGAGAAAATACTTCCGCTTCGGTCAGTTCATTGCTGGGTTGTTTATCCAAAAAATCGCCGAACATATCTTCACAAGAAGTGAGATAGAGCATCGGGATAAATGTAAACAAAACAATATAAATCATATTTTTTTTCATATCTGTATTTTCAAATTAGAATTTAACATTAACGCCGAAATTAACCGCTTTCATAATCGGATATTTGTTGAAACCATTGCTTTCCGGATCGGTTAATCCATCCAACTGATCCCATGTAATCAGATTATTCGCATTCACATAGAGACGAATATCGCTTACCCATTTTTCAATCAACCGTTGTGGAAGGGAATAGCTCAATTCCACATTTTTCAAACGAATGAAAGCTCCGTTTTGTATGAAGAACGAGTTGACGCGCTGGTTGTGGTTGGCAAATTCATCGTAATGCAGCAAAGGATATTTTGCCTGCGCCAGATTGACATTTTCCGAAAGATTCGGATTCCAACGATCCAAGTGATGTTCTTTCACTTTTCCTCCGTTTACGAAAGCGAACATGGCTTCGGCATCGTAATAACGCGACACTTTATCCATGCCTTGGAACATCACGCTCAAACTGAGTCTTTTCCAATCGGCGCCCAAGGTAAAGGAATAGGTATTTTCCGGAATATTACTGTAACCGATAAAAGTTACATCACGGCTGTCTATAAATCCGTCGTTATTCATATCTTTATATTTCAAATCGCCCGCTTGCACATTACCGAAGGTTGAAACCGGGAAATTTGGATTTGCTAAATCGGCGGAAGTGACAAATCCTTCGGCAATCAATCCGAAATATTGTCCTATCGGATGACCTTCCTGTTTCCGGTAACCGGTTTTTGCATCCGGTTCGTCCATACTGATGATTTCGTTCCGGGCATGCGTAAAACTGACACCGACATTGTATCTAAAATCTTTTCCGATATTTTTCCGGTGTTTTAAGTCGATTTCAAAACCGGCGTTTTTCGTTTCTCCCAGATTGGCTGCCGCCACATTCACGCCTACCCATTGCGGCAAGGTGAGATAGGGGGTCAGAATATCGTTTCGTTTTTCATAAAATACATCAGCGCTTCCTTCTAATAGACCGCTTTTAAGTCCGAAATCAAGTCCGAGGTTGTATTTTTTTGCCCGCTCCCAACTTACGGCGTAATTCGGATATTGACTTTCATAGATACCTCCTCTGCCGGCGCTGTTGCCGAAAGTATAGGCTGTTCCCAACTGTGTCCAGACAGGCACGTATAAAAACCGCGACGAGCCTATGACATCGTTTCCTACTTCTCCATACGACAAGCGCAGTTTCAGATTATTCAACCAATCCTGGGTGGAACTCATAAAACTTTCGTTATTCAAGCGCCATCCCACTGAAAAAGAAGGGAAAAATCCGAAGCGCCGTCCTTTCATGAAATTTTCCGAACCGTTGTATCCGAAGTTTATTTCCGCCAGATAACGTTCGTTATAACTGTAAGTAACACGGCCTACCAATCCTTGATACCGTCTCGGCAAATCGGCCTGATAACGGTAGTCGTTTTGATTGTAAAGCAACAAACCGGTCACATTGTGCGCACCAAATTTACGGGCATAATTCAAAGCGTATTCCATGTACAGTTTCATGGTCGTTGTCTGATTATTACCCGCATAAGCCAATTCCGTATCCGTGTTGTACTTGGCGAACTCAGGAACATTATTTTGATATGACAACAATTCATAAGTAGCAAAATTGGCAGTAAACAACCGGCGGTACCATGAGTCGTAATCGAAAGAAACCATTGCCTTGGCCGATAAACCCAGGGTAAGCCAATCCATTTTGTAATTGGCAATAAAATTGGTTTCGTTGATGGTATTGGTCTGGCGGTAAAAACCAGCCTCCGCCAAACGGCCCACTATATTGTTTTGATGCTGCGAATTACCGCCATAAAGCGTTTGGCGGCTTTCGCCTTCGCCCGTTTCATAAGCCACAGGGAACAACCAGCCCGGCGTGTGATTGAGTTCGTAATAGACCTCGCTATAACTGTTATTGTATTCGTTGGAGTTCGGTCCTTTGCGTTCTTCAAAACGGGTTCCGAAATTGACGGAAGTCGTCAAATCTTTTGTCACTAAGAAATCGAGATTGGCGCGAAACGCATACCGGTCGTAACTTGCATTGGACTTGTTGTTGTATTGATCGGCGCTGAAATTTTTGAACAGACCTTCCTGATTGTAGTATTCGCCGGAAACGAAGTAACTCAAACGTTTGGTTCCACCTTGTATATTCACGTTATAACGTTGCGCCGGAGCCGAACTGTTCAATACATAATCGTACCAATCTACATTCGGATAACGCATGGCATCGATACCGGAAAGACTGCCTTCTACCGATTTTTTGTACATCTCCAAGTCGTGAGCGGAATATTGCGACGGCAAACCATCGTTTGTCAAGGCTTCTTCCAGCAGCGTAACCGATTGATAGGAATCTAAATAGGAATCTTTTCGGGTAGGGGATTGCGATTGAAAGTTAGCCGTCAGGCTTACCATCGGTTTTTGCTCTCTTCCCCGTTTGGTAGTAATCAACAAGACGCCATTCGCACCGCGCACACCATATACGGCGGTTGCGGAAGCGTCTTTCAACGTAGAAATTGATTCGATATCATCCGGAGAAATCTGAGAGAACGCCCGTTCTACGCCATCCACCAATACCAATGGTTGTCCATCGCCGGCAAAAGAGGCTCGTCCGCGGATATATATCAATACATCGTCGCTGCCGGGCGCGCCGGAAACCTGCGATGTAATCACACCCGGCAGTTTCCCGGAAATAGCTTGTGATATGTTGGCTGACGGTGATTTCAACAGTTCTTTGGAATTGATTTGAGAAATAGCGCCTACTACCGATTCTTTCTTTTGTTGACCGTAGCCGACTATTACCACTTCCTCCAACGTTTTGGTGTCTTCTTCCATGATAATATTCAGTTGCGACCGGTTTCCGACAGGCATTTCCTGGGTAAGGTAACCCAAATATTTGAATTGTAATACAGCTCCCGGAGCAACAGTCAGGTGGAAAATACCGTCTAAATTCGTTTCCGTACCGTTACCCGTCCCTTTTTCAATGACACTGGCTCCGATAATAATTTCGCCTCTGTCGTCTTTCACAACACCCGATATAGCAATACTTTGTGCAAACGCCCATTGGGCGGATAGAATAAAGTATGTTATCAGCAGTACGTTTTTAAATTTGTTATTCTTCATAATAGTTTATTTTTTATTAGCCATTATAATCTCTATCTGCTTGGCGCTTAGCTCCGTATCATAGATGGCGATGTCATCGAACATAAATCCGGGATCGGGATCGCCCCAGTTCCAAGCCTGATTACCACCCAAACAGATATATTTCAAGTCGGCGCCATTGCTGAACAAGCCTTTAATAACCGAGCCGCCGGTAGTTCCATCGACTTCCCATTCATTGACCGGTTTGCCGTCAAAATAGACTTTCGCGGTTGTTTCGGTAAGTGTAACAGTGTAATAATGCCATTTATGATCGGCCAACCAGTCTGTCGCATCGTGGTACAGTTTATTCGCGCCGTTTTTATTTTGTGCATCCGTAAAGTCGCACCAGCCGGCATTATTTACCTGTGCTATTCCGCGATATTGCAAGGCGAACATCGGCCATGTATTTTCATTATTGACAGGCGCTGCTCCGTAAGCGGTAAAAAGCGGCGACCACATGTAGCTATTGGATGCACCTGCATTGGTAGCGTTAACCCACACACCGATAGACATTTCATTGCTTTCGGTGGAATGGGATAATACATTTTCCGGCAACAACAAGTAATTTTTGCGCGTGCCTCCGGTGGCATTTTGGAATACAACGCCGAATCCGGGGTCGGCAACCGGCGTGAAACTTCCGTCACCCATAATTTTTGCGGTATTGGCCGCATCGAAAGTATTCAAATAGACCGGCGTAGGCAATTGAGGCGTAACGCCCTTTTTCTGAGCGATGATGTACGCTATCTGATCGGCAGTTAATTCCGCATCATAAACAGCGATGTCATCGAACATAAATCCGGGATCGGGATCGCCCCAGCCCCAGGCCTGATTGCCGCCCAGACAGATATATTTCAGATCGGCGCCATTGCTGAACAAGCCTTTAATAACCGAGCCGCCGGTAGTTCCATCCACTTCCCATTCATTGACCGGTACACCATCTAAATAAACTTTCGCCGTTGTTTCGGTAAATGTAGCCGTATAATAATGCCAATTGTGGTCGGCCAACCAGTCTGTCGCATCGTGGTACAGTTTATTTGCGCCGTTTTTATTTTGTGCATCCGTAAAGTCGCACCAGCCGGCATTATTTACCTGTGCTATTCCTCGATATTGCAAGGCGAACATCGGCCATGTATTTTCATTATTGACAGGCGCTGCTCCGTAAGCGGCGAATAGCGGCGACCACATATAGGTATTGGATGCGCCGGCATTGGCTGCATTGACCCATACGCCGATAGACATTTCATTGGTTTCGGTGGAATGGGATAATACATTTTCCGGCAACAATAAATAGTTTTGACGTGTGCCTCCGGTCGCATTCTGGAATACAACGCCAAATCCCGGATCGGTAACAGGAGTGAAACTTCCATCCCCTACGATTCGTGCGGTATTGTTTGCATCGAAAGTATTCAAATAGACCGGCGTAGGCATTTGAGGAATTTCCTGATCAGGAAGTGCATCTTTAGCGGCAATCTTATTCTTCCATATTTTTACATCATCGAAATAGACTTCTTTTGTTGCCGATGGAGAGCCGTATCCCAAATAAAAATAAGGCGCCGTGGTGATTAAACTTTCCATGTTGGCGTAATCAAAAGCGGATGATTCTCCGTTCTCGTATTTTTTTACTCCATCTACATATATAATATAGCCCGCTTTCGTGAGCGATATAGCCAAAAAATGCCATTGATTGGGTTTTAATATTTGTGTTTCCACCGATTGAGGATTATTTACTTCAAATGCGCCTCCTCTTCCTTTATAATTCAACCATGCATTTCCTGTAAAAAATAAGGCGCTGTCTTTGTCTGCGACAAACGCGAACAAAGCGCCTTCGGTATCGACTTCCGGCATTTTTACCCACATCGTTACGGAAGCTCCGGCGGCAACATAAAGCCCTTGCATGGGATTCGGAATGCGGAGGTATCCGCCTTCTATATGCAATACGTCGCCTCTTTTAGAATCGGCGACTATTTCGGGCATTTCTCCACTTTCATAAGTGAAAGCTTCTCCGGCTATATCCGTTCCGGTTGCATTCATATCCGTATCAAACGGAAAGTGGGCAATTACTTTGACGGAGGCATCGGGCGGTACGGGATTTTTCTGATTTCCTGACGGGTCGTCCCATTCCCCCCAATCTTGACAGGCAAAAAGTAACAAAAGCATCATTCCTGTAAGAATTGTTTTTGTCCATTGTTGTGTTTTCATAAGTAACATATTTTAATAAGTGACAATAATACACTTACAAAATTAGACAGATAATGTGGGTTGAAGGTGGACAAATGAATAATGATAGTGGATAAAAATAATAAGCATTGATTTTTTGCAAAAAGTTTTGTCATTACTAAAAAAAGTGTGGAGCCGCCCAACCGGGCGCCTCCACACACATACATATTTCCTTATAGCTAATCTCGATATAAAACTCAGGAGGAGCTGTAAATAAGCCATCTACCAAGGTTGTCTTGTTCAAAGTAGATTTGTCGTTTTCCTTGAGATTTATAGCAGAATTTGTTTTGATTCGTTGTTGGTTTTTGCATTTTCAGAAACGAACATTGTTTGACAACAGGCTAAAGTTTTTACCTCCAACCTCCTAAAAGGACAAGGCACCCAACTTTTCTTCTTTGAGAATAGCGTCTCAAAAAAAATTAGCCTGAAAAATCCTAATATTTTTTGATTTTTGTCCGGAAAACAATTTGCCACCAAATCGGACTAATTATTCCTTTAAGGATGGCCGAAACGGTAATTGCAATCCAAACGCCGCTTATTCCAAATTTGTGAGCCAGTCCTAAGGCCAAAGGTATTCTGGCTAAATTGAATAGAATACTTACTGTTGCCGGGGGGATGGTTCGCCCGAAACCATTCCACAGTCCCATCGTCGTGATTTCAATCATCATAAACATTTGGCTGAATGCCATGATAAACAGGTAATTTCCTCCGGCTATCCGGGCGGTGTCTTCAATGACGAAAAGGCCGAAAATTTCTTTTCCCAGAAACCCGAAAGCCAGTGTAACAATCACACCCAAAGACAAGAGCGTTGTTAGCGTGTATTTGTAGGCTTTGGTTGTCCGGTCTATTTTATTTGCCGCATAATTTTGTGCGGTAAAGGTTGCCAAGGCTGTTGAAAAACCTTGCGAGGTATTCCAGGAAATTCCTTCAATCTGGCTTCCGGTGGTCTGACTCATGACGCCCAAATATCCGCCGTAGATAGAAGCTATGCGCGCCATATAGAAGTTGATACCAGCGAAAAGGAAATTCATGGCGGCAATGGGCGCCCCTAACTTTACGATATGTATAGTATATTTTTTTTGCAATTTGACGAAATATGGAAAACGGTTGAGGATGCCGTTTTTTTGTTTGGTTTTCCAAATAAACAAAAGGATAACAACGATTTGTGATATTACCGTTGCAACGGCCGCTCCTTCTGTGTGCAGCGCGCCAAATCCCTTGATGCCGAATATCAATAGCGGGTCTAAGAGCATATTGCATAACAATCCGGCAGTCAAGAAATAGAACGGAACAGTGGTACGTCCAATTCCATTGTAGATTCCTGAAAAAGTGTAAGATAAAATAAACATAGGCAAGGAGATGCAGACAATTTGCAGGTATCCGTGTGCCATTTCGGCGAGTTTGGCGTCTAATTTAAATAGGGATATAATCAGGGTAGCTGAGAAAAAGAGAAACAAACTGACGCCTATTCCGAGAATCAATGCGATGGTTACATTGTGGGAAGCATATATTCGCGCTTTATCCGTTTGTTTAGCGCCAATGCACTGTGCGATACTGATTTCTGCACCTACTTTGGTCAACAAAGCCACTGACGAAATAAGCCACAATACAATTCCCATAGCGCCGACAGCAGCCATTTCTTCACTGCCCAAACGTCCCAGCCAAGCCATATCCGTGAGGGTGTAAGCCATTTGAATAAAGCTGGTTGCCATGATAGGTACGGCAATTTGTATCAACTGTTTGAAGATTTTACCTTCCGTAAGATTTCTGATGTCGGATGTGGACATGAAAATAAATTAAAGAGCGCAAAAGTAGTAAAATAAAAGGAAACTTTTTTAAAATAATTAGGATTTTATTTTTTATTTTTATACATTTGCAGGTAAACTGTAAGACTTGAAATTATGTTTATAGAATCGGATTTACAACAATTGAAATCGAAAGGCATCAGTATTGCTCGGATTGAAGAGCAGTTAGCTTATTTTAAGCAAGGTTTTCCTTATCTATCCATTCAGGCTTCGGCTTCTGTGGAAAAAGGAATCCTGTATGTTCCTGAAAATGAGCAAGAATTTTTCCTAAATGTCTGGGATGCCTATTTGAAAGAGAATAAGGAAATCGTAAAATTTGTACCGGCATCGGGCGCTGCCAGCCGGATGTTCAAGGATTTATTTGAATTTTTGGATACTTCCGGTACGCAACTTGATACGCCTCCCTTGAAAACTTTTTTTGAAGGCATCCGACAATTTGCTTTTTATGATTTGCTGCAATCGTTTTGTCAAAAAAATGAAGGCAAAAGCATTGAAGAATTGTCGGAAAACGGAGATTACAAAAAAATCATTGAAAATCTGCTTCATGGCAAAGGATTGAACTACGGACAATTACCCAAAGGTCTGATTCTTTTCCACAGTTATCCGGAAGGCTCGCGTGCCGCCATGGAAGAGCATTTGGTGGAAGGCGCTTTGTATGCCTGCAATGCGGAGAAACAGGTAAATATTCATTTTACGGTTTCGCCCGAACACCGGGAATTGTTCCTACAGAAGGCGGAAGAGAAATCGCCCGAATACGCCGAACGGTTTGGCGTTCAATATCATATTGGTTTCAGCGAACAAAAGCCATCGACCGATACTTTGGCTGCCGATGCGGATAATCAGCCGTTCAGGGAGAAAGGTCAGTTGCTTTTCCGTCCGGGAGGTCACGGTGCTTTGATTGAAAATTTGAACGATATTCCCGCCGATGTGGTGTTTATCAAAAACATCGACAATGTGGTGCCCGACCGCCTGAAACATGAAACGGTGCAGTATAAAAAACTGATAGCCGGTGTTTTGGTGTATTACCAGCAAAAGATTTTTGAATACCTGCATTTGATTGATTCCGGAAAATACAGTCACGACCAATTGCTGGAAATGTTGTACTTCCTGCAAAACGAACTTAGCATCAAAAATCCGGAAACGAAAAATTTGGAGGATGTAGAATTGGTTCTGTATGTCAAATCCAAATTGAATCGTCCCCTGCGGGTTTGCGGTATGGTACGCAACGAAGGCGAACCGGGAGGCGGCCCATTTCTGGCGGTCAACGTCGATGGAACGGTTTCTTTGCAGATATTGGAAAGTTCCCAGATTGATCTGAAAGACCCGGAAAAGAAACAATTGTTTGAACAAGGTACGCATTTCAATCCGGTCGATTTGGTTTGCGCTTTGAAAAATTACAAAGGTGAAAAATTTGATTTGCTCCAATACGTAGATAAAAATACCGGCTTTATCTCTTTGAAATCGAAAAACGGAAAGGAACTCAAAGCCTTGGAATTACCGGGATTATGGAACGGCGCCATGTCGGACTGGAACACGGTTTTCGTGGAAGTATCCGCTGCGACATTCAATCCGGTAAAGACGGTCAATGATTTATTGCGGGCGGAACATACCTTATAAAGCAGTTTGATAATATTTATTTATTCAATTATTATAATCATGAAACGAATTTCAAATGTTTTTTTGTTAATTCTTTTAACATTTTCTTTTTCTTACTGTACTAAAAGCAAGGAAATTAAAAATGTTATTTTACTCATTCCGGATGGGACATCGCTGTCTGCCGTATCGGCCGCCCGTTGGTATCAACGCTACAACCAGCCGGAGATTCCCAATTTAAATCTCGACCCCTATCTTTGCGGAAGCATTCTGACCTATTGTTCCAATGCGCCCATTGGCGATTCGGCGCCCACAACTTCTTGTTACATGACCGGTTATCCAAGTCTTGCGGGTTATGTATCCACCTATCCCGTAGCTGATCCGCTGAATGATATTGTGCCTATGGATTCTCTAAAGGCCTATCAACCTTTGGCTACCGTTTTGGAAGGCGCCCGGATTTTGAAAAACAAAGCAACCGGTTTGGTTTTTACCTGCGAATTTCCACATGCCACTCCCGCAGATTGTGCGGCTCACAGTTATAACCGAAGCAAATACGATTGGATTGTTCCACAAATGGTTCACAATAAATTAGATGTGGTTATCGGTGGAGGCGCCGGATTGCTGAAAGAGGAATACAAAAAATTCCTTCTTGATGAGGGATATGGCGTTTTCTTGAATGAAATTGATAATTACAGGAATTATAAAGGCGATAAAATGTGGGCTTTGTTCAATGAAAACGATATGGCTTATGACATTGACCGCGACCCGGCTAAAGAACCTTCTCTGGCTGAAATGACACAATCAGCAATCGAAAAATTATCCAAAAATAAAAACGGGTTTTTCCTGATGGTGGAAGGAAGTAAAATCGACTGGGCGGCTCATGCCAATGATCCGGCAGCCATTATTGCAGATATGCTTGCTTTTGATAAAGCTTGCGGGGTAGCTTTGGAATTTGCCAAATCCAATAAAGAAACAGTGGTAATCATCGTTCCCGATCACGGTAATAGCGGATTTAGCATTGGTTCCAACAAATGTCCGGGTTATTCCAAATTAACCAAAGACCAATTGTTTGCCAATATTTCCCAATTCAAAACCAGTATTGATGGATTAATTGCCAAATTGCAGACTACAGAACCCGGTGATTTACGAGAGGTTGTACTGGCTTTAACCGGTATCGCTTTGACTGACGAAGACTATAATTTGTTGTTGCAATGTGCGGATTACAACCGGAGCGCCCTCTCGAATGATGAACGGATGAAAGGCTCCAAATTAACAAAAGTGGTTGCCGGAATCTTAGACAAATACACCTGCTTCGGATTTACTACTACCGGACATACCGGCGAAGAAGTGTTTTTGGCCGTGTACGACCCAACTCCCAACCGTCTGACAGGTCATCATACCAATATCGAGTTGAATCAATACCTTCGCCAATCCGCAGGCTTGAAACAAGGTCTCGAATCGCTTACTGATGAAGTTTTTGCAAAACATACCGATGTATTTTCCGGTTACACTTACACCATCAATACAACAGCAAATATACCCACATTGGAAGTAAAAACCGATAAAGGCAGTCTGGAAATCCAACCGAATACCAACGTGATAAAACACAATGGTCAAGCGGTAAAATTGAATAGTGTGATTATTTATGTAGATAAAAACAACACCTTTTATTTACCTCAATCTTTGAAGAAATTATTGGCTGTCAAATAAAATTTAAGCAAATATAGCAATGTAAACAAAGAGGCCGTCTCATAATCGAGGTAGCCTCTTTGTTATTCTAATGGAATTTTTAATAAATAATCTTCCTGTTTTGGATTATATCCGTATATATAGCCTCTTGATTCATCCGCTTCAAATAAATAAGGGAAAGTATCTCTCGAATCAAATGTGTATTTTTTTATGGCATTTCCATTATAATCATAAACCTCAATTACATCTGTGTCAGTATCCGAGTATCCAGCTACTCCGTGATACACAGCATAAAAAAAATCTTTTCCGGCTACTATATGCGTATAATGTTGTATGGTATTCTTAAAATTACCGACTATCGGTTTTGGATACTTTTTATTATCGGTAATTACCGTTTTTAATTCCATGGTATTTAAATCATATATATCTATCTGTTTTTTAAATAGATAAGAAAAAACAATTGTTGAGTCGTTTGCAATAAAATTCCCCCTGTTTGAAAAAAACCAGGAACTCCGATGATTCTCTTTTTCCATCCTTAATTCATCAATTGGATGTTCCCGGATTAAGTCATATTTTTTGATGCATAATTCCTCCATTAAATAATACAGAAACAAGGAATCATTAATGATATACATATTGTTAAATTCTTCATTTTTTTTCAATAAAAATTCTTTTTCAAAAACCAATTGACCTTCACTGTTAAGAGAAAATTTTCTTATGGTATGCGGTGTGTATCCCCAAATATATACATTTGAATTACTGTTGGATTCACAAAATCCCGGGAGTGGCGAAAAATCGTCGGGGCCTCCACCTTTTACACCGGTATGGCTTTTATGTTCTAATGATGGAGTCGCATAAGTATATATCATCGTATCACTTCTACTACTTGAAATAAGCAGAAAATCATCTGTCTTGGTCATAAATTCCGGAGAAAAAACTTCTTTTATGGGAACTTTTTCAGCCACGAGTTTTTTTTCTATTACAAAATCCGGTTTTTTCCCTTTATCGTTTTGACAGGAACAGGTAATGGAAACTAATGAGATAATCCAGAATAAATGAAATGTTGTTTTTGTACTATTTGTCATAATTATTAAAATTATAAAAAATTACTATAATGATGCTGAATTACGAACGGTTACAATATTCAACTATATTTATAAACGTTACCTTTATATTATTTATTGTGAAAGAAAGAGAGTGTCTCAATTTTTGAGACCGAATATCAAAAGGTTAAACTGCGAAGGCATATAATAGAAGAGGTCGCTTCAACTTATGAAACGACCTCTTTTTACTCACTTGCAAAATGTGAGGCAGGATTAAAAAAATGATGCTTTTATTTCACTTTGTTTACGATGGCTTTGAACGCTTCCGGATGATTCATCGCCAAGTCGGCAAGGACTTTGCGGTTGATTTCAATTCCGTTTTTGTGCAATGCGCCCATCAATTGGGAATAAGAAGTTCCTTCCAAACGGGCGGCCGCATTGATACGTTGAATCCACAAACCGCGGAAGTTACGTTTTTTGGCTCTCCGGTCACGGAACGCATAAGTTAAACCTTTTTCCCATGTATTTTTGGCGACTGTCCATACGTTTTTTCTTGCGCCATAATATCCTCTGGTCAATTTGAGGATTCTTTTTCTTTTAGCTCTCGAAGCTACATGATTTACCGATCTAGGCATAATAATTAAAAATGTTTGTGAAAGTTAGCGCCGCTTTTCCAAGCGGTCTTTGGTGCTAATTCTCTGTTAATAAATCTTTTTTAGAAAACGCTTTTTTAAGTCCCCTTCAGGGGATTTAGGGGCGGCGATTATTTCATTCCCAATAATTCCTTAACGCTGTTTTCGTTCGTTTTGCTAAGGATTGAAAAATGTGTTAATCTCCTTTTTTGCTTCTTGGTCTTCTTCGTCAGAATGTGACTTTTGTAAGCATGTTTTCTTTTGATCTTTCCTGTTCCGGTAAGAGCGAATCTTTTTTTGGCACCGGAATTAGTCTTCATTTTCGGCATTTGTACTCTAAATTTATTTGTTTATAATTAATAATATATATACAACTTGTCATTGCAGGCATAACCCGCAAATCCCAAGTTATTCTATCGTTTTTTACTCTGTTTCTTCAACTTCTGCCACTTTGGTTTCACTAAGCGCTGCTGCTTTTACCGGTTTTTCAATCTTTTCAGATTTCTCAGGCTTCTTTAGAGCCACACCTAACTTTTTGGGCGACAGCATGATAATCATCTTTTTCCCTTCCAAAGCTGGTAATTGTTCCACTTTCGCGTAATCTTCCAAATCATTGGCAAACCGGAGCAACAAAACTTCCCCCTGTTCTTTGAAAAGAATGGATCGGCCTTTGAAAAACACGTAGGCTTTTACTTTGGCGCCTTCTTCCAAAAAACTTTTCGCATGTTTCAACTTAAAATTATAGTCGTGGTCATCGGTTTGAGGTCCAAAACGAATCTCTTTGACTACAATTTTCAAAGACTTGGCTTTTTGTTCCTTTTGACGTTTCTTTTGTTGGTAGATAAATTTTTGGTAATCCAAAATTCTACAAACTGGAGGCACAGCATTAGGAGAAATTTCTATCAAATCCAGATTTTGGCTTCTGGCAATTTTTTGGGCTTCGATAATTGGATAAACACCTTGTTCAATGCCTTCTCCAACCAATCGAACCTCGCGGGCGCGGATTTTATCATTTATCCGGTACTGATCCTTAAGATTGTCTTTCTTCATTAAAAATGACTGTTCTCTTTTATATTATTTTGTTTTAAATTATTGCCATTGATTCATTTGTTTCTCTACTTCTTCATTTAAAAACGCTGCAAAGGTAATAATTTTCATTGAACCTACATCACCTTCGCCCTGTTTTCTTACAGAAACTTCATTATTTTCTACTTCTTTTTCTCCTACAACCAATAAGTAAGGGATTTTTTTCAATTCATTGTCTCTGATTTTGCGTCCGATTTTCTCATTCCGGTCGTCAACAATTACCCGAACATCCTGTTTTTTCAGTTCTTTGGCGACTGCTTCGGCATATTCATTGAATTTTTCGCTGATAGGAAGAATGACCACCTGATCGGGTACCAACCACAAGGGAAATTTACCGGCAGTATGCTCAATCAACACAGCCACAAAGCGTTCAATCGAACCAAACGGCGCGCGGTGAATCATTACCGGACGGTGTTTTTGGTTGTCCGCTCCGACATATTCCAGTTCAAAGCGTTCCGGAAGATTGTAATCGACCTGAATCGTTCCCAACTGCCACCGGCGACCCAAAGCGTCTTTGACCATGAAATCCAATTTTGGGCCGTAAAAAGCGGCCTCGCCCAATTCCACTCGCGCTTTGACGCCTTTTTCTTTGCAAACTTCGATGATGGCATTTTCGGCCTGTTGCCAATTTTCTTCCGAACCGATGTATTTTTCCTTGTTTTCCGGATCGCGCAAAGAAATCTGCGCTTCGTATTCGGTAAAGTTCAAGGCGCGGAAAATGATGTGAATGATTTCCATCACCTTGATAAATTCTTCTTTCACTTGTTCGGGTGAACAGAAAATGTGGGCGTCGTCCTGGGTAAAGCCCCGCACACGAGTCAGACCGTGAAGTTCTCCGCTTTGTTCGTAACGATAAACCGTGCCAAATTCTGCCAGTCGGAGGGGTAATTCTTTGTAGGAACGGGGAAACGCCTTGAAAATTTCGCAGTGATGCGGGCAGTTCATGGGTTTCAGCAAAAATTCTTCGCCTTCTTCCGGCGTATGGATGGGTTGGAAAGAATCTTTTCCGTATTTGGCATAGTGACCGGAAGTTACATACAGCATTTTTCCGCCGATATGGGGTGTCATTACTTGTTGGTAACCGTATTCTTTCTGTATTTTTTTAAGAAATTCCTCCAATTTCAGGCGCAATTGCGTTCCTTTCGGTAGCCAAAGCGGCAAACCTTGTCCCACATTTTGCGAGAAAGTGAACAATTCCATTTCTTTACCGATTTTCCGGTGGTCGCGTTTTTTGGCTTCTTCCAACAAGATGAGGTAATCATCCAAAAGTTTCTTTTTCGGGAAAGTAATGCCATAAATACGGGTCAATTGCGGCCTTTTTTCGTCGCCGCGCCAGTAAGCGCCGGCTACCGACATCAATTTAATAGCTTTGATGGGGGAAGTATCGGGCAAGTGCGGGCCGCGACAAAGATCGGTAAAATCACCCTGGGTATAAGTGGTAATCGTTCCGTCGGCTAATTCGCTGATTAATTCGGTTTTATAAGTTTCATTCCGGTCGCCGAACAATCTCAAAGCGTTTTCTTTCGTGATGTCTTGGCGGACAATTGGGCTTTTGTGAGCCGCCAATTCCTGCATTTTCTTTTCAATAGCCGTCAACTCGGCATCTTTGATAGTTACGCCTTCGCCCGGATCGACATCGTAATAAAAACCGTTTTCGATGGCGGGGCCAATCCCGAATTTAATGCCGGGATAGAGTGATTGAAGCGCCTCGGCCAACAAGTGCGCCGAAGAATGCCAGAAAGTATGTTTGCCTTCCTCATCGTCCCATTTGTATAATTTGATGGAAGCGTCCGATTCTATCGGGCGGGACAAATCATAAGTTTCTCCGTTAATTCCAGCCGACAGAACGTCTTGCGCTAAACGGGGACTGATACTTTCCGCTATCTGAAAAGCGGTTGTTCCTTTCGAATATTCACGAATGGAACCATCCGGAAATGTAATTTTTATCATATTTTTTGATAATAAACGAATGTGATAATGCGCCAATCAGCACATTTAATAAATTTTAGCGCAAAATTACAATTTTTTTTTCAATGTAGCAAATCATTGGTGTAGCAAATCAGGGTAGGAAAATTATTTAACCCTTTTTGTCAATATAAAATAATTTACTTACCTTTGTGGTCAAATCTATATTTGACTATTATTGTTCAATGTTATATAATGCTTATCATTTAATAAATGTACTATGAAACGTAATCTATTTTTTATTTTATTGGCTACTTGCCTGTTTGTTAGTTGTAAAAAAGAAGCCTCGCTTCAATTTATTGAAACGCCTACACCTGCTCGTTCCGCCGGACAGACCGATGTCTTGCAACTTACCGCCGACCCGATTCCAACGGTTCGCGTGGCATTTATCGGCTTGGGTATGAGAGGCCCGGGCGCAGTAGATAGGATGACACATATCGACGGTGTGGAAATTGTCGCACTTTGCGATATGGTGGAGGAGAATGTGAAAAAAGTAAACCGGAAATTAGAGGAAAAGGGACTTCCGAAAGCCTTGGAATTTTATGGAGATGAAAATGCTTGGCGAAAAGTAACCGCCTTACCCAATGTCGATTTGGTGTACATCGCTACCGACTGGAAGCACCATGCTCCGATTGCCATACAAGCGATGAAAGACGGTAAACATACCGCTATCGAAGTGCCTTCTGCACTGACGATGGAAGACATTTGGGCATTAATCAATACTTCCGAACAAACCCGGAAACATTGCATCGGATTGGAAAACTGCTGTTATGACTTCTTTGAATTGACTACTTTGAATATGGTTCAGCATGGTTTGCTGGGCGAAATTATACACGGTGAAGGCGCTTATATCCACGGTTTACAGCCTTATTGGGATAAGTACTGGGAAAATTGGCGCATGGATTACAACGAAACTCATCGCGGCGATTTGTATCCGACCCACGGTTTAGGCCCGGTTTGCCAAGCCATGAATATTCATCGCGGCGATAAATTGAATTATTTAGTTTCCATGGATACCAAACCCATCGGAAATCCGGCTTATATCAAAGAAAAAACCGGAAGAGACGTACCCAATTTTCGCAATGGCGACCACACTTGCACCTTGATTTATACCGAAAACGGAAAATCAATCTTAGTGGAACATAACGTAACTTCTCCGCGCCCTTACAACCGGATGTACCAACTGACAGGCACCAAAGGCTTTGCCAATAAATATCCGGTTGAAGGTTATGCTTTGGATCAAGGCGAAATTGACCCCGAAATTGCGAGCAACCATGAAAATCTGACTGCCCACCGTTTTGTTCCTCAAGAGGTGAGAGCTGCTTTGATGGAGAAATACAAACACCCGATTGTGGCTGAAATCGAAGAAAAAGCCAAAACAGTGGGTGGTCACGGCGGAATGGATTTCGTGATGGATTACCGTCTGATATATTGCTTGCAAAATGGTTTACCTTTGGATATGGACGTGTATGACTTGGCCGAATGGTGCTGTGTTATTCCTTTGAGCGAGATTTCTTTAGATAATAATTCGATGCCGGTTCAGATTCCCGATTTTACCCGTGGCGCATGGAATCGTTTGGATAAATTGACATTCGCTAAATAAATTTGAAAATGAGATAATTTGAAAATATGGGACAAACGAAAGAACAATTATTGGACATTCTCGGCCAATTTCAGTTAGAAGATAAAGTGACCGATGTCAAACCGTTTGGCGACGGACACATCAATGAGACTTTGAAAACAATTGATGAACAAGGAAATTCCAAGTATATTCTCCAGCATATCAATCATGCTATATTCACAGATGTGGAACTGTTGCAAAATAACATTCACGCGGTTACGACACATATCCGCAAGAAATTAGAAGCTGCCGGCGAAAAAGAAATCGACCGCAAAGTGCTGACATTCTTGCCAACTAAAGACGGCAAATCGTACTATTTTGATGGCGATAGCTATTGGCGTGTATGTTTATATATAGCCGGCAGTCAAACGATAGATGAATTGAACGTACACTCTGCTTATGAAGCAGGTAAAGCTTTTGGAAATTTTCAATCCATGCTTGCCGACATTCCCGACGGCGTATTGGGAGAAACGATTCCGAATTTTCATAATATGGAATTTCGTCTCCAGCAATTTAATGATGCCTTGCAAGCCAATGCAGCCGGACGTTTAGAGGAAGTGCAGGATTTGGTTGCCGAAATAAATAAACGCGCCGAAGCGATGTGTATTCAAGAAAAACTTTATCGGGAAGGCACATTAAAGAAACGCATCAACCATTGCGATACGAAGGTAAACAATATCCTTTTTGATAAAGACGGCAATGTACTTTGCGTGATTGATTTGGATACGGTAATGCCGGGTTTCGTATTGTCCGACATCGGCGATTTTATCCGTACCGGCTGCAATACCGGCGCGGAAGACGATGAAAACTTGGACAATGTGAAAGTCAACACGGAAATTTTCGAAACTTACGCCCGCGGATACATGGAAACGGCAAAAGATTTCCTTACGCCACAGGAAATCAAATTATTGCCGTATGGCGGCCGCTTGTTGACTTACATGCAAACCGTGCGTTTCCTTACCGATTACCTCAATGGCGACACCTATTATAAAATACATTCGCCGAAACACAATTTGCAACGCACCCGTGCGCAGTTTAAACTGTTGCAGGAATTAGAGGCAAAAGCATCGGAAATGGATGCGATTATCGCTCAATTTTAAGCGTTTAGATAGCCTTCAATGGCCTTACGAATGGAATTCAATCCGAACAATTCGGGTTGAATTTCTTTTTTAGGGAGGAAATACAATTCGGCGGCGTCATCGTCTGCCTGAAGTCCTGTCAAATCGGTAATCCGACATTTATAAAACAGGTCGATCGTATGCACGTCGAATTTAGAATAGGTGTAAATATTGGGTAAAGAAAAAAGATATTGGGGATTCCGGATGAGTAATCCGGTTTCTTCCCGCACTTCCCTGATAACGGCCTCTTCGGCGGTTTCGTACAAATCGACAAAACCGCCGGGTAGGTCTAAAGTTCCTTTGACCGGCTCTTTGGCACGGCGCACTACCAATAATTCTCCTTCGGAATTAGTGATAAACGCCGCTACTGCCGCCGATGAATTGAAATAATATACAAATCCGCAATCTTCGCATCTATTGGATTTGAAATTGTTTTCAACAAACCGGTTGGAACCGCATTGTGGACAATATTTGAAAGATATTAAAGGATGCAATTTATTCAATTCCTGCAAGTTGCGGGTCAATCATGATGCGGCCGCAATGTTCGCAAACAATGATTTTTTTACGCAACTTGATATCCAATTGCCTTTGGGGCGGAATTTTATTGAAACAACCACCGCAGGCGTCGCGTTGGATGTAAACCACAGCCAAACCGTTGCGGGCGCTTTTACGAATACGTTTGAAAGCTGCCAACAAACGGGGTTCAATGGTGGTCTCCAATTGTTTCGCTTTTTCCCTCAACTGTTCTTCCTGAATTTTGGTTTCGGATATAATTTCATCCAATTCCTCTTTCTTCGATTTCAAATCGATTTGACGTTCTCCCAAGAGCGCTTTGCTTTTGACGATTTCTTCGCTGATAGCTTTGGATTCTACGGTAAATTCCCGGATGCGTTTTTCCGCTAACTCCACTTCCAAGCCCTGAAATTCGATTTCTTTGGAAAGACTGTCAAATTCACGATTGTTACGGACATTATCCAGTTGCTCTTTGTATTTATTAATCAATGCATTGGAATCCGTAATCTTAATCCGTTGCTGCCCGATGGAAGTATCAATGTCTTTGGTATCCAACTGGAAATTTTGGATACGAGTCTGCAAACCGGCTACTTCATCTTCCAAATCTTGCACTTCCAAAGGCAATTCTCCGCGAAGCGTTTTAATCTTGTCAATTTCCGACAACATGGTTTGGAGCCGGTACAGATTTGTTAATTTTTGCTCTACCGATAAATCGTCGGCGCCGGTTTTGCCTTTTTTATCAGCGTCTGAAACGCCGGGTGTTTCAGCTACGGGAATCACTTTTTCCGCTTTTTCGGCGGAAACTTCTTTTCCTTTTTTAGCAGCCGGTTTCTTTGCTTGTTTTTCAACCGGTTTTTCGTCCTTTTCGACTTCTTTTTCTTTCTTAGCCATATATTTATTTACATGTAATTTACAGGGTTTGAGTTCACTGTTGAAAAATGAACGGCAAAGTTAGTAATTTTTTTTGTAATAATATCATAAAATAACTCTTTTGTAATGATTTCCGATTCATAATGCCCGATAACCGCCAAAAGTATCCGGTTTTCCACATCATAATAATCGTTATATCTGGCTTCCCCTGTAATGAAAATATCTGCTCCGTAAGCAATCGCTTCCGGAATCAAAAATGCGCCGCTGCCACCGCAGATAGCTACTTCCCGAATCTCTTTTCCGGTAAACGGCGAATGTTTAAGATTTTTTAACTTAAAAATCATTTTCAGTTTCTGCAAAAAAGCCGCTTCCTCTTCGGTGTACGGTAATTCTCCCACAACGCCCGAACCTGCCTGATTCCAGTTATTATCTAAGGTGTAAAAATCATAAACCGGCTCTTCATAGGGATGTACAGCCAACAAAGTACGGAGTACGGTCGATTTTTTATAAACCGGAACAATCGTTTCAATGCGGATTTCCGGTTCGGTATGCAATTCGTTGATGTTTCCGACAAAAGGATTGGTGTCTTCGCCCGCTCTAAAAGTCCCGGAACCGGAAACGTTGAAACTACAGGAATCGTAATTTCCGGTGTGTCCGGCCCCTGCATTGAATAAAGCGTTTCTGACCGTTTCGGCTTGGGCTTCGGGTACAAATGTTACTAATTTCAATAAACAGTTTTTTTGGGGACTGAGCACGCGAACGTTTTGTAAACCGATTTTTTCTGCAATACGGAAATTAACACCCCCGAAAGCATTGTCCATGTTGGTGTGAGAAGCATAAATAACCAAATTATTCCGGCAGGCTTTGATCACACACCTTTCTATATACGTTTTCCCGGACAGCGATTTGAGCGGTTTAAACAACAGCGGATGATGCGAAATAATCAGATTGCAATCCAATTCTATCGCTTCGTCCAGCACTTCTTCCGTGACATCCAAGCAAAGTAAAATTCCTGTTACTTTCCGGGAAACATCGCCCACCTGCAAGCCGGAATTGTCGAAACTTTCCTGCAAAGAGAGGGGAGCGTAATTTTCCAATGTTTCAATAATCTGAGATATTTTCATAGATATATAATTTTTTGCCAAAGGTACGAAAAAAATATAAAAAATCCTATTGGAAAATAATTATTAATTTTCAAAAAAATATTTTATTGATTATCAGTTGATTATAATTTTTTCTGGAAAACTTATTTATTTTTTTAAATAAACAAGTGGAAAAATTTGGTAAATATAAATACATATATTAATTTTACACTTCCAAATTTAGAAAATTTCTAATAACGCGATATTAATAAATAATCATCATGTCTATGAACAAAGAGAGTTACACTTTTGATGAAGCCTATAAGGCTTCTTTAGATTATTTTTTCGGCGATGAATTGGCCGCTAAAGTTTTTGTGAACAAATATGCCTTGAAAGACGCTTACGGCAAGATTTATGAAAAAACGCCTGCGGATATGCACCGTCGGCTTTCCAATGAGATTGCTCGAATTGAAGCAAAGTATCCGAATCCGCTCAGCGAACAGGAATTGTTCGATCTCTTTGATCGTTTTAAATATATTGTACCCCAGGGAAGCCCGATGACCGGTATCGGAAACCATTTTCAGATAGCTTCTTTATCCAATTGTTTCGTGATTGGTTTGGACGGGGCGGCCGATTCTTACGGCGCCATTATCCGGATTGACGAAGAACAGGTTCAACTGATGAAGCGGCGCGGCGGCGTGGGACATGATTTGTCGCATATCCGTCCGAAAGGTTCGCCGGTTAAAAATTCGGCCTTGACTTCCACCGGATTAGTGCCTTTTATGGAACGTTATTCCAATTCAACACGCGAGGTAGCGCAAGACGGTCGTCGGGGTGCGCTCATGTTGAGCGTTTCGGTAAAACATCCCGATGCTGAGTCGTTTATTGATGCAAAAATGACCGATGGAAAAGTGACCGGCGCCAATGTTTCCGTGAAAATTACGGATGAATTTATGGACGCCGTGATAAACAACCATCCTTTTTTACAACAATATCCGATTTATTCCAACCATCCGGAATATACCAAAGAAACCGATGCGAAAGCGCTTTGGGGAAAAATTATCCACAATGCATGGAAATCGGCGGAACCGGGTGTTTTGTTCTGGGACACCATTTTAAAAGAATCGTTGCCGGATTGTTATGCCGATTTGGGATTCCGCACCGTTTCCACCAATCCTTGCGGAGAAATTCCTTTGTGCCCTTACGACAGTTGCCGCTTGTTGGCGATTAACCTGTATTCGTATGTGAAAAATCCGTTTAAACCGAATGCGATTTTCGACTTCGATTTGTTTAAGAAACATGTGGCTTTGGCTCAACGGATTATGGACGACATTATCGACTTGGAAACCGAGAAAATAGATGCGATTCTCCTAAAAATAGGCTCCGACCCCGAAATGGAAGAGGTAAAACATGCCGAAAAACTGCTTTGGCAAAAAATCCGCCAAAAAACTTTGTTGGGGCGGCGAACAGGTGTCGGTATAACGGCGGAAGGCGATATGCTGGCGGCTTTGGGCTACCGTTACGGAACGGAAGAAGCGACCGGTTTTGCTGAAGAAATCCAAAAAATACTGGCTTTGGCGGCTTACGGTTCTTCGGTGCTGATGGCCAAAGAACGGGGCGCTTTTGAAATTTTCAATGCCAAACGGGAAGAAAACAACCCGTTTATTAAACGTTTGCAAGCCGCTGATCCGCAATTGATTGAAGATATGAGAATTTACGGTCGCCGGAATATTGCCTGTCTGACGATTGCGCCGACCGGCACCACTTCTTTGATGACCCAAACTACTTCGGGCATTGAGCCGGTATTTCTTCCGGTTTACAAACGCCGGCGGAAAGTGAATCCGAACGATTCGTCCGTGAAAGTGGATTTTGTGGATGAAGTGGGCGATTCCTGGGAAGAATACATCGTTTTCCACCACAAATTTGTGACCTGGATGGAGGCGAACGGATATTCCACTACCAAAAAATACAGTCAGGAAGAAGTGGATGCATTGATTGAGAGATCTCCTTATAACAAAGCGACTTCCAATGATGTGGACTGGTTGCAGAAAGTGAAAATGCAAGGCAGGGTACAAAAATGGGTAGATCATTCGATTAGCGTAACGATTAATTTGCCGAATGAAGTGGATGAAGAATTGGTCAATCAACTGTATATTGAAGCTTGGAAATCAGGCTGTAAGGGCTGCACGGTTTATCGCGACGGTTCGAGAAGCGGCGTACTGTTGGCTACCGACGAAAAGAAAAAAGAACGGGATTGCATTGAGCCGCCGGTAATTGTAGCGAAACGTCCCCGCGAATTGGAAGCGGAAATTGTTAAGTTTCAGAATAACAAGGACAAATGGATTGCCTTTGTGGGTTTACTGAATGATCGCCCCTACGAAATCTTTACCGGTATCAACGATGAAGACGAAGGTATTTTCTTGCCGAAAAATGTTACCAAAGGAACCATTATCAAGAATATAGATGAAAATGGAAACAAACGTTACGATTTTCAATATACAAACAAACGCGGCTACAAAACCACCATTGAAGGCTTGTCCGATAAATTCAATCCGGAGTATTGGAATTATGCCAAGTTGATTTCCGGCGTATTGCGTTATTCAATGCCGGTAGATCAGGTAATTAAGTTGGTGGAAGGCTTGGAACTGAACAGCGAATCCATCAATACTTGGAAAAACGGGGTGGAACGTGCGTTGAAAAAATACATTCAAGAAGGCGCCCAAGCCAAAGGACAAAAATGTCCGAATTGCGGTCAGGAGTCGTTAGTTTATCAGGAAGGCTGCCTAACTTGTACCAACTGCGGAAATTCGAAATGCGGATAATCGCATATATGGGGCGCACACACAGGTGCGCCCCTACTGTGCGATAATTATAAATGCGTGATAATTACTGGTTTCCGTAACCGGACAAAGGTTTTGGTAACCGCTTTTGATTAGCCCGTTTTCAAAAACAAGCGGATATTGTTGTTGTAATTCCAAATGCTTTTGGTAAAGCGCTTTTGAATCGGGATGATATTCAACAAAAAATTCGCCATGAACATCCGGATGCAGGTAGTTTTCAAACAGGCGGACAGCCAGATAACCCATGCTTTTCCGCATATTTATCTCTACACAGGGATTTAGTTTGTATTGGCCTCCGGATAGATACACCAGCATATCTACTCCGATATTTCCTGTATAATTTGTTGAATATAAATCATTTAAGATTTTATTTATTGTATTTTGTACAATACGCAGTAAATCTTTATCAATGAAAGCCGAAATTTGTTTTTCCAAGGCGTTTTGATTGGCTAAAAAACTTTTCTCGTAAGCGCCTTTGGCATTGGTTTGGAAAATGGAATAACCGATAAATTTTGTTTCGCCTTCCGGAGTATTTTCAAAGTGCATGGAAAAATCCAATTGTTTATCCAAGGCTTTTTCGATGGAAACGCGGGATTGTTTTTTCAACATTCCGCTGATGATTTGCCTTTCCGAACGGGCTAATTCTCCGGGAGGAAGCCATACCAATCCGCGGCCGGAAGAAGAATAGGGCGATTTAAGCAATTGTTTCTCTTGACTTTGCATTAAACATTTTTCAATTTCATCCATATCGGAAAAGAACTGTGGCAAAATATCGTTCTCTATTTCCGGAATTGCATCCATCAAGCGGGCAAGCGCCTGTTGAGAAGCAAAACGGCTTCCCAGAAAGCGATATTCCTCTTTCCATTCGGGAATTTTCAATTGCAAATCATATTGTTTGTTCAATTTCTCAAAGAAATGGATGCTTTGCGGAGAAATCCCCCATAAAGCAACTTGCTCATTCCTTGCTTCTTGCGGAATAGCTTGATTGGAGAGCAAGACATAATCGTCAGGAGCGGCGTACCATGCCGGAAGCGAAGCCAAATCTGCCTGCATTTTCAAAACAGGAATAGCAGGCCGGTAAAATTTGGAACCGTTCAGAACCGCCGTTTCATGTCCCGGATTAAAATAGTGAATCATGCTTGTTTATTTATTCTGAAAAGTCCGGTTTTACGGTCAAAAACAACGCCTTCGCACCGGAAAAAATTCTCTAATTGGCCGTTCTCTCTCAATTCGTCCGGCGTACCGATTATCATTCCGTTTTCCTTATCCATCAACCAAAGTTTATCTGCTATTTGCAAAGCCAGTTCCAAGTCGTGGGTGGAAAGGAAAATGGTTTTACCGGTTTGCCGGGTAAGCCGGTGCAGGATACGCATAATCTCGACTTTACTGGGAAAATCCAAAAAGGCGGTTGGCTCATCTAAAAAAATGATAGGTGTTTCCTGTGCCAAAGCTTTGGCTATTATTACTTTTTGCCTTTCACCGTCACTTAAGGTTTGAAGCGGTCGGTCGGCCAAATTTTCGATTTTTATCAAGGATAGGCTGGCTTGCACAATGGCTTCATCGGATTTACTCAACTTTCCCCAAAAACCGGTATAAGGGCTTCTCCCCAAGCTAATCAATTCGGTAACAGACATATCGCGTACATCAACTTTTTCGGTAAGCACCACTCCAACCATTCGGGATAAGTCTTTGTCGGTGTATGAATCGATTTCTTTTTCCCGGATAAAGATTTCTCCCGTTAATTTCGATTGAAAACCGGAAAGCGTTCGCAGCAGGGTAGATTTTCCCACTCCATTGGCGCCCAACAGACAAGTCAATTCGCCGCCGTCAATTGCGACGTTGAGATTTTCGGCAACCGGCTTTATTCCGTTTTTCGTTTTGTAGCCTATCGCCAGATTTTTGAGTTCAATGGCTTTGTCGTTCATACGGCGACAAAAGTACGGCAAATTTACGGAAAGAGCAAATGAAACAGCGCGATTCAGCGATTCAGGGATTAAAAAAATATCGTCCACCTTAACAGCCTCCCTTAGCAAGGGTAATACAGTCCCTTTCTCATACAATTATGAGAGTAAAAATCAGTATGTATCACCATTGTGTCTGTATTGTAAATTTTATGAGATTGTCTATGTGATGTCAGTCTTGGATTCGGGAGCAAGACATCTCCGCCACGGTTTTCAAGCCGTAATAGAGCTGATTATGAAGGATGTAGAGTAATAAAATCTCCTTTATAGGGATTAACCATTTAGGCGATCCTAAAATCCGGCTTTTCTGATGATTTTATACCTGATTTTAACTCGTTTTTAACTAAAATTTAACATTTGGATGGGCGGGGACTGCAATGTGGGTTAAAATGTCTTTGTATGAATAAATGCCGCAGAAACAAACGCATAAACATTGCCGGAAAAATCTGTGGCAATCAACGTGTTTCCGGAGATAGCCATACTGGAAAAAGAAGGCGCTCCCGTCTGCATTTTCCATACTATTTCACCTGTTTCCGCCTTTAATCCGTATAGATAACCATCCGATGCTCCGAAATAAACCGTTCCGTTAGAAAGTACCGGGCTGGATTCCACTGTGGCAAAAGGAGTTGTTGTATAGGGTGTTGTATATACTAACGATTGTCCCGTGGGAGTATTCCAGATAACAGCAAGCGATTCTTTATCCAAAGCGACAACACCCTTATCGGCAGTTCCAAAAATAATCCGGTCATCTGTAATCAAAGGAGTAGATGTATTTTCTAAATTACGTTCCGGGATTTCTTTTTGTTTTACAATCTTTCCGGTCTGCGGTTCTATGATAAAAATACTTTTTCGGGAAATGAGATAAAAAAGTCCGTTATGCAACACCGGAGAACCGCCCCGGTCGCTTAGTCCGTCCTGATTGAGTTTCCAAAGACCGCTTCCGGTTTTCAGGTCGTTTCCATACAATGCACTCCAATGCGCTCCGGCAACCAAAACGCCTTCGCCTGTGGTGAGCGTTGTAGATGCGCCCTCGTTGCCTTTCCAAGCCGGATTTTGCCATATTTTTGAGCCGTCCTGTACTTTAAACGCACTTAATCCGCGTCCGGTTCCGGCATAAACAATCCCATTTTCGGCAATTAAACCTTCCGCAATGTAACTGTAAGGATCATCTGCAACATTCCTCTCCCATTGCAGTTTACCGGTGTTACTATCCAGCGCATACAAATACCCTTCCGCATCCTGGGCAAAAACGAATCCATTATCGTACGCGATAGAATTTTTAATCGAATTGCGAGTCGGGAATTTCCAAAGTACATTTCCATTATTGGCATCCAGCGCAAAAACGCCATTCACCGGTTTTCCGTTATCATCGCAAGATGCTACAATAATTTTATTATCAACCATCAACGGAGAAGACATAAAGATATTGGCTCCTATATTTTTTACCCACGCCAACTGCAATGGCGGATTGATAACTGCCGTAGATTTTCCGGTATGTTGGGCATCTCCAAGCAAAGCCGTCCAATTGTCTTTCAAATTTATTTTTGCAGAAATATCCTTATTGTAAGTAAAAACAGAAGAAGAAGTCTCCGTTTTTCCGTTCGTTAATTCGGCAGTTACCGAAACGAGTAGTTGTTGTCCGTTCCATGCGGGTTGAGGGTTTATCTCCGCATACCAGTTCCAATCGCTTAAGGGCTGCATATCCATCGTTTGAAGACGGCTCGTATTCCCCTGAACAGATACGGTACAGGAAACTTTTTTTACCGTGGATCCGGAATGATAAGCATTGACGGAGAGCGGAATTTTCCCCGAAGGGAGCAAAGGAGTGATTGTTTCATGGGCAGGAGAAGCGATAACCACTTGAGGTTCAACAAAACAATAGTGCAGTTTGAACTCCGGATTACTTTTATCATCCATAGTTACAACCCGAAATGCAGAGGTAGAATGATCGATACCTCCCTTATCCAAAGTTGAAGTACAAACGGTGTAAATACCCTCTTGGTTGCGTACATAATTGATATGCAAATGTCCGTAAATCCAAGCCTTCAGGTTATGTTTTCTCAGGTCTGTTTTTTGATCTTTCGGGCCAAACAGGAAATCATTGCTTCTCGTCAAAATGTCGTGATTGAACACAATGACCGCCTTATTCGGGTCGGTTTGCGCAAGGTCGTTTTTCAACCAGTTATGGACTTCCTCCGTAGTGTAACTTGGCCGGGCGTCTCCTCCCGCCATGGGAGTTACGATATAATGCGTATTTCCATATTCAAACGAGAACCAGGTGGGACCATAAATGGATTCGAATAGTTGTTCGCCGTAATCGCCTTTCACCAAATCATGATTCCCGATGCAATAATATACCGGACAATCGATTGTTTCGGAATTTACAATTTTAATGTGCGATTTAAGCCCGCTTTCATAGCAAATATCTCCGGTATGGACAACAAAAGAAATACTTTCGTTTTTGACGTATTGCTTCAGGTAATCAACCCACGTACCATCCACTCCCCGCCCAAAAATTTCGGTATCGGTAATTTGAATAAATTGATGAGCCGGATGCGTAGGCTGATTGTTCTTAGCCAGAATAAAATCATACGGTTTTTGTGCCGCCTCCACCGCGATAAAATGCGAACGCACACGGTAACCGGATGGTGTTGTAATGGTTATAAACCGGGTTTTGGCATATCCAGGTAACGAAAACAGTCCATTTTTATCTGTCTTTGTAACATGCTGTCCGTCGGTAACTGCAACGCCCGGCAATGGGGTATCATCCTTGTTAAATTTACTGTCCGCGTTATTATCCAAATAAACACGACCGGTATAAGCGGCAGAAATTATTCCCGGAAAAAGGAATACAAAAAACAAGGTGAATAAAGCGTTTTTCATGATGCGAATGTTTTATTTACTGACTGCAAAGTTACTAATTATTGGCTAAATATTATTTTGAGTTCCTATGAAAAATAATATTTAGCCATTTTTTTTGGAAATAGCCATATTTTGTCTTAAATTTGCACACTCAATTAATAATTGTGCAATTTGTATGTCAGTAGCAATGGCTAAAACAAGAGACAGGTTGATTGAAGTAGCCCGTCAGTTATTCGCCCGCATCGGAGTGGAAAATACGACTATGAACGATATTGCCATGGCTTCCGAAAAAGGGCGGCGCACTTTATATACCTACTTTAATAATAAAGCCGAAATCTATAATGCTGTTATAGAATCGGAATTAAATATCCTTTACCGGTCATTGGAAAACGTAGCCTGCAAAGATTTACCGGCTGACGAAAAATTATTGGAATTTATTTTTACCCGATTGGAATCCATCAAAGATGTGGTTTTCAGAAACGGAACTTTGCGCGCCGATTTCTTCCGGGATATTTGGCGGGTGGAGAATGTGCGCAAATCATTCGATTTGAAAGAAATAGCCTTTATACAAAAAATTCTGGAAGAAGGCATCAAACAGGATATTTTCGAAATAGCCAACCCGCGCAGTATGGCGGTTGTTTTGCATCACGCTTTCAAAGGTCTGGAAGTGCCCTATATAAGAGGTATTGTGCGTGGAGGTTTAACTCCGGTCAATGGAAGTCAAAACGATAGCATGGTCAATTTATTATTTAATGGAATAAAAAAATAACACACATGCAACAGGCATGTTTAGTAAACGCCAACAGAGATGAATATTTTCAAATTGGCAAATTTTCAAATTTTCAAATTATTTTCAAATGAAACTATTAGAAGGAAAAACGGCGATTATCACAGGCGCCGCCCGCGGTATCGGAAAAGCAATCGCTATCCGGTTTGCACAAGAAGGCTGCAACATCGCCTTTACAGATTTGGTTATGGATGAAAACGCCCAAGCGACGGAAAATGAAATCGCTACATTCGGTGTAAAAGTAAAAGGATACGCTTCCAACGCGGCCGATTTTGAAGATACGCATAACGTTGTGAATGAAATAGTAAAAGATTTTGAACGGATAGATATCTTGGTCAACAATGCAGGAATTACCCGCGACGGTTTGATGATGCGCATGTCGGAACAACAATGGGACATGGTTATCAACGTAAACCTGAAATCGGCTTTCAACTTTGTACACGCACTCACTCCGGTAATGATGAAACAAAAATCGGGAAGCATTATCAATATGAGTTCGGTAGTTGGCGTTCACGGAAATGCCGGTCAGGCCAATTATTCCGCTTCCAAAGCCGGTATGATTGGATTGGCGAAATCCATCTCCAAAGAATTAGGCTCCAGAGGAATACGCGCCAACGCCATTGCTCCGGGATTCATTATCACAGAAATGACACACCAACTTTCGGAAGAAGTGCGCGCCGAATGGGCGAAACAAATTCCATTGAAACGCGGCGGAACACCCGAAGATGTGGCCAACACCGCCTTGTACCTCGCATCCGATCTCTCGTCCTACGTTACCGGACAGGTAATTCAGGTTGACGGTGGCATGAATACTTAATGGAAGTTCTTTACGAAGATAATCATCTGATTGCCGTAAACAAAACTTGTTCGGAGATTGTTCAAGGCGATAAAACCGGAGACACGCCGCTCTCGGAAACTGTAAAACAATGGATTAAGGAGAAACACAACAAACCGGGCAATGTCTTTCTGGGTGTTACGCACCGGTTAGACAGACCGGTTTCCGGTGTCGTGCTTTTTGCCAAAACGAGCAAGGCCTTGGAACGGATGAATGAGATGTTCCGGCTCGGAGAAATCAAAAAAACGTATTGGGCGATTGTCAAAAATCCGCCGGCGCAACCGGAAGGCGAATTGGTGCATTATCTCGTTCGCAACGAAAAACAGAACAAATCGTATGCCTATGATACGGAAAAACCCGGTTCAAAGAAAGCCATTCTGTCCTACAAATTGATTGCCAAATCGGATAATTATTATCTGTTGGAAATCAATTTGAAAACAGGACGGCATCATCAAATCCGCTGTCAATTGGCCAAAATGGCATGTCCGATTAAAGGCGATTTGAAATACGGTTTCGACCGCTCCAACAAAGACGGCGGCATCAGCTTACATTCCCGTAAAGCCCAATTTATCCATCCGGTTTCAAAAGAAGCAATCGAAATTGTTGCGCCGGTTCCGGAGGATAATCTTTGGAAAAAATATGAATCTTGTAGCCACATGTCAAATGTTTAGCGAAGTCTTTCAACTTCAACGCCTTGATGCTGCCTCGATCGTTGTGCATGTATGCGCGACTTATTTTAATGATAAATTTTCCCTTTCCCCTTTTTTTTGTACAATTTGTTTGCTAATGAAAAAATTATTCTATACTTTTGTCCATTAACTTACTTTTAACAATGGAAATAAGACAGGCTGAGTATTTATAATTATTTTTTATTACTTAGCAGTTATTAGAACAAAGTTAAATAAGTTATTGAATATTAACAATTATAGGGTAAAAATTATGAGAAAGAAAATTACATTCTTTTTGTTCATGAGTCTTATTTGTATGATGACGCATGAAGCGTTTGCCGTCCCTGCCGTCCCTTGGCCGGTAGAAAAAACACAGCCGGACGGTACGAAAATTACCGTTTATCTCCGCGGAGATGAAAAAGTGCATTGGATGGAATCGTTGGATGGATATACGCTAATGTATGATGCAAAAAAATACATTGTGTATGCAGAACAAGATGCTGACAACAACATGGTTCCGTCAAAAGCCAAATTTAATAGAATATCTGCTGCACCAAGCACGGTGAAGAAGGGTATTCGTTATAGCGGTTCACAAATAAAAGCGTTTGAACAGATTTGGGAGGTAACTTCCGATCAAACTCCTCAAAAAGCTGCTCCGATAGTGGGTGAGCGGAAGGCGCTTTGTGTATTAATGAGTTTTTCCGATAAGATTTTTGGAAAAGAAGTATCCGAATTTGAAACCTTGTTTAATCAGGTGGGATTTTATCCTTCCGATAATTCAACCAAAGGTAGTGTAAGGGATTTTTTCAAGGAAAATTCTTACGGACAATTGGATTTTACAGTGACGATTAAAGGACCTTATTTGGCTCCTAATACAGCTAAATATTATGCCTCGCATGAACAGGAATTTGCAGAAGCAGCTGCTCGTGCAGCCGATGCCGATGTGAATTACGCTGATTTTGCTACGGATGGAAGTTTGGAAACTTTTCATATCCTTTTTGCCGGATATGGCGATGAAAGTATAGATAATGGGAATCAAATATGGTCTCATAAATGGCAGTTAGCCCGTCCGATTTATTTGGATGGAGTCCGGATTTCCGTTTATTCTTGTTCTCCCGAATTAAGAGGCTCCAGTGGAACCAACACCACTTACATTGGTGTAGTATGCCACGAATTAAGCCACGTTTTCGGAGCGCCCGATTATTATGACACAGGTTCTACCGGATTTGCCGGATCCGGAAATTGGGACTTGATGGCCGGTGGAAGTTGGAATGACAGCGGTCGTCAACCGGGTCATATCAATATGTTTCAAAAAATTCTGTACGGATGGGTTGATCCGGTTGAATTGACTTCTTTTACGGAAGTATCGGATATGCCGGCATCCGCCCTTAATCCGGTCGCCTACACAATTAAGGCTAATGCGAATGGAGAACTTTATGTTTTGGAAAACAGACAAAAAGTAGGCTTCGATACATCGCTTCCGGGTCACGGATTGTTGGTATGGCACGTACATCCGAATGCTTTGAACGGAAAAGGAAGCAATGCAAGCCACCCGCAACAATTGTATCCGGTAGCGGCTGCTTCGACTGTTGCTATTCCAACAGGAACTGTGGCTTCTTACGGAAGCATCAATTCAGCAGGAACGCCTTTCCCGGGAACAGCGGGAAAATCCAATTTGACGGCAACCACTACTCCTGCCATGTTTACATGGACAGGCCCGCAGACGATTGCAAAACCGATTACGGAAATAAACGAAGCACAGGACGGAACAATCGCTTTTAAGTTTTTGGATGGTTCAACCGTACCTGTTACCGATCTGCAACCGCAAGTGACGGGCGGTAATGTAACACTGACATGGACAGCGCCGAATCACGCGGATGTACGGGGTTATAAAATTTACCGGGACAATGTGTTGCAATACACGATCAATAATAAAAATACGACTACTTACACACAAATCGGCGTTACAAACGGAAGATACAACTATTGCGTAGCGGCACTCTATGAAGCGACCGAATCGGAAAGAGCATGTGTGAGCGTCTCCGTTACGGGAGCTTCCGACAGCTATTGCTTGCCGATTACCGATTTGCAAGCAAATTCTACGCTTGACAAGGCTTTTCTGAACTGGACAGCGCCGTTTAACGGAGGCTGGCAGACAATTGCAGGAGCTGGTTCGAATGTTTGGAGCTTTGGATCTGAGTTTACTTTCTTTGCCGGAACCTTGTGGGAACCGGAACATCTTAAAGGCTTGGACGGATTTGAAATAACCCAAGTGCAGTTCTATTTGTATGAAAGAACGGCAGGCACTTCACATACCATACAAATATGGACGGTAGATGAAGATGGAATGGTTACCAAAGTTTGTAATCAGCCTTATTCATACACTTCTACAACTTCACCATCAGCAAAATCCGTTACATTGACGTCTCCACTTACCATTGATGCATCCAAAGGCTATATTGTTGGCGTAGAAATACATACTTTAGGGACAGGGTGTTTTGTTACGGATGCGGGACCGATTGTTCCCGGAAGAAATTGGATGTGTGAGGACGGGGAGTGGTTCACAATGGAAGAGGCGGGATTTGATAATAATTTCTTTTTGCAAACCTATCTCAGCCCAGGTAATCCCTCATCTCTCAATTCCAATGTGGTGTTAGACAGCAGGACGCAGAAAAACCCGAATCGCGGCATCGAGGCCTTTATACGAAAGGCTCAGTCAAACACATCCAAACGGACGGCCGTTAAATCCGACATTCGGACAATTGATGAAGGACCGCAATCAGCGGCGCCGGCAGTTACCAAATACATCATTTATCGTGATGGTGAATCTGTGGGAGAATCTACAACTACTTCCTTTGAAGATAGCGGTTTAACTTCGGGTACCGTTTATTCTTATTGTATTTCCGCCGTGTACAGCAACGGATGTTCGTCGGAAGGTATTTGTACGGAAGTTACTACACTTTCGCCTGTAAATCCTTATAAACCGGCAGAAAATTTCAAAGCAAATTTAGATGATAATAAAGTAACTTTGAGTTGGAATGTTCCGTTCGCAGGAGGTATATTTGGTTATAGTACTTTGACCACATCCATAACTTCTTACCTTACTACCGGAATCATGGCGGCTCGCTTTACAAAGGACGAACTGAAAAAATTGTTGGGCTTACAATTGACTAAAGTTCGTTTTGCGACTCATAACAGCGTAACCACATCAAATTCTACCTACATATTGCGTATTTATGCGGGAGCTAAAGGAAATGAACCGGAAAGAGTAATCTACGAACAGGAGATCGTATCTTTTACCGGAGGCGCATGGAATACGGTTACGCTTACAACTCCCATTGATATAGATGTATATGAAGACTTTTGGATTGGTATTGTAGTGGCAGCCAAAGACGCAGGCGCCGTGTACCGAATGGCTTGCGATATTTCTCAGCCTGCTGTTGACGGGAAAGGAAATGTGATGTATTTTAATAATGCATGGTCAACTTTGTCGGGTATGGGTGGCGGAGATTATAACTGGGCTATCTTGGGTGTTGCGGAATCGGCTAACAGTCCTGTTGCACCAACTTACTTGTCGCACAATGACGTATCCGAATTTATTGAGTCGCAAGGCGATTTCAAATCGACTGTATCCGAACGGATAGAAGTTCCCGAAACTATTTCTTTGGGCGATCCTTCTTTGGCAATTCAAGTGTATGCCACTCCGGCCGGCTATCTGATTTTCCGTGATGATGTAGAAATCGGAACAGTTGCCGCCGATGTATTTACATTCGATGATTTTCTTTCCGAAACAGGCGATTACAAATATTCCGTAGCGGCTCAATATGCCGGAGGAAATTCTGATTTGAAAAATGTAATTGTTTCTTTCGTAAGCGAATGTGATGTGAAAGTAACAAATTTAGTAGCAGCAATAAATGAAAATACGGTTTCACTTGATTGGGATTTTAAGCAGACTGTTCAGCAATTGGACGATATAAGCATTACCAAAAACGCAGCGCCGGTTTTCAATATTTACAAGGATGAGGTATTAATTGCACAAAATTTCTCCGGAAATCATTATGAAGATGTATTGGGTAAATATGAACATGGCATTTACACTTATAGCGTTTCATTTGTAGGCGACTATTGTGAATCGGATACGGTATCCGTGGATGTAAACGTTCCTGTGCCTTGCCGGGAAGTGCTGGATTTAACAGCGGATATTGACGGTAATGTTGTGACGCTCAACTGGGAAATAGACGATACCGGTTTCCCGGCAACGCTTCCCGCCTATACCTTTAATGTCTATCGCAATAATACATTAGTGGCCGAAGGTTTGACCGATCTTACCTATGAAGATACTTTGGAAGAAACCGGCAAATATACCTACTGCGTAACCATGTTGATTGACGAATCCGAGTGCGAATCCGGAGCGGAATGTGCAGACCCCATCCTCTTTACGGAATTAGTTACCAATTTGCAGTCGGCATTTACCGCAACCGATGATATCAAACTGACTTGGTCGGGCATAACCGGTGCAACCGAATACAAGTTGTACCGTGATAATATGCTTATTGCCACCCGGACAGCTACCGAATACGTGGATGTTACAGCGGAATATCTTACCGAATATGAATATTGCATTGTTGCCGTTTCGCAGTATGGAGAATCCGGAAAAGCTTGTATATCTATTACGCTTCCCGCTCCGTTTACAATTTCACAACAACCTGCCCCCGGTACGGTTTGTGAAGAAAAAGGCTTCTTGTTCACCGTAGCCGCCAACAATACCGGATTGTCTTATCAATGGTATCACAATGATATGCCGGTTTTCGGAGCTACATCGAATATGTTGTTTATTTCTTCTGTGACTGCTGCAAATGCAGGCGATTATAAAGTTGAGATAAGTAAATCGTCACCGAAATCATACACTACGGAAAGCGACGAAGTTACCCTGACCGTAAACAAGAAGCTTCCTGCAATTGTATTTGTGGAAATGAGCACGATGTTGATAACCGGCAGCCAGTATCAATTCAGCATTGCTCCGGCATCCGGAAATGATTTCAATCCGGATGATATAGAATGGACTTTCTCTAACAATTTGATGTCAATCGAAACGGATGGAAATATAGCAACGATAACAACCGGAAATTATGCCGGAACAGGCGTGTTGACCGTTAACGCAATCAATGGCTGCGGCTCGCAATCGATAAGCCAATACATTACAATCCGAAACGCCGACCAAACCGTTCCGGTAATTACCAATCAACCGGCTTCAGGTTCGGTTTGCGCAGGCAGCAATTACATTTTCAGTGTAATCGCCAGTGGAGAAAATCTTTCCTACCAGTGGTATTTTAATAATAATCCGATTCAAAACGCTACAACCAATGTGTTGAATATTGCATCGGCGACAAGCGCTCAGGCCGGAAACTATAAAGTAATTGTTTCTTCTCCATTCAATACACAGGTGGAAAGTTCGACAGCTACGCTTACCGTAAACAACCCCATCCCGGAATTGGCATTGTTGGTAGAAAGTACGGTAATCGCACCGAACAGTACTTACTCGACTTCCATCTCGCCAAGCAATATTGGTACGGACAATATCGTCTGGACTTATTCGGGTACGGGTGTAGTTATTACCCCTTCGGCGAATAAAACCAGCGCGACTATCACTACCGGAGCAAATCCGGTGGCCGGAAACCTGATAGTGTCGGCAAGTAATAGCTGTAATACACGTACAATAAGCCAATTGCTCAATATTGCCACTCTGCCTCCCGCCAATACGGTGGCGATTACGGTTCAACCGGTAGGAAATGCTACCTGTACAGGGGCAAGTTACGTATTCAGCGTGGTGGCTACCGGAAACAACCTGAATTATCAATGGTATTTCAATAACCGGGCGATAACTCAGGGCGGCAATTCAAGCGTACTGAATCTGACCAACATTACGAAAGCCTATGCAGGTTCTTACTACGTGGTAGTAGGCGGCGCTAACGCCCAAAGCGTAACAAGCAGCGCGGTTTCCCTATCCGTAACCAATACGTTATCGGATGTTATCTTCTCAAGAGTACCGGAAACAATTGTTCCGAACCGCAAGGACACGGTTATTCTGACTTCCGTATCAAGCGCAGCAATTGAAGCTTCCGTTATCAACTGGTCATTCTCGAACAACTCACTGACCGTAACGCCGATCGGTACAGGAACAAGCGCCGCATTAACACCCGGAGCCACGGTTCAGAGCGGTACGCTCAGGGTTACAATGACTAACAGTTGCGGTACGCATGTGATTGAAAGATACATCGCTGCCGGTTCTTTAACCGGTATAAATCCGGTTATTGCCGAAACAGTGCAGTTGTACCCCAATCCGGTTTCAAAGGAAATGTACATCAATAGCGACTTCCCGATTACCTCGGTTGTCGTAACCGATGCTACCGGCCGTAAAATCCGGATTGAACAAGATGCGAAAACGCTCGGCATGAAGAGAACGATCAATGTAAGCGCATGGAAAGAAGGAATATATATTGTTCGGGTTATAACTACCGAAAACGAATCGGTTCATAAAGTGATTAAGAAGTAATAACGAATCATGTAGAAACGAGGGAGGCTGCTAAACAGCCTCCCTTTGTTTTGGGTGTGGAGACACACACGGCATCTCCACACTACACGAAATATTGACAAGAGGTGTCCTCTTGCCGATATATACAATTATTCTACCACACAACGAACAGACATCCCGCACAAACGATTGTTGGACTGATCCATAAACACTCCGGCTTCGCGGAGGTTCATTGAGTAGGCTTGGCTGGCGTTGTAACGTGATGACGACCAATAATAGCCCATAAAACTGATGTTGTTCAACTGTCCTAACTCCGACACCGAGTGGCGAACCCCGGATGCCGGGAAGTACGGCTGGTTCGAGGAAACTTTGGTATAACCGCTCAGAATCTTGGTTGTTCCGACTGCATTAACAGCAGTACTATTAGCATCTATTTCCACCCAACCTCCGGTTTCCGGAATGCGCCGGTATTCATGATCAATAGTGGCAGCAAACTCGTCCGCCGTCGGCATACGCCAGCGTTTGCCTTTGGGCGCCGCGCCGATCTTTGTCAGGTAAACGCAGATGTCGCCCTTGAGTGCTGCAATATTCTCTGCGGTGGTTGAATCAGTCAGATAGGGACCGCTGGTACCAGAAGTACCCGAATTTGTAGTAATATATGGAATGTTTGTATAATTACTCAAGCTCTTATTGATGCTCCAAGTGCCGGTAGCCGGATTGGGAACGTAAGCATCTTGCGGCGACCAGATACCTCCTGAAGAAGATAAACCGACCAAGCTGCCCCATTTGAAAAGAACTCCCTGATACTGCTCTTTGCTCTTGTCGTTACTGTCTGCAAAAGTCAACTTGCTGCCGTCCCAATAAATATTGCTACCCGCCCAGGTCAAACGGAGTGTCTCTTCCTGCTCAACCTTATTGTAAGCGCTTGCCTTAATATTGGTGATAACAATGGGTTTGCGGCCAAACAGTTCAAACTGGAACGTATATTGCCGTTCCATTTCAAAGGCGATGGAAGAAGCATACGCATCGCCTACAATGGCCGGAACAGGCACGGCATAAGTCTTGGCTTCCGCATCGGTTTGACTGGCGTCTCTATAGGTAATCTCGATATAAAGCGTGGAAGAAACGCCGGGATCGGAGCCGAAACCGCCGGGTATTTCGGTGGTCTTCGTCAAATCCGAAGTGATGTTTTCCTGCGGAATAACGTACAGCGCATCGTCATCGCCGATAATATTCGTAAAATTACCGCCGCCGGCAACGGTTATCCCGCCTGCCGGAATATCAGCCACCAGGTCGCCGTCGCTTCCGCCGGAAGTGTCCCAAAACGTCTGGTATTTCTTTGAAGCAATGGTGGCAGTGGTCGGATAATCAAACGCAACGGCATCTTTAGGCACAGTGTCCAGATCCAATTTCCCGCTGCTTTTGATGTTCCGCAAAGCCACATTTAACACCACAAAGTCCTGCGCGCCTTCGCTCTTTGCCTGGATAAGGATGCGCGAGAGGGCATGGCGAAAATTCAAGGTAACCCCGGCAGCGCCTTCGTGGGCATAATCGTTGGTGTGGTTGGTGACCAGCAAATCTTCCTGGGCGGTAAGCGTGGTCGAAGTGTTCACGCTGTGCCCCGGCAAATTGTACTCAATGGTAGGGTGATCGGTTTGCCCCGCCAAAGCGTTGGTAATACCATTCGATCCGGCAGGAGAAAAGGCATAAAAGTTCACACTGTCCCTTTCCGGCCAGTAGGCAAGCGGCGCGTAAGTCCAGCTTGACCCGCTGCCCGTTACGATTACTCCGTCGATAAGCGTTGAGCCGCCAACTTGAGCCGCCAGCAGCCTGAAATCGGTAATATCGGCCGCGGTAGTAGCCGCCCGGAGCTGTTTGTTCGCCCAAGGCTTAAACGTGATTGCGTGTCCGCCGTTGTTAACGGCCGGCGTTTGACCTTCGTCGAGGTCATTGCTGCAACTGCTTATTATTAATGCAACTGCAAGCATACTTAAACAAAAAAGATTTTTTTTCATTTCTGTAAAAAATTAAATTTTAATAAATACCTTAAAAACTCACTTTTGTAAAAAACTAAATTAAAATTTTAAAAAATAATACATAAAACTCTCTATTACTAAT
>BNXY01000012.1 GCA_025999935.1 Bacteroidia bacterium | reverse complement strand
CTTGGATTGTGAAGTAAAAGCAATTGAAATCAGTCCGGATGAAAAACGTATTTATGCAATAAGGGATAATCCCGATCCGGAAGTTATTTACTTTGATATTAAATAAATGGCTTTGTGATTCAAAAAAAATATTGGAAATCCCTTACACCAATCCTGAAAAATTGGAGCCGGATTTGAATGTTTTTTTAGTGAAACGTTGCAAAGGTCTGCCCGGAGATACCGTTCGGGTTAAAAATGGAAATTACAAATATTCCGGCTCGCTATACCTCCCCAAAGCAAATGACAAGCTGGTCATTGATACGACCAATTATCAACTCTATAAACCTTTGATTGAATACGAAACCGATAAAATAATGGCAATAAAAGAAAATGTAATTTATTTAGACAGCGCTGTTTTAAATAACTATATGTTCAAAATGAACTACTATTTCATGGCAGGCGATAACACCTTCAATTCTCGCGATTCCCGTTATTGGGGTTTGGTTCCGGAAGACCATATCGTTGGGAAAGCCACTCTCATCCGGCAATCCAAAGACATGAATACCGGAAAACGGAGATGGAACCGGACTTGCAGAACGATAAAATGAAAAGATATTTCTTATCTGCTTTCAAATACAGCTTCTTCCACAATGACCGGTTTTACTTTTATTTCTTCCTTCTGTTTTCCCCTGACAATATTGAAACTGACGATATTGGTTCCTGATAAATTGATATAAGGTTCAAAATAAAACAGATAGGAGAAAGCGGTTGAAAATTCAGGTCTCCTGAAAGCGTCGTATATTTGTGCATGGCTCAGTTTGTCCCAATACATACACCGGGTAAATCCTTCCGCATTGGTAAACTGTGTTTTCGGATTCCGGAAAGACATGGTTTTATAGATGAATTGCTTGTAATTGCTATCGGCCGATTTGGGATTATTGTTGAACTTGACGCCATTGATTTTCTCTATCACATCGCCCGATTGAATGCCGGCTTGGGCGGCGGGAGACGACGGATCGACACTGATTATCTCTTTCAGATTATCCATATTAAAATAAATTCCGGTGTAATTATAGCGGGAACGGCCGTAAAAAAATTTAGCTTCTTCCGTGGATTGCGGATAAGGATACTGCATAAACATCAAAGGAATATGAAACGTAGAATAATCATCCAGAGAATAGTAAGATTTCAGAAGTTCATTGGCTTCACATTCCCAAACCAATCCGTTGTTATCCTGTCTTTTGGGATCTACGACACGGATGCCCAGCGTCAGGAAAAACTCCGCCTGATTGGAATGAATCAGGAGATTGTAGTAAATCGGCAAATTTTCCATGGAATGGGTATTCATATTGTACCGGCTCTCTGTGGGAAATTTATCCGCGTTGGCATTGGAACGATAATTCGGATTTTTCCGGTGGGAATAGTAGGTTTGAACCAATACATCCGGATTCCGGTCGGAATATTTCAATCCTTTTTGTTCTAAGCTTTTGCGAATAACGGCGTTCATTAAATTTTCCAATTGCAAGTTTTGGGCATTCGGCTTTGGAAATCCAAAAGATTTGTAATTGAGTAAATTAACATTCCGGTTGACAGTTGTTTTAAATGGGCAGGCAAAAGCCCTGTTTTGGGTGTCTTCCAAGCTATAAAATGCGTACACTTCCGCTAAATCTTTTTCGGTTAAGGCATTATTAAAACTGCAATATTTTGTCAATATCAAACTTCTGTTGCTGTTTTTTAAATTACTGATATTTAAACTGATTTGATCATTCGCGCTATTTTGCAGCCAGGAGAAAATGGTTTCATAATCTTCTCCCTCGGTCGGTTTTCCATTGACGGCATCGACAATATCATTGACTTGAAGGCCTTGCGCCGCTGCGGATGTATTCGGAGATACCGTCAGAATAACCGGTTTGGCGTATCCCCAGTTTTTTTGCCGGCTGATTTCAAAAGTGAACCCGAAACGGCAAATCAAGGAAGATCCCGTTTGAGCAAAAGAAACGAGAGACAGATTCAAAAAGGCTAAAAGAAAAATCAAATGCTTCATAATCAAAAACGAATTTAACGTTTCAAGTTTAACGTTTCAAGTTTAACGTTTCAAGTTTCAAAAACGTTAAACGTTAAACCTGAAACCTCAAACTTTGTAAAATATCTGCTTTCAAGTCCTCCGGATTTTCCAATCCGACGGATAAGCGCAACATATTGTCCGGAACTTCTACCATTTTTTTGTATTCGGGGCTTAAGGTTCCGTAAATGGTGGATTCGGGATGAATAATCAAGGATTTATTATCGAACAAATTCGTTGCTCTCCGGATGATATTCAGCCGGTTGATGAAAGCAAAACAGGTTGCTTTGTCTTTCAAGCTGAAAGTGAGCATCGCACCCGGATAATCTCCGAATTGTTTTTTGCTGATGGCATAAAAAGGATCATCGGTCAGTCCGTTGTAATTGACTTGTTGAACTTCCGGTAATGTTTTCAGGAACTTGGCCAATTCGAGGCAAGATTGTGCTTCCTGCCGGAAACGCAAATCCAAGGTTTCCAAGCCCAAGCTTTGTAACTGAGCTACTTGCGGCGACATAGTCGCTCCCATATTTCTGGCGATTTCTCCGCGAAGTTTTACCTGAAAGGCTCTTTTCCCGGTCATTTTTGCCAAGTTGTGCAGTTTTTTGGATTGTTCCCAGTCGTAAGTCTGGTAATCCAAAATCAAACCGCCAATGCTGGTAGCGCCGCCGGAAATGTATTTGGTACTGGATACGATTTCTATGTCTATGCCAAAATCAGCCGCTTTGAAGAAATTCCAAGGCACAATGGTGGAATCGGCAATCAATGGCACACCTTTTTTATGCGCCAAAGCGGACAAAGCAGACAAATCGGCGACTTCAATATGCGGGTTGGTAATGATTTCCGTAAATACGCCGCAGGTATTTTCATCGATTTGTTTTTCAACCGATTCGACATCCAGCATATTACAGAAACGGACTTCCACTCCAAATTCTTTCAAGGTAAACAGAAACAAAGAAAACGTATTTCCAAAAAGATGCGTAGAGGTTACGATATTGGAACCGGAGTACGCAATGGTTAGGAACACATTGGATATGGCTGCCATTCCGGAAGCGACCGCCATGACATGCGGGGCGCCCGAAGCGGTTTGAACGCGCGACTCGAAAGCTTCCACCGTTGGGTTGGAGATGCGGGTATAGGTATGTTTGCCGTTTTTCCCCAAAAAGGCGTCTTCCATTTCTTCGGCAGTATCAAATTCAAAGGCCGCTGAGGAATAAACCGGCATGGAAATCGCTCCATGTACATCTTTTTGCGGAAATTGTTTACGAATAATTTCTGTCTGCGGAAATTTTGCTTTATCTGTCATCATTGTTTGTTTTTAATATATTGGAGGTGCAAAGTTACGCATAAATTCATTTTAATAAGACAATCTATATATTATTTTTATTTTTGTCCTGATTTTATAACGCTAAATTACCAATTATTATGGAAAAAGAAGATAAAGATGTTCACAATAACTCTTTCGATATTATAGAATCTGTATAAAGATATACATTTTATAAATTAATTCTTATTACATACTTATCTCTAATTTATTTGGCTTCCGGATTTGTAAATGAAACTTTTAATTGTCCCAAAAATGCAACATTATTCTCACATGAGAAATTTGCATTGAATCTGTTTTTATCTTCGGTCCCGATTCGCAAGGTTATTTTGTTCCATCCTTGAAGCAAAGGTAACTCTTTGTACGTACTATTACGGTTTGTCTTATTGGTTGCCCTGTATGGTTTGTCATTCAACAGCAGGGCGCTTTGCCAGGTATCAACGTATAAGGTCAACTTAGGCATATCAGGTTCAATCAGCAAATCGTCTAAAGGACGAGGGCTGAATACCCAGCAATCTACAATATACTCGTCAGCTTCTTTTCTGAATTTGTTTTTCGTACTTGCCGGAAATTGCATACTACCATCACGAGAGAAAAAGATATCAGCAATATTCGCTTCGGTTTGCCGGCAAGGGATACCTGCTTGCTTCAATAGGCTTGCCAAGGTATTATAACCTTTCCCCGAGTTGGCAAATTCGGTTAATGTACTTACATAATAATTTTGATATTTAACGAATGCCGGAGCAGCGCCTTTTCGTTCCCTTTCAGAGCGAAGCGTGGCGGCTGTTTTCAATTCTTCCGGACGTTTGTTCCATTTACGCCAGTCGGTATTGCAAGCGTTCAACAAGATAGTTCCTTCATTGACAAAGTCGCCCGAAAGTCCATATTGCGATGCATCTGCCCTTTGAATTTCACAGAAATAGAAGTCGGAATTTGCCAAGCCTTTCAGCCATGATTTTTGTTCAGGGATGAAAGATGATATGTTGCGTACTTCCAATGTGAGAGGTAAAGGTAATATTGTATTGTATGCGTTTATCGTTTGAGGTACAAGTCCCCAAATCCAGACATCAGCGCCTTTTGCGGCATTTTGTAGCAGATTTTTCTTCTCTGCTTCTGTTGGGATTTGAGCGCCGTCAACGATATACAATAGTTGTTGAGGAGTTGTTACCTTGGTTGTGAATTTTACCCCTTGTGTGTCCATTATGCGTTTCAAATAAGAATCTTCATTGCCCACAAACACAACTTCTTTATACGTATTTGTTGGTTCAACGGGCTTTTTTATATGGTTTTGCTCTACCGTGTTATCCTTGTAAGGCGATTCTGCCGGTTTTTCCGGCGCGTAAGCTGTACGCATGGCTTCATACATCGGCCATGTTTGATACAAGGGTAATGAAGGATCGTATCCCGGATTGAAGGTAGTACAGTAAGGCCCCATTCGTTCGGGTTGTACTCCGGGAATTCCTTCTTTATAATCGGCAAAAAAGATACCATCGTCGGTCAGAGAAGGAGGAGTTGTCAAATCTTTTTTCCCGATAGGAAGCGGCTGAAGTGCATACCATACCATATTGAATACCGACACATAAGACGCACCCATTTTGCGTTGGTCGGCAATCAGATTATAGCCTTCAATAGCCAAGCCTTTCATGCGCCCATATTGTGAGGTATAGGCTTCTTCACCATTGTATTTCGCCACTTGTTCGGGAGTACCGTAATAAGCCATACCGTGTTCGCCGACACCCCAAGGTTTACCGATTTCCGCCCAATGTTTCATAGAATTTAAATCGCCATAGTGACCCACTGTTGTCGGCAAAATGCCATCTCCGTCATCCTCGCCGTCGGCTGAAATCCAAGGACGGGTAGGGTCGTTTTTCATAACGATATTGCGCCAATCTTCCCACGCTTGCTTTTGATACGGCATCAGTTCGGGCTTGTTATAGACATGGAGTATAACGGGTTTGTTTTCGTTGCTGATGCTCCATCCAAATACCGAAGCATGGTTTCTGTCACGCAACACAAAGCGTTCGAGGTGTTGTTTGGAGGCTTCCCAGAACTTTTCGGAGTCTAATTTCGGCCCCCCGTCGCTTGCCCAGTTGGCTGTTTCGTCCAAAACACAAATACCCATTTCGTCGGCAACATCCAAATAAAAGCGGGGATATATCTGCGCGTGCGGTCTGACAGCATTTCCATTCATTCCTTTTATGGCTGTAAACCATGCCCAGGCATATCTGCGTGTCAGTTGAGGTACACCCATAAAGTGCCATGAGTCGCCTTTCAATTCAACAGGTTTTCCGTTTAAACATTGTTTGTTTCCTTGGAAAGTCCATTCGCGCCATCCGAAGCGTTCGTATTTTGTATCAATGGTTTGCTTTTTATCATTCATCAACAGACGCAGGGCGTAGAGATTGGGATGTTCGGGAGTCCAGTAAGCCAGGTCACCTTCTTTAACCGGAATTTGCAAGGTTGTTTTCTCTGTTCCTCCGGCTGCGATAGTTAGTTTAGCGGCTGCGATATCCAATGCTTTTACACCCAGTTCCCAATCAGGAACAGGGGCAGAATTGACATCAGTTCCGGCTCTGTTTATCCATTCGTTGATGATGCCCTGAAGTTGAATGTCTGCTTTCTTCGTTGTATTATTTTGCACAGTAACTTCCAGTTCCAGAAGATTTTTAGACACCAATGGCTTTACATAAATATCTTCCATATAGATTGGAGGCAATGCGATTAGAAACACATCCTGCCAGATACCGGCAATATGGTATCCCCACATAGAGCCGGCAGGAACAATACGTCTGCCGACAGAGGATCGATCTTCAAATAAGGACTGGTTTCTTACGCCAACCCAGATTTCAATGCTTTCTCCTGGTGTAACGACAGAGGTAATATCTGCATCAAAAGGAAGAAAGAGGTCGAAGTTTTCGCCCACCTTCTGCTTATTCACATAAACTTCCGTAAATCCGGCAACGGCTTCAAAATGCAACTTAATTTGTTGGCCGGCCCAATCGGAAGGAATAGTAACCGTTTTTTTCATCCAAGCCATTTTCACATTTTCCCATGCTTTGGGGTAGGATGGATAGTTGCGATGGTCGGGACCTTCCAAGTCGCGATTGGCAAAAGCGTTGATGTTCCATGGAGAAGGTATTTTGATTTTTGTATTACTCCACACATTCACCGCGGGCAAAGGCAATTCGGGCGCTATACCCTTTCCCTGCACATAGCCTACGGGCAGCTCTACAGCTTGAAAATCCCACAATCCATTCAAGCAAATTTCTTTTCTGTATTCTTTTTCCGTTTTATTGATAAAACCTTCATGAGGTGCGAACGGTTGATTGTAGATCGTTTTCCCATTTTGGGAAAATGTGGATGTACAAAGGAATAAAAATATTGATAAAATGTATGTCTTTTTCATGTTTTATTGTTTAAATATACCGTTCATCCGGTAATAAGTTTCCAGTAATTTTGCCATAATCCGTTCGCCGGCACCCACTTCTATCAGATCCGGACCGTGGTCGGCACCATATCCGCCGTAAGCCGCCGACCGGATATCAGGAAGATAAATGGGCCATTTGCCTCCATTCCATGTATATCCGAAAAAGAACGGTACGGCGTAGGCTTGCATTTCTCGTTTCCAGTCAATCTGAAACTTGATAAACGGTTCGCCCGGAACTGTTGCAACCACATACCTGTCGTTGATGGAAATTACCGAGAAATGAACATTATATTGCAGTTTTTTATCGTATCTTCCCGTGAAATGCAACGAGTCTGCTTTCAGCTTAATATTCGGCACATCATTAGGATTGGGATACAATTCCTTTGCCAATTTTACCGTTTCTATGGAAAGTAATTTTCCCATGCGGTCAATCAAATCGTAATTGGAAGGACGCGGGTCGTTGGGACCGGTGCGGCCTCCGTCTTTAAACAGAGGCGCCTGATTACCTCCGCCGCCTTGCACAAACAGGCAATTGACGGTATTGCCAAAAGCTTCTTCAGTATATTTTGTAGCGTAACCGACATAATCGCCGGAAATTTCAAAGTTATTCCAAGCTACGTCGGGATGGCAGGCGTAGTTCATAATCAGCACTCTGGGCTTTCCGCTTGTATCTTCCAACTTGATAACACCCACCGCATTATCTACCGGGCCATGAGGAATACGTTCCGGATTAACAGCGCGGTAATGCTCGTCGCCTTCCCATGATTCACGCGCCCGTCCGTCGTCGCGAAGAATCAAGCGGTTAAAACTCAATTGGGGAAAATAACGATGACCTCCCGAAACACGAGCTTCAAACATATTTTTTGAAGCCGTTTCCATAACGGACAGAATCTGTCCTTCCAGCCATTCGCGAGGAGCTGTTTCCGAAGAATGTGTGTGTTGTGGACAGAAATACGCTTCTTTCAGATTAAATCGACTTTTCAGTTTTTCAAGTAAGGAAATATTCGTGTAACCGCCTAAATCCAACGCCACAAAGGCAATGCGAGAACCACCAGCATCCAAAATGAGCGCACGTGCATACAGGGAATCGTGAACCGAATATTTAGGTTCGGGAGGCGTAATGTTTATTTTGGCTGTCCCAGCCGTCAATTGACCCGCTCCCATAGCCGGATGAATTGAAAAGCAACTTATTACTAAGAGCGCTAAAAATCCAAATGTTTTCATGATATTATAGTTTTATTGTTATACTTTTATATTTAATGGTAAACGTTAACTCATTGATTTTTTCATTTTTGTCTAAGTCGAAGGTAATTGTTTTTTCTTCTCCGGAGTTTAGTTCGTAATGATGTACTTCATTCGTTTGCACTCCATTGACAAACAGTTGGGTTTTTCCTGTATCCATTATGTTTCCTATATTTTTTACCTTGACTACTGCACGTTTCTTGTTGTAAACCAGATTTTCTTCGATTCCGGAATAGGTCAATGTAAAATCGGAGGCATAAGCCTTCGAATAGTCCACGGTTCCTGTTACACCTTCCAATTCGGAACCGTAAGTAACGCTGTCTTTGATTCGGTCGCCTGCACGGTAAGAAGGACTTTTACCTCCTACATTGATCTTAAAATCTCCCGGTTCAACTACCCGATCCATTTGATCGTTTAATAAGGATAGCTGGTAAGGAGTTAGTGTGAAGTTTACTTTCTTTGTTTCGCCCGGAGCCAATGTAATACGTTCAAAATCTTTCAATTCCATTACACGGGTTTTAGTGCTGGCATACATATCAGTAACATACAACTGAACCACTTCGTCGCCGGCTTTGTTTCCCGTATTGCTTACTTCGGCATGTACGGAAATCGTTCCGTCTGCATTGACACGAGTTTGCAGGTTGGCATACTTGAACTTTGTATAGCTTAAACCGTAACCGAAAGGATACAAGGGATAATATTCCATATCTGAATATTCATATCGCCGTCCGGAAGTTTTGAAGTTGTAATAATTAGGAACTTGACCTACATGTCGTGGAAAAGTCATCGGCAAACGTCCGGCGGGATTATAATCGCCGAAAAGAACATCTGCCGTGGCATATCCGCCTTCTTGTCCGGGAAACCAGTTGACTAAAATAGCTTGGCAATTTTCGGCAGCATAAGAAACATTGTAAGGACGACCGACTTGTAAAATCAATACCACCGGCTTGCCTGTTTGGCAAACAGCTTCCAACAATGCTTGTTGATTTCCCGGAAGTTCCAAAGTGGCATAATCATGGTTTTCGCCGGAAGTGTTATAGTTGCCGTTGTTTTGATTGGCGGCTGTGCAATCGCCTAATACCATCACTACTACATCCGATTTGAGAGCTGCCGTCTTGGCTTTTTCTATATCAAAGTTCTTTTTATTGGTAAACTCGCATCCTTTTTCATAAATCACTTGTGTACTCTTGCTGACGGCTGCTTTGATTCCGGTTAATACCGATTTTAATTGTCCTTCTTGAATTTTGGGAGTATAATCGCCGAGTTGTAAATCATCCGCTCCCGGTCCGATGACAGCTATGGTTTTTACGGTTTTGGATAAAGGTAAAATGTCTGCTTTGTTTTTCAATAAAACGATAGACTGGCGAGCTGATTCACGCGCCATTTCTTTATGTTCCGGAGATTGCCATCCAGGATATATTTTATTCCAATCCAATGATTTAGACGGATTGTTTTCAAAAAGACCTTTTCTGAACATCGTGCTTAGCATGGTGCGGCATACATTGTCCAGATTTTCCATATCAAGTTCGCCTCTGTTGGCGGCTGCGATGACTTCCTTGTTGTTATACACATCCCCGCAATTGGTTGCAATACCTGCTGCTAATGCTTGATTGGCGGCATCTATATAATCAACCGCCGTATAATGTTTGCGGGCAGTAAGATTTCCAATAGCGCCACAGTCGCTAACGATAAATCCATTGAATCCCCATTCTTCACGGAGAATACCTTTTAAAAGTTCTGGGCTTTTAGCAATCGGCACCCCTAAGAAATCGGAATACGCCATCATGATGGATTGACAATTATATTCCCGAATTACATGCCGGAAGGGAACCAAATGCACTTCGCGTATTTCTCGTTCAGACAAACCAATATCGTGTGAATCGCGTCCGCCCAAAGGCGCTCCGTGAATGGCAAAATGCTTGGGTGTTGTCATTAATCCAAGCGACTGATAGCCTTTAATCCAAGCGCCTCCAATTTGGGATATCAAAATGGGGTCTTCGCCAAAAGTTTCTTCGCAACGTCCCCAACGGGCGTCTTGCGCTACATCCAATACCGGCGACCATGCCTGAATAGCGCCTGCACTAAGGGTTTCATCTCCGATAGTCTTTGCTACATTTTCTGTCAATTTCTTGTTCCATGTAGCGCCCATTGCGATAGCTTGTGGAAAAATGGTCGCACCGCTTCCATAAGAAAATCCGTGTACCGCTTCCACTTTTTTAATATCAGGAACACCTAAATGAGGAATACCGGGAATACCCCAACCTTCGCGAATCAATTCCATTTTGTCGGAAGGAGTCATAGCGGTCAAGAGCAATTCAACCCGTTCTTCAACAGGAAGTGTTGCATTCATCCAAAGTTGTGCCGTTTCCGATGCTTGTTTCTTCGCGGCATTTTCAACATAAACGAAAGCTATTTCAGTAATGGCAAACGGTTTTTTCAGCGTATTACCCTTGATCGTAATTTGCACATGAGCGCCGTACTTAGGTGGAAAAGTCAAGGAAAATTTTTGATTTCCTTGAATGTTGTATTTTACGGCTTCGCCCAAATTCATCGGGTCGTAAGTGATGAACAGGCTTATTGCTTTTTGTATTTCTTCCTTTGAAATACCATTTGCTTCTAATTGAATTTCCTTTACATCGCCCGGTTTCTGTAATGTAAACATCAGAAATTGGTTGTTTTGCAAATCTTTGCTTTTAAGCTCCCAAGCCGTTTGGCTGTTGTTATCGAGCAATAGCGCCCCTTGATTGGCATTGACGGATGCCGACACAGATGTTACCCCTTTCTTTTGGGCAAAGATAGCGCCTTGCACTAACACCAATAATAGAGCGGCTATTGTAATTCTTTTGTTGAAGTTCAGAAAGAGACAACAACGGATGACTAAAAATTTTACTTTTTTCATGGTCTATATTATTTTAAATATTTTTGATAGATTTTATTATTTCGAAACTGTTTTGTACGGAAGTGCTCTCATCTCCATTGCCGACCGGATTTCATTCGGATTATCCGTCAGCGTGGCTGCAAACAATGCGATATTCTTGTCATTAGGAAGTGTAAACGTTTGTGCATTTGAGTCTATATCTATCCCTATTTTATACAAGTAAGTATAGATATACGATTCATTTCCTGCCTTTTCGCTATGACGGTGCGTACCTAAGTGAGCGATAGAACCTTCTTTTATATATCCTTCACTTTCCCCTTTCCATCCCCATTGTCCATAAAATCCGGAATAGTAAGGAATCAGAAATGTTTGCTGTTTCCCATCAATAATGAATGTTGTTTCTCTGTCTTCTTTCGAAGAAGTGACAAGCAAGTATAGTTTAGTTGCCCCTTTATGGTTCGGGAGTGTAATTGTTTGTCCTTCGCAACGGACGTAGTTATATTCATCGGGTTTATTTTTTAATTGAAATGCTATTCCATCGGAAACAACAAGTTCCGGAAGTAATTCGGCGGCAAAAGAATTTCCGGCGCCGTCAAAATTACCCGAACGTCTGAAAGCGTCTGTCGTAACAGCCGTAGCATTATGGGTTATATCAACCGGTTGGTTTTGAGGCGTATGGATGCTTGCATTTCCTTCTTTGAACTTAACCTTAAATGTTCGTGGCTGAAAACCTTTGGCATCAAACGTAATTGTATTTCCTGCATATTGTATATCTCCAACCGGCTCTTCTATTCCGTTCAACTCTTGGGCATATTCAATGGGAGCGGCAAAAGTAATCGTGGCTTTTGGCAAATTGTTTCCCGATATTTCATTTACGCGAATAACATAACCATCGCCGGACTCTGCTTTTTTGATGGCTTTTACAACAATCTGCGGGGCGTTCGTCTTCACGAACGAATATTCCCGCCCATTACTTCCTTTGTGTTTGGTTGTCGTAAAAGAAAGAAGAGGTTGGTTGAAAGCCTCCGTTTTCCCTGCAACTCGACCGTCTGTAGCGATTGATTTGTGACCGACAATGGCATAACGTATGGTATGATGACCCCAGTCCAAATGATCTTGATGAGTCATATTAGGGTCTTTTCCTACTTTCGGGGTGTGAAGCAGCGTTAAACGCAATGTATTGTCGTCCGGTTTATCCCAGCCGTATTTGCAATCATTCATTACGGCAACACCATAACTTTTATCCGTGTCGGTAATATCCGCCCATTGCTGTGCATATATTTCGTAAGCCGTTTGCGTGTTGTTTCCCCGTTCAATATATCCGATCCCTAAATCATACGTGGCTTTTTCATTTGCCACATTCATTGGGAACTCTGCTTTAAGTAGGGAATTGGCTTCATTCCAATCAATCTCATTGGTAATGTCGATGCGATCGTCGGCGGCGCCATTGGTCAAACTGATGTATTGAATAAAGGTGGATTGACCATGTATTCGCGCTATTTTTAAGGTAGCTCTTACGGGACCTTGTTCTGCAATAGTGATTTTTACATTGTCGGTAATAGCAATCGGTTCTGCATCCAATGTTTCTTTAAATATCTCCCAAGCAGGCCAACTCAACGATTCATTTTTGGTAAAGAGCGCCAAACGAAAGGCGTTGCCCTTTTTTACCAATTCCTTATTTTCTCGTTTGTCTATGATGGAGGCAATATCTCCATTTTTATCCAAACTCAGTTTATATACTTTGTTTTCAAGGGAATTGGCAGATACTTTAAGGTCGCTTTTCAATGTACTTCCTCCCGTTTTTATATTGTACACCGAAAAACTAACCGCCGCTGAAGCCACCGGAAATGCAATACTCGCTTTCCCGTCTTTCCTTGCCACAATCTGCGAGGGTATTTGCTTTCCATTTGGGCCGGTAACGGTTACATTCTGTACTGTTTTATCCAAATCAATGGTAGCTGTTACCATGTCTTTTCTGCTTTGAGCAATCGGATTGTAAACAATTACCGGAGTTCCGCTAACACGGGTATCCAATGTGCGGCTTACCGCACCCACAGCCATAGTGATGGTTTCGGCAAACTTTGTTTGACTGATTAATTCATCATTCCATGAAAATTTATACACGTCCGGAATACTGGTTCCTGTCATATCATCATGAAATTGATGCCAAAGGAATCGTTGCCAGGCGCTTCGTAATTCTTCCGCAGGATAGTTGATGCCGCCGAATAATTCTGCCACAACGGAAGCTCTTTCTGCAGCATCGGCCAATTGCTCGTTTCTCCGGTTGAACAATTTCATAGCTGCTTGAGAGGTATAACAACCCGTAGCATGTACATCCATCAATAATTCTCCTTTAAACAGAGGTAATTCGGGGTGTTTGTCAAACGGATAAAAATCGTCGTACAATTGCCCGGATCGAGCGCTGATTATCTTTACGGGGCCGCTGCCATGAATACCTTTTTCTATAGAAGCCACGGATGGAATTGTTGGAGAACCGCCTCTGTCACCAACACCATAATAGTGATAAACGACATGATTGGGGTCTTTTTCTGTTAATTTTATCAATTCTTCATCCCTACTGATGTCTTTGTATTCATATTTGGAAACATAGCTTTGCGCATGGGGCACACTCAATATTCTTGATCCGTCAAGTCCTTCCCAAAGCCCAATCAGGAATGGAATTTTTTCTTTTCCATAGAATGGAAATTTCCGCCATTGTAATTTTTGGGTAGAAAATCCAATTAAGCCTGCATGCGCCGCAATGGTCGGCAATGTATAGCCAAAGCCAAAACAGTCGGGAAGAAAAATATCATTTGATTTTATGCCAAATTCTTTCTTGAAAAACTCTTGTCCCAAAAGAATATTGCGAAAAAATGATTCAGGAGAAGGCATATTCGGATCGGTAGCATCCCATGTACTTCCTGCAATATTCCATTGTCCCGATTTAACATATTGCTTCAAGCGTTTGTATTCTTCGGGATAATATTCTTTCATCCAACTGTATTTGACTCCTCCTTCAAAGTTGAATATATAGTCGGGATATTTATCCATCAACCAGAAATTCTGAACCATTGTTTTGTAGAGATAGTCGTCAATGGATGTCTGCACTGTCCACAACCATTGTGTATCGAAATGGGCATTCGATACCATGTACGCTTTATGTTGCGTTTGTCCTAATAATAAAGGAGCATAACACAAAACCAACAGTAACCCAATCCATGTCTTTTTCATTGTATGTTTTTTTTAGTTTGTTTTTTTTGCAAAGTTCCCATATAGCACTTAATATATGAGTTAATAAAACACTTAATATGGGTATTTATTTAAAAAAAATTCCAATATTTTTATTTATACGCCAATTATTAATCCATTTGTTAATGGTGCAGAGAATTTGAAAAAGATCAGAGATTACTGTGCCGAAGAAAAGTGGAAAGAAGCAAATGATCTATCGAATGAAGTTCATGGATGAATATTAATCTTTCGTTCGAAGATATTTTGAAATAGACAAAAAATCCCGCCGGACAAGTGAGGTAAAAATCCAGATTTCCTCAAAGAATAATTTTTCTGTAAAACTAATCGAAATTAATATGTATATTTGCATTATTTTATTTTAATTTTTTGCAACTTTGAAAAAGTCATTGAAAAATACAATACTCATGAGCATGTTCTGCTTCTGCTCATTACATTTCCTTGTTGCCCAGGATTTAAGGTACGGCCTTGAGTTCAGTTCATTTGAAGTTGTGCAGGAAAAACGGACAAGTTTTAATCTTTCCCCTTCAAAAGCATTTTCATTTCCCGATGGGTTTGCTTTGTCCTTCGATATTTGTTACCAGTCTGTACCGGAGTATAATTTCGGATATGTTTTCCGGATAATTGGGCAAAACGACCAACATATTGATTTTTTATTTACTTTGTATAAACTAACCGTAGTCAACTCTTCCGGTAAAGTATTGGCCGATTGTGCTTTGGAAGAAATCGACGGAATTTATCCCTCCTTTTTCCCTTTTTCGATTTTGCTCGATATAAAAAATAACCGTGTAGATATTTCCGTCGGTGAAAAGAAATTTTCACCGACAATTGCTTATATCAAAGATTTCGAAAAAGTAAACATTATTTTCGGAAGGTGCAATTATTCACAATTGCAGACCAGTGATGTCCCGAAAATCATCGTCAAAGATATCCGCATTAACAATATTAAAGGAGAACCGCTGTACTATTGGAAACTTTCCAAACATACTGCGGATGGCGTTTACGACGAAATGGAAAAACATTTGGCAACAGCCGAAAATCCCAAATGGCTGCTGGACGACCACGCTATATGGAAAAAACGAATCAGTTTCAATGCCTATAAAAATCCTCAAGTCGCCTATAATCCCGATGAAAACGGCATTGCAATTTCCGATATAAAAAACTTTTATGTCTATAATACACAAACACATACTTTAATTAAAAACAAAATATCTTCCGGTATCCCGCATAGCGATTTTGCGAATCAAATCGTTTACAATCCTTTGGATAAAAACTATTATTCCTATTGCTTTGATGTGGAAAACGGAAAGGATGTCGCGGCTTACGATGCAACCGGAAAAAGCTGGAAAAACAAGGCAACAAAAGAAAAAGAAGTCGAATTCTGGCATCATAATAAACTTGTATCCGAATATGACAGTTCTCTTTATTTGTTTGGAGGATACGGACATCACAAATACAAAAACTATATCAACAAATATTCGTTCCGAACTCAAATCTGGGAAAAAATGCAATACACAGGCGATCAGATTCAGCCGCGTTATTTGAGCGGTTTGGGCAAGGTGGACGAAAACCGGATACTCCTTTTCGGCGGTTACGGAAGCGAAACCGGTCAACAGGAGTTTTCTCCGCACAACTACTACGATTTGTTTGAGATAGACCTTCGAAGTATGACAGCAAAAAAGATATGGGAACTCGGACCGCAGAAAAATCATTTTGCAGTAGCTAACTCAATGATAGTCGATACGTTGAATAAATGTTTCTATGCCTTATGTTTTCCTCAGCAAATATATCATACCTCACTTTCCCTCGGTAAGTTTTCCCTGGAAAAACCTGAATATGAAATGCTGACAAGTATTCCGTATGATTTCCGCGACATATCTTCTTACGCCGATTTATTCCTGAACAAAAAGACCCATGAATTATCCGCTATTACTTACGCATCGGAAACAACGGATTCCATGGCGACAATATCCATTTATTCGTTGTCGTATCCACCTTTGGCCGAAACGGAAATATATCTAATGTCGGATACGGAAAAAGATAATTCATGGATGATTTACAGCTTTGCAGCCACCATCATCAGCCTTATCGCCGGATACTTTATTTTCAGGGAGAAAAAGAAAATCAATATTCCTCCTGTCGAAAATACTGAAACAGAGGAAGAAAAAGAAACAATCAAACCGATTGCTAAAAAAGATAAAACGCAGACGATCTTTCTATTTGGCGGATTCCGAGTAAATGATAAAAATGGAACGGACATTACCGCCGAATTTTCTCCATTGCAGAAACATCTTTTTCTGATTATTTTATTAACGACTTTGAAAGAAGACAGCAAGGGAATCTCGTCAACCAAACTGAAAGAAACCCTGTGGTTTGACAAAAGTCAGGAGCGCGCGCGCAACAACCGGGGTGTTATGCTGAGTAAACTCCGCCAGATTTTTGAACAAATCGGCACTATACATATTGAGAGCCAAAATTCTTATTGGGTTGTCAAATTCGGCAATGATGTTTATTGCGATTATTACGAAGCGTTGATTTTGATACGACAGATGAAACAAAAGGTAAACAGAACCAAAGAAGATGTCTTGAAATTGATTAACATCGTTTCCGTCGGAGAATTATTGCCCAATGTTCAATTGGAATGGTCGGACACTTTCAAAGCCGATTTTGCGAATGACTTGATAGACCTGTTCTTAGATATAAACGCACAAAAAGATCTTGATTTGTCCTTGCAGGAACGTGTCAATCTGGCTGATGCTATTTTAATTCATGATACATTGAATGAGGATGCACTGAAACTGAAATGTTCCACCTTGGTAAAAATGAGAAAAAACGGACTCGCCAAATCCATTTACCTTTCTTTTATAAAGAAATACGCCTATTCTTTGGGGACGAAATTTAAGTATTCTTTTGAAGAGATTATTTCGTGAAATGGGTATATATCATAAACTTGTCATTTTTCGCGCTTAGAAATTATAATTATTTAACCCGAATTTTAAATTTTCCTAATAAATTAATCCCCACTAATCAAAACATTAATCCTTACATTAACAAATCCATTAAATGCAAACCGCTAACTTTGCAGCGAATAAAAACCAAATTATAAATTATTATGTTTATGAAGGACTATTTAGAAAAACACAAAAAGAAACATGTAATTTTCTTTTTGAGAAAAAAAATGTTAATGCGAACGCTATTGTTTTTGCTAATCTGCTCAACATCTATCCTGATAAATGCTCAGACAACCAAAAACATTAGAGGAATTGTTTCCGAAAAAAACGGTGAACCGGTAATTGGCGCTTCTGTAAGCATATCCGGTACAAATCTGGGTACATCCACCGACGTTGACGGAAAATTTTCATTGAGCCTGCCGGCTAATTTATCTGCGAATGCAACCGTAGCGGTTTCGTACATCGGTTTTGTCGGACAAAAGAAGACAATTGGAAATGAAACAAATTTCCAATTCGTTTTGGAAGAAGACCTAACCAACTTGGGCGAAATAGTCGTTGTCGGTTATGGTGCACAGAAGAAAACAACACTGACCGGTTCGGTAGCGCAGGTAAACAGCGAACAGTTGTTAACGACGAAGAACACGAATGTTCAAAACATGATGACCGGAAAACTTCCGGGTTTGCGCGTGATTGAAAAAACTTCGGAACCGGGGAATTTCAGTAACCAATTCGACATTCGCGGCTTAGGAAGCCCGCTTCTCGTTGTGGATGGAGTTCCTCGCGGTGATTTAGCGAGAATGGACCCTAACGACATTGAAAGTGTTTCTATTCTTAAAGATGCGTCAACATCTGTTTACGGTTTTAACGGCTCAAATGGAGTTGTCCTCGTTACTACAAAAAGCGGGACAAAGGGAAAAACTAAAATTGAATATTCAATGTATTACGGTATCCAAACTCCTGCCGAAATATTGCAACCGATTGGAGCATACGACCGCGCTTTGCTGTATAACGAAACGACCATGCGGAATACGACCGCACCTGTAAAAACCTACGATGACGCTTATTTCGAAGCGCTGAGAAAAGGCGAGATGCCCGATACCGACTGGTATGCCGAAGTCATGAGAAAAACGGCTCCTCAACAACAGCACAATGTTTCGATAAGCGGCGGTTCTGAAAAAATTGACTATTATGTCAATCTCGGTTATAACGACCAAGGAAGTTTCTTTCGCACAAACTCCGCAAACTATCATCGTTACAATCTCCGGACAAACTTAAACGTCAATATAACAAAAGACCTGAAAGGAGGCGTAAAACTAAATTTGATTTCGGATGAAACCGAACGACAGAATGTGGCTACGACAGGTATTTTCAATATTATGTGGCGTTCGCGTCCAACCGACCCGCTTTATGCAAACGATACGGCTCCGTATTATTATCATCCGGATAATGAATACAATCCGGTTGCTGCCATTCATCCGGAACTGTCGGGTTTTGTCAATAACAAGAAGAATATTTTCCAGTCGAACATGTATCTACAGTATGATGCACCATTTCTCAAAGGTCTGTCTGCTAAATTCATGTACAGTTACGACAAGACTTTCGACGATAATTCGGATTTCAAGAAAGAATATAATGAATATCGTTACGTGGCTTCCAACGACACCTACCAAACTTATTTACGAAACGGAAAGACAAGCCTGAGGCGCACTTACAACACAAGTTACACAACCTTGATGAACTTTTCGTTGAATTATAACCGTACATTTCTTGACACCCATAACGTTGGTGCAATGCTGCTGTACGAAGAACGTTACAATCAAGGATATAATTTCAACGCTTTCCGCTATTTCGATATTCCGATTCCTTATCTGCAAGCGGGTAACACCGAAGGTATGGAAGGAAACGGCAGCGGATTGAATGAAACTGCAAACGCAGGAATTGTAGGCAGGTTGAATTACGATTATCTCGGCAAATATATGGCTGAATTTGCATTTCGTTACGACGGTTCATCCACGTTTCCAAAAGGTCATAAATGGGCGCTTTTCCCAAGCGTGTTGCTGGCTTACAGATTATCGGAAGAATCTTTCATTAAAGACAATGTATCTTTCGTCAACAATCTTAAATTAAAAGCGAGCTGGGGACGAACTGCAAACGAAGGCGGCGTATCATCCGGTCAATTTTATGAAGGCTACGATTATCCTGCAAGCGGTAATCGAAACAGCATAGCAAGGGGTTATGTATTCGGTAGCACTTTCGTAAACGGACTCGGATTCCGTAATGCTCCCTATATGTATCTTACTTGGGAAAGTCATGAAATGAAAAATCTTGGACTTGAAGCGGATTTATGGAACGGACTTGCGGGTTTCTCGCTTGATTTCTTCCAACGCGATCGCGAAAATATAGCTACTGCACCCTCAGTCATATTTCCTGCAACACTGGGAACCGGAATTTCTCAAATAAACTTCAATGCCGAGCGAGCAAAAGGCTTTGAAGTTGAACTGAGGCACACAAACCGTGTAAATAAAGATTTTCTGTATAAAGTTACAGGTTTTGTGTCGATGACAAGGACTTTGAGAACAAAAATTCTTCAACCTGATCGTTCAAACTCGTATGATTACTGGAGAAATAACGTGTTAAACCGCTACAATGATATTTGGTTCGGTTACGGTTCTGCAGGTCAATACCAATCTTACGAAGATATAGCCAATTCGATTTACTCCAATACCGGAACCCTTCCCGGAGACCCGATTTACGAAGACTGGAACGGCGACGGTGTGATTGACGACAGAGACAAACACCCCATTGCTACTACTACCAATCCGAATGAGGGTTTCACAGGAAAACGCAACTATCCTTTAATGAACTTGGGATTGAATTTGGCCGCTCAGTGGAAATCGTTTGATTTTAGCGCTTTGTTTCAAGGATCGGCTATGTCCTATATTTCATACGGTGAACAGTTGCTCGAACCCTTGGCTTGGGACGGAAACGCCCTCGAACTTTTGTTCGACCGTTGGCATCCTGTTGATCCGGATAAAGATCCTTACAACCCTTCAAATCAATGGGTTTCAGGTTATTATCCTTATGGAAAAACAAGAGCGGACATTGATTCCAAATTTAACATTCAAAACGGAACTTATCTAAGGCTTAAAACAGTAGAACTTGGTTTCGCAGTGCCTAAAAACATTCTGTTTTCCAAAAGTGGAATTAAAGATATGAGGCTTTTTATTAACGCTTACAATTTGGTAACCTTTACAAAGGTAAGGGGAGTTGATCCCGAAAAGCCGACCGAATCAAGCGGATATATGTATCCATTGAACCGTACGATTAACTTTGGCGGCTCTCTTTCATTCTGATTTTAATTGTTGAATAAATAAAAATACAAAAGTATGAAAAAAATATATTTTATTTTAACAGTATTGTTTTCAATGTCATGGTTTGTGTCATGCGTAGATTTGGATATTATTCCAAAAACGGTTATCACACCTACCGACATATACAATGAAAATGGTATAAAAGCTTATTTTGCGGGAATATACAACCATCTTCCAATGGAAGATTTCCGCTACGACAATGGACGTAACGACGTGAGTGGCTCCGATGGCGGATATTTCAGCGCAATTATGATAAATACGTTCTGGAACTCCACCGGCGAAATGCTGAACAGAAACAATGTCGGCTTACAGCGCCATAGAACAGGATACTGGAAAGACGGATTCAAAATGATACGTCAAGTAAATACCCTGATGGCCGATTTACCAAAGTATCCTGAACTTGCCGATCAGGCGAAAGGTTGGATTGCAGAAGCAAAATTTATCCGCGCTTATGTTTATTTCCAGTTGGCAAAGCGTTATGGCGGTTTGCCGCTTCTTGAAACTGCACAGGAATTGCCGCCGGATATAAATGATGCAAGTTCTCTGTATATGGCTCGCAGCAGTCATGCCGATACTTACAATTTTATCCTGAAAGATTTGGACGAAGCAATTGCAGGAATGTCCGCAACAAGCGAAACGGGGCGTGCCAACAAATACGTTGCCGCAGCCTTGAAAAGCCGTGCCGCCCTTCATGCAGCGACTACAGCCCGTTACGGCTCTCTGAAATTTCAGGATTGGGAAGTAGATGGAGTACTGCTCGAAGGTATTCCTTCAAGCCTCGCCAACGAGTACTTTAAACAGGCTTGGGATGCCGCTAAATTACTGGAAGGAGTTTACCAACTCCATCGCGGAAATACTGATAAAATGGCTAATTACGCCGAAATATGGGAAAAGGTAACATCTAACAAAGAATCCATCTGGTTGCGCCAGTTCGATTATACAATGCAAACGCATTCCTACGACGCTATCATGGCGCCGCCCCGTATGACTACTACCTATGGCGACCGTTTTAATCCTACATTAGATTGGGTAGAACTGTTCGACGGACTGCCGCTTGATGCCGATGGCCATTTCAGCGCTTTTGATTCAGAAGGTTACTACAACGTTTACGACAATGGTCATCAACTTTGGGACGGCGCAGAACCCAGACTCAGGGCGAACTTGCTTCTTCCCGGACAAGTTGTTAAAGGCGGATTCAAAGTAGATTTGCGGGCAGGTATCTTCAACAAAGATATTGATCCTGCAACACGCAAGTTCAAAAAATTCAGCATCGACGACGGAGCCGACGGCAGTAATTATCGCGCAACAGAAGGTAATGCAAAAGTGATTGAACAATACCTATTCAGAGATGGCATAATCCTTAATTCTACTGCCGATCCCCGCACACAAAATGATACATACGATGTGAACGGCTTAAAAATTTTCAAAAACGGGCTGGATGGTCCCAAAATGTCGAACAATGGTGGTAACAATACTTTGACCGGATTTCACGGACGCAAGCACATGAATCTCGCGATGACGCAAGGACAAACAAACTTATACGAATCAACCCAACCTTGGATTGAAATCCGCTACGCTGAAATTCTGTTGAACCGAGCCGAAGCGGCTATTGAACTTGCTCAAAGCGGCGAATCGACCTATAACAGCGTAAATATGCTTCAGGACGCTTATACTTGTATTAATGATATTCGCGACCGCGCCGGAGCAACATTGCTTGCCTCTCCCGCCGAATTGTCAACAGATCCCGCTTATACCCAATGGACCAAACCCGGTCCGAAAGGACAAGGCGGATTTGTGGAAGCGCCCAACCGCGGCTTACAGATTCTTCGGGTAGAACGCTACAAGGAACTCGCATTTGAGAGCAAAATCTATTGGGATTTGCTGCGTTGGTTCACTTACGACACGCAAATCAATCAGTATCGTAAAAGAGGATTGTATTCATTTATGTTCAGCAAGGATGCAACCGTTGACGCTTCGGGTATTCCCGACGGGAAATATCTCTACGACGCTAAAAACCTTGAATCCGGCAGCGACCGCATTACTTTCTCCATCAACAATTATTATGAAGGAATACCGGGTGATGAGTTGAAAAACAATCCTTTATTGCAGAAAAACAGAAATCAATAAAAATGAATCCGTATGAAAAAGTTAATTAATTATATTATTCTATTGTTTTGTTCACTTTTCGTAGTATCTTGTGAAATAGATAATTATGATGGACCTGATGCTACAATTCAGGGAACAGTTTACGACCATTTGGGTCAGCCGCTTCAAGTCAATCACGGCTCGGAGATTATTCGTATGCGGGAATTAAGCTGGGCGAAAGACAGCACATCCTACATCGGAAATCAAACACTGAAGGTTCAGCAAGACGGAACTTACCGCCATACCAAATGGTTTTCGGGAACATACCGCATGTTGCCCCGAGCCGGCGCTTTTTATCCTTACGATGATGCATTGAAAGACGGTGATGATGCCGGCGAATTGGTTGAGATAAAAGGTACAGCTACCAAAGATTTTACGGTAACTCCATATCTTACAATAGAGTGGATTAAAAAACCGGTTGTAGTTTCAGAAGCTTCCGGTTCCTATATTGAATGTTCCGTTCGCTTCAAACGAAATCAGAAAGCGGGATATGAGATGCCGGACACAAAAGAATCTTGGCTATTGGTTTCAAGGTCGGTCAATACAAGCGCCCGGTGGCTTGATTTGTATCCCGTTAGTTTAAAACTGACAAACGACATGGAAGGTAAGGAACTCAATTTCCGCACGGCAATCCCGCTTAAATATACAGGTATAGACTATTGGATTCGTGTTTCCATGAACTGCCAAACGGCAGCCGGAAAACCGGAAACAAACTATCCGGGTATGGGTGCGGATAATTTTTCAACCATAGAAAAAATTCACGTTCCTTGACAATTTTCATTTAATTAACCGATATAAATTAAGGTAAAAAGATTGTTTTTTGTTTAATGATTTCTGTCATTTCTGCACGAATAGAAATGACAGAAATTATTGATTTATTTACGTATGAAAATAAAAATTATCAATACATTGTTTGCGTGTATATGCTTATCCATTAGCCTATAGGTCTCAACAATGAACTCCAAAGAATTTTTTTAAATAATAATTAAAAAATAGATTACCATGAAGAAGCATTTTTTTTATTCAATTACAATCATCTGTTTTCTTTCCGGCTTGTTGTTTTCCTGCAATAACAACAAAACAAGCAAGTCGCCGGTCGATTACGTCAATCCCTACATGGGAAACATCAGTCATTTATTAGTGCCTACTTACCCGACGACTCACCTGCCGAACGGTATGATGCGGGTTTATCCCGCCCGGACGGATTATACCTCCGATTTGTTGCACGGACTGCCGGTTATCGTAACCAGTCACCGGAATACCTCCGCTTTCAGCATCAGTCCGGTTACGAGCGACAAGTTCAATTTTCAGGATGTGGTTGATTATTCCTACGATTTGGAAAAAATTACCCCCTACAGTTATTCCGTCTATCTGGATGAAGCCGCTATAAAAGTAAACTATGCTCCTTCCCGTCAATCAGGTATTTATGAAATCACTTTCGATAAACCGGCGGAAGACAATTACCTCATTTTCCATACGGGAAACGGAGAAATGCATCTCACTGCCAACGGCGTTTCCGGTTATCAATCCATAGGAAACAATACAAAAGTTTATCTAAATGTTGAAATCGAACAAACGCCCGATAAAACCGGCTTTTTGTCGGAACATATCATCCAATATGATAAAATTCCGGCGGAAGGAAATGCTCATACAATGATCCTTTGTTTCAATAAGAATCAGAAAACCGTCCGTTTGCGTTACGGCGTTTCCTTCATTGACGAAACGCAGGCGCTCCGGAATCTGAACCGGGAAATAAAGACTTATGATTGGCGGGAAATAGCGGAAACAGGCCGTAAAATATGGAATGAAGCGCTCGGAAAAATTTCGGTAGAAGGAGGAAGCGATAACGATAAATCCGTGTTTTATACCACTTTGTACAGAGTCTATGAACGGATGGTCAACATGTCGGAAGATGGCCGTTATTTCAGTCCTGCCGACGGACAGGTGCACAACGACGAAGGCATCGCCTACTATACCGACGATTGGATTTGGGATACTTACCGTGCCGCCCATCCTTTGCGTACTTTGATTGCACCGGAAGCGGAATCGGATATGATACAGTCCTTTATCCGTTTGGCGCAACAATCGCCCGACGGATGGATGCCAACCTTCCCTATTGCAACGGGCGACCGGCACGGCATGAATTGCAATCATGGCGTAGCAATGGTCTGGGATGCTTACAATAAAGGATTGCGGGGATTTGACCTGGAAGCAGCCTACAAAGCCTGCAAATCCGCCATTACCGAAAAATCCCTATTGCCCTGGATGAAAATTCCCAATATAGAATTGGACGAATTTTACCGGGAAAAAGGCTATTATCCGGCATTGAAAGAAGGCGAAGCGGAATATATAGCGGAAGTGAACAAGGGAGAAAAACGGCAACCGGTTGCCGTAACCTTGGGCACTTGTTACGATTACTGGTGTTTAGCGCAAATCGCCAAAGCATTGGATAAAGAAGATGATTACCGCTATTTCCTGAAAGGTTCCTACAATTACCGCAATTTATACAATGCGGAAACAGGTTTCTTTCATCCGAAAGACAAGGATGGAAACTTTATCCAACCTTTCGATTACCGTTTCTCCGGCGGACAAGGGGCAAGAGATTATTACGATGAAAACAACGGATGGACTTACCGCTGGGAAGTGCAGCACAATCCGGCCGATTTGATTCAATTGATGGGTTCTCCCGAAAAATTCGCAAGCAATCTCGACCAGACTTTCCGGGAACCTTTGGGCAAAGGAAAATATGTGTTTTACGCCCAACTGCCCGACCAAACCGGAAATGTAGGGCAGTTTTCCATGGCCAACGAGCCGTCCATGCACATTCCGTATCTGTATAATTATGCCGGACAACCCTGGAAAACGCAAAAACGGATACGAAGCTTGGTTAAACAGTGGTTCCGCAACGATCTGATGGGTAATCCCGGCGACGAAGACGGAGGCGGGATGTCGGCTTTTGTTGTATTTTCGTCCATCGGTTTGTATCCGGTTACGCCGGGTATCCCGGTTTACAACATCGGAAGCCCGTTTTTCAAGCACGTAAAAATACAGTTAGGCAACGGTAATGTATTTGAAATCGAAGCGATTAATTGTTCGGACGATAACAAATACATCCAATCGGCTACCTTGAACGGTAAGGAATGGAACAAACCGTGGATCAGTCACGAAGATATTATTCGCGGCGGTAAATTGACGCTGGTGATGGGTGATAAAGCCAATAAGGACTGGGGTTCGGATTTGGCAAATGTTCCTCCTTCGGCTGAACAGATACCTTAATAGCAATTACGAATTTATGAAAATGATTATCATGAAAAAAAGATTAAATATACTTGTTCTTTTTATCTGTTTCCTGTTATCGGGAACGTTTCTCCACGCCGGAATAAAATTGCCGTCAATACTGGGAAACAATATGGTTTTGCAGCAGCAGTCAACTGTCAAACTTTGGGGCGAAGCGAATGTAAAAACAAAAATTACTGTCAAAACATCGTGGAATAAGAAAATTTATACTGCAACGAGCGATGCGGAAGGGAAATGGCTGACAACCGTCGAAACGCCCGTTGCCGGAGGCCCGTATGAAATAAGCATCAGCGACGGGATGGAAACCGTCTTGAAAAATATCCTCATCGGAGAAGTTTGGTTCTGTTCCGGTCAATCGAATATGGAAATGCCGGTGCGCGGATTCGACCGTCAGCCCACAAAAAACACAAACGATTTAATCGCCAAAGCCAAACCTTCGACGCCCATCCGGATGTTTACAACCGATTCCGAAAAAGGCGCATGGGTAAGGCAGTTTAGCAAGAAACCGGAGTCAGACTGCAAAGGGCGGTGGATGGATAATTCATCGGAAAACGTTGCCAATATCAGCGCCGTAGCTTACTATTTTGCTTCTTATATACAGGAAGTTCTGGAAGTTCCGGTCGGAATAATCGTTTCATCGTGGGGAGGCTCTAAACTTGAGGCTTGGATGAGCCGCGAAGCAATAAGTCCTTTTAAGGAAATCAACTTGTCAATTCTTGATAACGATGAGCAGGTGAAAAATCCGACAGCTACACCCTGTGTTTTATACAATGCCAAAATAGCGCCGGTTATAAACTTTACGATTAAGGGATTTTTGTGGTATCAAGGCGAGAGCAACCGCGACAATGCAGACCAATACGCAGCACTGATGCCTGCTTTTGTGAAAGATTTGCGGCAAAAATGGGGAGTCGGCGAATTTCCTTTTTATTTCGTGCAGATAGCGCCGTTCAACTACGAAGGAGCCGACGGCACATCCGCAGCCCGTTTCAGGGATGTGCAGTTTAAGAACATGAAAGATATTCCCAATTCCGGAATGGCGTTGACGATGGACATCGGACACCCTGTCTTCATCCATCCGATGGATAAGGAAACGGTAGGCAACAGGCTTGCTTATTGGGCGTTGGCAAAAACTTACGGTAAATCGGGTTTTGGCTATTTGTCGCCGGAATATAAATCAATGGAAAAGGTCGATAGTAGGATTTATATAGACTTCAACAATGCACCCGGAGGAATTTGTCCCATGTGGACTGACCTGAAAGGCTTTGAAATTGCCGGAGAAGATAAGGTTTTTCATCCGGCAAAAGCCGAAATAGAAACCAAAACGGCAAGGCTTGTTGTAACCTGTGGAGACGTCCCGAATCCGGTTGCCGTAAGGTATGCTTACAAAAATTTTGTGGAAGCAAGCCTTTTCAGCATCTATGGCATTCCGGTTACTCCTTTTCGTACAGATAATTGGTAATTAAAAAAAACAAATTAATCACATGAAATTTCTGAATTACATCGTATTATTGGCTTTCCTGCTGTCTATTCCAGCCTTGCAAGCCCAGGAAAAGGAACTTTTCCGCAATGAAGAAGCGCCGCTTCACGACCGCATAACGGATTTGCTGTCGCGACTTACAGTCGAAGAAAAGATAGGACTCCTGCGGGCAACTTCACCCGAAATCAACCGGTTGGAAATTGATAAATACTATCATGGCAACGAAGCTTTGCATGGCGTTGTCCGTCCCGGAAATTTCACCGTATTCCCGCAAGCCATCGGACTGGCGGCGATGTGGAATTACGATTTGCATTACCGCGTAGCCACTGCTATTTCAGATGAAGCCCGCGCCCGCTGGAATGAACTGGAGCAGGGGAAAAAACAAACTGCGCAGTTCAGCGATTTGCTCACTTTCTGGTCGCCTACCGTCAATATGGCGCGCGACCCGCGTTGGGGACGAACGCCGGAAACTTACGGCGAAGACCCTTACCTGTCAGGCGTATTGGGAGCCGCTTTTGTGAAAGGGCTTCAGGGCAATAATCCGAAATACCTTAAAGTTGTTTCAACACCCAAACATTTTGCCGTCAATAACGAAGAACACAACCGCTTTGAAGCAAATCCCCAAGTTGCCGAAAGATTATTGCGCGAGTATTATTTTCCGGCATTTGAGCAATGTGTCAGGGAAGGGAGGGCGGCTTCTTTCATGACGGCTTACAACGCCATCAACAATGTGCCTTGCACCGCCAATCCATGGCTGATACAAAAAGTTTTGCGCGAAGACTGGGGGTTCGACGGATATGTGGTTTCCGATTGCGGAGGGCCTTCTTTACTCGTTAGCGGACATAAATACGTCAAAACAAAAGAAGCCGCCGCCACTTTATCTATTAAAGCCGGATTGGATTTGGAATGTGGCGACGATGTCTATATCAAGCCGCTACTCAATGCTTACCGACAGAAAATGGTATCGGATGCCGATATTGATTCCGCCGCATATCATGTGTTGAGGGCAAGGATGCGTTTGGGACTTTTTGACCGTCCCGACCATAATCCCTACAATCAATTGCCGCCCTCGACGGTAGGCTCGCCGGAACATAAGGAGTTGGCATTGGAAGCAGCCCGCCAAAGTATTGTCTTACTCAAGAACAAAAACAACCGCTTGCCGCTTGACCTGAAAAAAGTGAAATCCATCGCGGTGGTAGGCATCAATGCCGCCAACTGCGAATTTGGCGATTACAGCGGATACCCCGTCAATCAGCCGGTATCCATCCTGTCCGGTATCCGGGAAAAAGCAGGCGACCGGGTAAAGATTGTATATGCCCCTTGGGTATCGGCTTCGGACGGTTACGAGATGATTTCGCCGGCTTATTATCCCGAAGGCTTGCAAACCGAATATTTTTCCAACAGGAATCTGGAAGGCGAGCCTAAAAGGAGAACCGACGAATGGATTAATTACGAACCCGCCAATCAGGCGCCCGACCCCTTTTTACCTAAACCGCCTATATCTATTCGATGGAAAGGGAATTTGCGACCGACCGTATCGGGGACTTACACTTTTGCATTTACTTCCGACGATGGTTGCCGTTTGTATATCAACGGAGAAAAAATAATCGACGCATGGGCGGGACACAGTATCCGTACCGATACGGCTCGTATTGAAATGGAAGCCGGTAAAGACTATCTGCTGCAAGCCGAATATTACGACAACCGCGACGACGCGATGGCCCGTTTGTCGTGGCGAATCCCGTCCACAGACAAAAAAAGCCGCTTGGATTTATATGGAGAAGCGGGAAAAGCAGTTCGCGAATGCGATTTGGCAGTTGCCGTGCTGGGAATCAATAAAAGCATTGAACGCGAAGGAAAAGACCGGGACGATATTCATTTGCCGAAAGACCAGGAAGAATTTATCCGTGAAATATACAAGGCAAATCCGAATACCATTGTGGTGCTTGTAGCCGGAAGTTCGTTAGCGATTGACTGGATAAACGAAAATATTCCCGCCATCGTCAATGCCTGGTATCCCGGTGAACAGGGTGGAACGGCTGTTGCGGAAGTGCTGTTCGGCGACTACAATCCGGCGGGAAGATTGCCGTTGACCTATTATAACAGCTTGGACGAATTGCCTCCGTTTGATGATTACGATATTACCAAAGGACGTACCTATCAGTATTTCAAAGGAAAACCGCTCTATCCTTTCGGTTATGGATTGAGTTATACGGCTTTTGAATACAAGAATCTGAAAATCAATGAAAAGAATGACTCTATCCGGGTCAGTTTCGATGTAAAAAACACCGGAAAAAGAGACGGAAGCGAAGTAACGCAATTGTACGTAAAACTGCCGGACATGAATATTTCTCTTCCCGTCAAACAATTGAAAGGTTTTAAGAGGGTTTTCATTAAAAAAGGAGCGACCGAAAAGATTGAAATCGTATTGCCGAAGGAACAACTTCGGTATTGGGATGAGGGAAAAGCTAAATTCGTTGTTCCGTCGGGTGTTTTTCGCTTCATGGCGGGAGCGTCTTCTGACGATATTCGTTTGGAAAGGGAGATACGTTTATAAAATATATATATAATGAATAAACAACTAATTATAAGCATTTTATGCTTCATTTCGGTTTTGTCCGGTCTCTCGGCTCAAACCCGGAAAGTTACCGGTTACGTTGACCCCTTCATCGGCTCAGGTGGACACGGTCATGTTTTTGTCGGCGCCCATGTTCCTTTTGGGGCAGTGCAAGTTGGTCCTTCCAATTTTTTCAAAGGTTGGGATTGGTGTTCGGGATATAATTACCGGGACAGTGTAATCATCGGATTTCCGCAACTGCATCTCAGCGGAACAGGTATCGGCGATTTGGGCGATGTGTTGATTATGCCGTATATGGGCGATGTGAAATTGGACAAAGGCAAGGAAATCGAACGTTACAGCGGTTACGCTTCTAAATTTTCACATAAAAATGAAATGGCAAAACCGGGCTATTACAGTGTAAAATTGGATGATTACAATATTGACGTACAACTCACGGCAAGCGAGCGTGTCGGATTTCATCAATATACTTTTCCGCAAGGCGAAAACGCCCGCATCATCATTGACTTAAAAGAAGGTTTGAACGACAAATCGACAGATACTTATCTTGAAATAGTCGATAAATATACCCTGAAAGGCTACCGCAGTTCGGAAGGCTGGGCGAAAAAACAAAAAGTGTTTTTTGCGATAAAATCATCAGTCCCCGTTACCGATTTTGCCATTTATGACAATACAACATTGATTGCAGGGAAAAAAGCAACCGGCGCCTCATTGAAAGGATTGATTTCCTTCAAAAAATCACCGGAAAAAGTATTGCTGAAAGTCGGCATTTCGCCGGTCAGCGCCGAAAATGCGCTTGCAAACATCAAAGCCGAAATTCCCGATTGGGATTTCGATAAAGTCAAAAACCGCGCGCTTGACTTATGGGAAAAGGAATTGGCTAAAATTGAAATTGAAACAAAGAATGAAGCCGACAAGCGTATTTTTTATACGTCCCTGTATCACGCCATGACGCATCCTTCGCTGTTTAACGACCATAATGGCGACTATATGGGTTCCGATTGGAAAGTTTATAAGAATGCCTCTTTTGATAATTATACGATTTTCTCGCTTTGGGATACTTATCGTGCTGCTCATCCGCTGTTTACGCTCACGAATCCCGATAAGGTGAGCGATTTTGTCAACAGTATGCTGGCGATTTTCGACCAAACGGGCGCACTTCCTATCTGGCATTTGAGAAGCTATGATACAGGCACAATGGTAGGAATAAGCAGTTTTCAGGTAATTGCCGAAGCCTGTATAAAAGGAATCAAGGGTTTTGATGCGGAAAAAGCGTATAACGCTTTGAAAACCACGGCAATGAGCGATTTGAGAGGATTGGATTACGTGCGGGATTTAAAACCCATTCCTTCCGATGTAATGAAAAACCGTCCTGTGGCAAGCGCCTTGGAATACGCAATCGGCGACGCTTGTATCGCTTTGATGGCTAAAAAGTTAGGAAAAACAGCCGATTATGAATATTTCAAGAAGAGGGCTGAAAATTATAAGCTATACTACGATAAGGAATCCGGATTTCCCCGTGGGAAAATGGCTGACGGCTCATGGAATCCTGTTTTTGACCCGCTCAAATCGAAACGTCCTTATGCCACCGATTATGCGGAAGGAAACGCTTGGCAATACCTCTGGCTTGTTCCCCAGGATGTGAACGGATTGATTGAACTTTTGGGCGGAGAAGCCGCTTTCATCGACCGTTTAGACCAATTTTTCTCCCTCCATTCCGACCCCGATGACCCCGATGTACTGGTTGACCTGACAGGAGAAATCGGTCAATACGCTCACGGCAACGAACCGAGCCATCATATTGCCTATATGTACGCTTACGCCGGCCAGCAATGGAAAACAGCCCGTTTGGCGCGCAAAATCATGAAGGAATTTTATCACGACCAACCGGACGGGATTATCGGAAATGAAGACTGCGGGCAAATGTCGGCATGGTATGTCCTTTCTTCATTGGGTTTTTATCCGGTACTGACCGCTTCGGGCGACTATGTTTTCGGCAGTCCGCTTTTCGACAAGGCGGTTATTCACCTCGAAAACGGAAAGGAATTTACGGTTGAAACCGTAAATAATTCTTCGGAAAACATTTATATTCAATCAGTTGAATTAAACGGGAAAAATTATCCTTTTACCTTCATTTCTCACAAAGATATTCTGAACGGAAGCGTTTTGAAATTCACGATGGGAAAAAACCCGAATTACAAGTACGGAAAAGAACCCATTCTCCGGCCCCGCGATGGAGGAGATGAAACCCTTGCCGCAAAGCCCTTTGTGCATCCCGGAATGTCGCAAACCGGCGAAGACTTGGCCTATATGAAACAGCAGGTGCAAGCGGGAAAAGAACCTTGGAAAACAGCTTTCGAAAATCTAAAAAAAGCAGCTTCCCTTGATTTCAAACCGGTTCCGTTTACCCATATTTCCGTCGGGCCTTATGGAGCCAACAGCATTGGCGGACGAGAGTACGAACGAAGCTCCGACGCCGCTTACAATCACGCCTTGATGTGGTATATTACGGAAGATAAACGCTATGCCGACAAGGCAATTGAGATTTTGAACGCCTGGTCGTACCGTTTATGGGATTTCGACGCCAACAATGCCAAACTGAACGTCGGATTGTTCGCCCCGCCGTTTCTGAATGCTGCGGAAATTCTCAAGCATACGGATTCGGGATGGGCGGAAAAAGACAGGGAACAATTTGAACGTCTTGTATTGACCGTTTTTTATCCGACTATCAAGGATTTCTTTACGGAAGCCAATGGAAACTGGGACGCTTCGATTATCCATACGATGTTGTGTATCGGCGTTTATACCGATAATCCGGAAATATTCAACCGCGGACTGGAACGGTTTTACCATGGAACCGGCAATTCCGGCATTACGAAATACATTTATCCCAACGGTCAATGTCAGGAAACCACCCGCGACTGGGGACATGTACAACTCGGAATCGGCGAATTTGCCAAAGCGGCTCAAGTAGCATGTACACAAGGAATTGACTTGTACCGCGTTGCCGGCGACCGTCTGGCTTTGGGATTTGAATATACAACAAAATACTTGCTTGGCGGGGAAATTCCGGTTTTTGGCGTGCTGTCCGAAAGGGAGAAAGACCGCTTTAGGGATATTTACGAATCCATTTTTAACCATTATCAAACGGTCAAGGGAATAGAATTGCCTTATACAAAGGCGGCTATCGAAAAACATACCCGCCCGAAATCATCGGTTGCACTGCTGACGGCTTTGCGCGCTCCCTTAAACTATATTCCAACGGCGGTCAAACAAAGCGTTCAACCCGATCCCAAAGCAAAATCCCCCATGGAAACAGGAGCATTAACTGTCTCTACATTAACTTCTTCCGAAGGAGCAATCCTTGTTCGTCCGGGAGAATCCATTCAGGAAGCGATTGATAAAAACAAATTCGTAGTGCTTGAAAAAGGCGTTCACACCTTGAAAGAGCCTTTGAAAATGAAAAGTGGAGTTACGCTTGCAGGCAAGGGCAAGGAAACCATTCTTTTTCTGAGTCCCGAACAAAGGATGGCAACCATCATCAATATTGACAAGGACTTGCATGATGTTGTCGTTCGCGACCTCCTGATTGAAGGCGCCGTCAGCGTAAAAACAAACGACGACCCGAACCACGACCGCAGAAACCGCTCCTACATGAGCGCTCCAAGCCGTGAAGGCATCCTGTTTTCCGCCGATAAAGACGGAGAAATGAAAAATATCCGTTTCGAAAACCTGACGGTTCAAAACTGTACCAAAAGCGGAGTGTCGGTCAAAGGAGCGAGTGGAGTGAAAGTCATCAACTGCGATTTCAGCGACAACGGGGCAAGCATTGTACCGGGCGCCGGTTTCCATCACAACCTGCTGCTGACACATGTTTCGGACGGAGAAATCAGGAACAGCCGCTTTGATACCTCGCCTTGGGGAAGCGGTATTGACATGACTTTTTGCCGCAATATTTCCGTTGTCGGAAATGAAGCTGCCCGAAATGCCCTGTCGGGTATCCGGTGCGCAGAATGTGAACACATTAGCATAACCGGCAACTTGGTTGAAGGAAACGACCTGAACGGAATCGGACTGGATGTTTTGATGGATGGGTCGAAAAATATGGAAATCAGAGATAATTTGTTGCAACTAAACGGTTATATCATTCCGACAGAGGGCCATATAGCCAATATGGAAATATGATTAATTACCTGATAGGGGATGAAAAGTCGATGCTATCAAATTGAACCATAAGTATTTATTATTTATGTAATTGCCTGCTGATAAGCATCCTGATCTTTTTTGTCTATTTCTTTTAATTGAATAACGATTACGAACGGTTGATTGGTCTGCTGAATTTTTTCGGGAATAATCAGGTCGTAATAAGATGCGCCGGTTTTGTCCCGGTAATAGGTGCCGGCTTTTCCGTTGCCATTGATTTGCGCCGGTTCTTTTGTTGATAGAAACCGGGCTTTTTCGATGACGTAAATCCTGTTTGGGTTTTTACTTTTGGGCAGTTTTACCCTTAGCAAATTGTTCATAGGCTTATTGAATACGGACAGATAAATGGCGCTGTCTTTTTGGGTGGAGTAGCCCCAATCCTGTTTTTCCAATAGGGAATGATGCGTTCCGTAAATGGCTGCGCCGTTGACTGCCGTCCAGTCGCCGATGCCTTTGGCTATGTCTGTTTCTTCTTTGCGAATGTTGCCTTTTCCGTCGGGTCCAAAGTTGATTACGAAATTCCCGTCGAGTGAATTGGCTTTTACTGCCATCTCTATCAAATCGTAGGGTGTTTTTACGTAACTCAGCGACCAGTCGCGATGGTATCCCCATTGGTTTTCGGGAATCGTCATGGCGCAATCCCAGTCGTTTCCGCCTACTTCTTTCAAATCGGCAGGGAGGTTGCGTTCGAATCGCTGGTCGTAATCATCAATCAGTTCGCCGTTGGCATCGACGTGGCGATTGCCTTTTTCATCTGCACGGAAACGACTTCCGATAATCAGACCCGGATGCATGGCACGCAATTCTTCGCCCAAATCGTCCACCCAAGCGGATTCTTCTATCCAAGCCTTATCCCATGAGCCGTCAAACCAAAGTCCTTTGGTTGCCGGATAGTTGGTAAGCAGTTCAATCAATTGATTGCGGGTAAATGCCTTGAATTTTTCGTAACGGGCTTTATCTTTATCGTTTCCGGCAGGAGCAGACTGATAGCCCGGATGATTCCAGTCGATGATGGAAAAATAGAGGTAAACATCAATTTCTTCGGCGGTGTAGGCATCGACCAATTCTTTTACAATATCCTTTTTATAAGGTGTGTGGGCGATGGTGTAATCAGTATATTTACTGGGCCACATACAAAATCCGTCGTGGTGTTTCGTGGTGAAAATCATGTAGCGTGCGCCCATTTGTTTGGCTTGTTTCGCCCATTTTTTTGCATCGAAATCCGTCGGGTTGAATTGTTTGTAGAGATTGTCGTATTCCTCTTTGGAAATCAGTCCGGAAGAGCGAAACCATTCGGCAGCGCCGGTTGAGGTTTTACCGTTCCATTGTCCGCCGGGAATGGCATAAACGCCCCAGTGGATAAATTGTCCGATTCCGTACTCGCGCCAGCGTTGCATTTCGGCGTCGGTTCGTTTGCCGCCATGTGAGCCGTGTTGCAATGTAATACGTTCTTTGGCGGGTGTCTGCGCGGTCGTCGGCAACGTCATTAGCGCCGACAAAAATAAAATGATAAATGGTTTCATGTGTTCATAATTTATAATTCTTAACTCTTAACTCTCAAAGTCCTACGTGTTCTTCCGTCCGCTTTACGGGTGTGGAACCATCTCCCGATTGTTTGTTTTTCGCTGAATAATTCCACTTGATTTTATCTTCAATCACTTGGCCGTTGTGCGTGATTTTTGTTTCGATGGTGTTTTCGCCATCTTTCAGTTTCACGTTGTTGAAAATATAGTGCACATTGGTTGTTCCTTTGGAATAATCTTTTATTTCCACGTTATTTACAAACAATTGCGGAGCGCCGAGATTGGAATAAACCGTTACCGGCGTAATTTCATTTTCCCTTTCCGTTGCACGGCGTTGTGTCAGATAAAGTACCGGCTCTTTGCTCCAATTGGCTTTATACCAATAGAATGGATCTTTCTTCGTTTTCCGGTCGAAAGTAACCAAACCTTTCATGTTGCGGGCTTCCACGCCGCCCTGTGTGTTGACGGGAGTGGCAAAATCGAAAGTATTCCAGACGTAGGAAGCGAGCAGGATGGGATGTTTGGAAATCACGCCCCAATGAATCTCATGATATTTGGTTGCAAATGTTTCGGGATAGAATTGGGAAAAATAACGGCCAAATTCTCCTACCACTTCTTCCTGCTGGTCGATATTGGCTTCCGCGCCGTATTCGGAAAAGATGACTTTGTAGTCGGGGAAGTTTTTTTCTATACCGGTTGCCCAGCCTTCCACATCTTTGATTTCTCCGCCGTACCAGCCGAAATATTGGTTAATTCCTTGAATATCCGCATTCAGATTGGATGCTTGGTCAACCACTTTGTAGCCGTTGACGGATACAGTGTAGCGGTGGCGGTCTTCGGATTTTGCCAGATCGTTTAATTCGGTGGTTAATGCAACGGTGTAATTATAAGGTGTATAGACTTCATTATGCAATCCCCATACATAGATAGACGGATGGTTGTAGTTTTGACGAATCAGTTCGGTAAGCTGTTGTTTGGCATTGCCCGATTCTTGGGTCGAAACCCGGTTGACGAAGGGGATTTCCGCCCAGATGATGAAGCCGATACTGTCGCATTTGGCATAAATGCGTTCGGCTTGTTGGTAGTGTGCAAAACGAATGGTGGTCGCACCTATTTCTTTGATAATCGCCAAATCGGCGTCGTGTTGTTCATTGCTCAATGCGGTACCGTACTGCCACCAGTCCTGGTGGCGGCAAACGCCATACATCGGCGTTTTTTTTCCGTTGAGGTACATGCCGTCGCCGGCTCTCAACTCAAAATGTCTTAATCCCAAGGGTTGAACAATTTCGTCGATTATTTGTCCTTTCAATTCGATTTGTACCACGGTTTTGTATAAGTACGGGTCTTCCAAGCCTTGCCACAGATGCGGTTTTTTAACCGCTAACTCTTGGGTAAATACCTGTCTGCCTTGCGGCAATACTTTTACGGATGTTTCTTTTTGGGTTTTGATGTTTCCGTTGGTTTCATAAATGGTGGTTCGGATTTTTACCGTTTCGGCTTCTTTTCTTTTGTTCTCCAATTTGATTTTCACGCTCACATCGGCCGATTGCTTGGTTACATTTTGCTGCGTGAGGTAAACGCCGGGAGAGGCATAATCGGTTACGGCAATATTTATTTTTTCGGTTACAATGAGTTCCACCGGACGGTAAATCCCGCCATATACGCCGAACAGGGTGTGATTGATGGGGATAACTTCCGGATTGGGAGCGTTATCGACTTTCATCAGGAGTTCGTTGGTTTCTCCGTATTTCAAAAGCTTAGTCAATTCAATCGCGAAAGCGGCATAACCACCCTCGTGTCCACCGGCAAATTCGCCGTTGACATACAGTTTAGCGGTAGCGGCTACTCCCTCAAAACGGAGGAAAACACGTTTGTCGGCGAGGGATTTATCCGGACGATACGTCTTTTTGTAATAGGCTTCTCCGGCATAAAAAATATTCTTTTTGACTTGCATGTCTTCGGCATTCCAAGTATGGGGAATTGTGACCGGTTTCCAATTTTCGTTCAGCGTTTGGGGCAGGTTTTCCGGTTTTTTGAACGACCATCCGTCATTGAACGGTTTTATATCCCTGCCTTGCATTTGGGAAATGAATGTGATACCAATTAATAAGCACAAGATTTTTGTTTTCATATTTTTATTCTGCTAATTTGTAAATTTCATATCCGGCCATCAAAAAAGCGCCAACGCCATAAACGGCTGTCATATCGGCTGTAACCTTGCGGGGGTCGGCGCCTATCGGTTGTATCCAGCCTATTTTACCTGTTTCATCGACAGCGTTTGATAAGGCTTTCCACGATTGAAGAATAGCCGGTAAAAATTCGTTTTTGTCTAATAATCCGCTGTTTACGCCATAAGTTAAAGCGTAAGTAATCAGAGCGGTGGCGCTGATTTCAGGCGAAGGATAACTATCCGGGTCTAACAAGCTGGCGTGCCAATAACCGGATTTATCTTGTAACGAAACCAATCGTGGGACAAATTCCTGAAACAGATTTTCATAAAAAGGGCGGTAAGGCGAATTTGAAGGTAACTGTTTCAGGATGTTTACCAATCCGGCGGCTACCCAGCCGTTGCCTCTGCCCCAGAATACTTTTTGTCCGTTTTCTTCCCGTTTATCAAAATAAGTGCCGTCGCGGAAAAACAGTTTTTCTTCCTTATCGTATAAATGGCGATAAGCGCTTTTAAATTGTTTATCCATGAATTGGAGGTATTTATCGTTTTGTGTCAATGACGCCATGCGCGCATAGACCGGCGGCGCCATAAACAAAGCGTCGCACCAAGTCCATGATTGTTTGTTCGCAGCAATCCGGCTTGTATCCGGCGGATTAGCGATTATCCAATCCAAGCGATTTTTGGTGGATTCCGGCATCTTTTCATCCTTGTATCGGCTGTGCATTTCAAGGAAAAACTGTCCGATGCAAAGTTCATCTGCGTGATATAATCCGTAGCGGGTTTGGGTAAAATTTTCGGCAATCGCCCAGCGACTTTTTTCTCCGATGTTGAGCAGCCATTCGTGTGCGGCATTATTCTCGCCGGCTATTTCGAGCCATTCGGTCATTCCTGTATATAGTACCGCATTGGTCCATGCATTGATTCCGTAGTCGTGCAGGTGTCCGGCGCTTCCGCTGTCGGAATAGTGGAAATTTTTGATCTGCCAATCGACGGTTTTCTGCAGGATGTTTTTTACGGACAAGCGGTCTAACGCATTTCCATGGAATGACACGCAAACGAATAATAGCAGAATTATTTTTTTCATGTGATTAATTTGAAAATTTGCCAATTTGAGAATTTTCATTCTCTATGGCGTTTACTAAACATGTATGTTTCATGATTATTGTTTCAAAAAATAAATGCAAAAATAGTTGAATTAAATGAGATTTCTTTACTGAAAATGGTTTTTCTTTTGTGTTTTTTGTTCCAATACAACATTAATATACGACCCATTTTCATATCCATGGAAAGAATTTAAATCAATGAATTTACGAAGGGCAAACGCATCTAAATTTGTGTTAACGAAGCCCGCAGGGCTTGAATATGAATAACCCCCAGTAAAGCGAAGCGACTGGGGGGTACAATGATGGTGGGATAGATATTCTCTTGTACCCCCAGTCGCTTCGCTTCACTGGGGGTTATTCATATTCAAGCTCTTACGGGATTTTTAATACAACTATTTTGCGGGCGTTATCTATAGCAATATTGTCGTCTATTTGCAGAATCCGGTTAGCGGCTTCGCCGATTATTTCGAGTTCGCGTTCTATTCCGCGGCGTAACAATTTGTTTTGCGTATAAGCAAAAAAATCTCTTTTTATACCAAGATATTCATTGATAGAGTTTATAGACACTTGAATATCAAACAAGTATTTTTTAATTTTTAGTTCCATAAATCAGTTGTTTGGTTTGTTCCACACTTTTTATAAAATATGGATTTGAAAGCGAATTTTCGGTAACAATATCAATTTCTCTGCCAAACAACGCTCGCAGTTTATAATGCAATGCAAAATAATTTTCAGAATACTCGTCTATACCAAGATTCTGGTCGAACGATATAAGAAAATCTATATCGCTGTCGCTACGAAATCTGTCGGAACAGGCAGAACCAAAAACGTATAAAGTCTTGATACGATATTCTTTGCATAAACGTTGAATTTCGTTTATTTTGTCTGTAATTATTTTATTCATACCGTTTATTTTTGTCTGTATTTTCAAAGCACAAAGATAGTTGATTTTTATCGGATTACAATTTTTTTTCACGATACTTCGGGCAGCAAAAAACGATGCAGGGTAGAAATCGTTCACTCTGAAAATATTTTTTTAATTATTTCCATTGGAAATATATTTTATTGGAAAATAAACAGTACCTTTGCAGAAATTTTTAATAGGAAACGATATGAATAATTTAAAAAATATCTTGAAAAATAATTGGTTCATTTTCGGGCAAACGCATCTTAATTTGTGTTAACGAAGCCCGCAGGGCTTGAATATGAATAACCCCCAGTGAAGCGAAGCGACTGGGGGTTATTTAGATGCGTTTGCCCTCAGCAGGATAAATCTGCAACCCCACCCACCCCAAACAACATAAAATGCAAATCAAAATTTTTCATTTGCAAAAATTGTTTATTTAAAATAAATCACATATCTTTGTGCCGATTTCAAAAACTATCATAAATGATTTACAGTAAAACTGCACATTAATAAATTAATAAAACTGATAAAAATTATGACAATAACAAGAAACAGACTTAAGAGACTTTTACCGGCAGTCCTGCTGCTTTTCTCCGTCCATTGCCTGCAAGCCCAGGTAACCATCGGGTCAAACCAGACCCCGCATGATTTTTCGGTTCTCGAACTGACGAGCGACAGCAAGGGGCTTCGCCTGCCGCAGTTGACTACCGCTCAGCGTAACGCCTGGAGCGAATATTTTTTAGGAAACACCGTAACTAATCCTGCCGACCCCTCGGGCGGCAGCCTCATCACTCCCGACCAGCAGGAGAAGGCTCGGGGGCTTGTCATCTACAATATCGACACCGACTGTATGGAATGCTGGAACACACAGAAATGGATTTTACTCTGTGACCAGACTTGTGCCGAACCCATCCCGGGCACCGTGATTCCTTCAGGAGACCAGCCGCCTGTCCCTGCCGCAGCAGGAGCGATCTTTAAGCTGGGACCGGTATCGGTGGACTATACATCGGGTTCGCCGCAGACCGCTTACCAGTGGTACAGAAATAATACGAAAGACTATGCCGCTGCGACTGAACTGACAGGCGAGACATCCAATACCCTGACGGACAGTCAAACCGCCGGTACATATTATTATTTCTGTGAGATGACAAACGCGGACTGTACCAGCAATTTGGTGCGGACAAGCATCTATACCGTTACGGTAACTGCCCCCCTAAGTATTCCTCTCGGACCAGGTACGCTCTCCGGAAAAACCTGCTTTGACATAAACAAGTCGAATTGGGAAGACGGATGCGGTACACAGGCATCCCGGACATCTCTCGCGGTCGATTTTGCGACCCTGCCTCCTGTAATCTACACCTTTACCGCACCGAATAGCGGAACAATAAACGACCTGCATTTCCAGATTGAGGACCCCGTAGGTTGTGTCGCCTCTTATTCGGGCGGTAAATCGGGTGCGATAATCCATAATGAAAAAATCGAACTGACTGTAAATTACGCGACTGATTTGAGTGATGTATTTGGTAGAATCTACGAACGTACCCGCGACGAGGCCGCTCATGTAACCATCTACGCTATTTATCACGACGGTGCAAAAGAAGTAGGTGTTCCGTTGTTGGTAAAAATACAGGATTGCGTTTGTTGCGGGGCTTATGTAGCCGCCGGCGTGTGGAAAGAATTTATGTGCCACAATATGGGCGCGGACCAGAATTCCGACCCATTCACTCCTGCTAAAGGACTGAATGGAGATTACTACCAGTGGGGACAAAAAGACCCTATAGCTACCGTCGAAACTCCGTTCTCAGCTATCCCCACCGGTTGGATTTATAGCGGGATAGTTTACGGATTATGGTCAGAAGATTCAAAAACGGAAAATGATCCTTGTCCTGAAGGATATCGTGTGCCAACACTAACAGAATGGGCGGGTGTTATCGAAGAAGATATCGATAACAGCCTAAGACTAAATCCTCGAACAGATCCACCCGGTGCTTCTTGGAACGAAGACGAGACCAACTTTAGTAGTGGACGTTTCTTCGGGCCCGGGCTGTACTTGCCGGCTGCCGGCCATTTCGCCGATTGGGGCGGACTTGGCGGCCTCCGAAACAAAGCCGGATTCTACTGGAGCAGTCATAGAATCAACACCGCACGAACGGGCAGACTGTCTATATACGAAAACGAAGAAGGTCCTTCTACGGACGACAACGTCACTCCTTATTATGGCTACTCTGTTCGTTGTATAGCGAAATAAATCCGGATTATTTGACAAGTTATCTATTCCTCCTCCTGCATTCAAGCAGGAGGAGTTTAAAGAATAAGACGGTACACCAATAGGGCGTAAAAAAGACATCCTGGTAAAACAGGAAAATACATGTATAGTCATAATATTTGGGTGTACGACAAATTTCGTTACTACTCAGCTCGGGTCAGCAGTAAAAACAGGTGTTGGCGCTATGCGCCTTTTCGCACAAACACCTGTTTTTACTGCTGACCCGAGTTGAGTAGTAACCAAATTTCAATCAATGTAATAATCACAACTGGATTGAATATCTGAAAGTAATAACTATCCCAATCGGGACAAGGCTGCAAGCAAGAAAAAATCTCCTCTAACCATTTTTTTTGCAATAAAATAAAAAAAAGAATGTATCTTTGCACGTTACAAATGAACATCTAACACTTATAAGATAAATGGCCGTTAAAATAGTAGAAGTTAAGAACAAATCGGATTTGAAAAAATTTGTTGAGTTCAATATTAAGTTATATGCGGGAAATCCTTACCATGTGCCCGGTTTGATAGATGATGAATTAATGACTTTGAGCGCGGATAAAAATCCGGCTTTCGATTTTTGTGAATCTATCTATTTTTTAGCCTATAAAGAAGATAAAATCGCAGGCAGGATTGCCGGAATTATCAATCACAAAGCGAATGAAACATGGAAACAGAAATACGGACGTTTCAGTTTTGTCGATTTTATCGACGATGAAGAAGTATCCTCCGCCTTGTTTGAAGCGATCGAAAAATGGGCGCTCGCAAAAGGCATGAACGGGATGCAAGGGCCTTTGGGCTTTACCGACTTAGACCACGAAGGTTTGTTGGTTTGGGGATTCGACCAGCTGGGAACCATGGCTACAGTTTATAGTTACCCATACTATAAAGACCATATCGAAAAATTGGGATATGCCAAGGAACAGGATTGGAATGAATTTCAAATCCGGATTCCCAAAACCATTCCCGAAAAACACCGCCGTATTTCAGAAATCGTTTTGAAAAGACACGGACTTAAAGTAAAGAAATTCAAAAAAATACGGGAAATTTGGCCGTATGCAAAAAGAATATTCCTGTTGTGGAACGAAGCCTATAAACCCTTGTACGGTTATTCCGAATTGTCGGAAAAACAAATCGATTATTATATCAAAATGTATATTCCGATGCTTCGTTTGGAGTTAGTAACATTGATTATTCGGGAAGCGGACGACGCCGTGGTGGGGCTGGCGATTACTTTGCCTTCTCTGTCGAAGGCGCTGCAAAAAGCCAAAGGGCGCTTGTTTCCCTTCGGTTGGATTTATTTATTGAAAGCGCTCTATACCAAAAACGACATCGTGGATTTATACATTATGGGCGTTCTTCCGGAATACCAGAACAAGGGCGTAAACGCTTTACTTTTTTATGATTTGATACCTATTTTTGATAGAATCGGATATAAATACGCCGAAAGCAATCCCGAATTGGAAATCAACCACAAAATGCAATCGCAATGGGAAGATTTTGAGGCAAAACACCATAAAACCCGGCGCGCATTTATTAAATTATTAAAGTAGAAGATGAACTAATTTTTTATGAACGAAATAAATATAAACAATACAAATCAAGCGGTTGAATACGGAGAGGGCAACATACAAACACTTGAATGGTGGGAGCATATCCGGCGGCGGCCGGGAATGTATATCGGCAAAATCGGCGACGGAACCTATGTGGACGACGGTATTTACGTGTTGCTGAAAGAAGTGCTCGACAATGCCATCGACGAATACATGATGGGCTTCGGTAAATCCATCGACATTACCATCGAAGAAGGAGTAGTAACCGTTCGCGATTATGGTCGCGGGATTCCTCTCGGCAAAGTGGTCGATGTTTCTTCCAAAATGAACACGGGTGGCAAATACGATTCCAAGGCTTTCAAAAAATCCGTGGGATTAAACGGTGTCGGGATTAAAGCGGTCAATGCGCTTTCTTCCTATATGCTGGTTCAAAGTTTTAGGGAAAGAGAAACCAAAGCCGTCGAATACAATCAAGCGCACGTTATTGAAGATGCGCCCATTACTTCCACCGATCAAGCCAACGGCACCTTGGTCAATTTCATTCCCGACGAAGAAATTTTTAAGGATTACCACTACAGGGATGAATTTGTTGAACCCTTATTAAAGAATTATGTATTCCTTAATTCCGGTTTGACTATCAATTACAATGGTAAAAAATTCTTTTCAAAAAACGGTCTGGTCGATTTGTTGAATGAAAAGATGACCGATGAATTTCTCTATCCGGTCATTCATTTGCAAGGGGCGGATATAGAAATTGCAATTACACATGCCAATCAGTATGGCGAAGAATATTATTCGTTTGTGAACGGGCAATTTACCACGCAAGGCGGTACGCATCTTTCGGCTTTCAAGGAAACCGTTTCACGGGTAATCAAGGAATATTATTCCAAGAACTTTGAATATTCCGATATTCGTTCGGGAATCATTGCCGCTGTTGCCATTAAGGTGGAGGAGCCGGTTTTTGAATCCCAGACAAAAACGAAATTGGGTTCGCGGGACATCGGCCCCGGAGGGCCAACGGTAACGAAATTTATCGGCGATTTTGTCAAAAAGGAATTGGACAATTACTTGCATAAGAATCCGGAGATAACCGACACCCTTCTGAAAAAGATACTCGAATCGGAAAAAGAACGGAAAGCGATTGCCGGAGTTTCTAAATTAGCCAAAGAACGGGCCAAAAAATCCAATCTCCATAATAAAAAATTGCGGGATTGCCGCTTGCATTATAGCGATTTAAAAGGAGAAAACTTAGAGAACACCTGTATTTTTATTACCGAGGGAGATTCTGCCAGCGGTTCGATTACGCAAAGCCGCGACCCGAATTTTCAGGCGGTTTTCAGTCTCCGCGGTAAGCCGCTGAATACTTTCGGCGAAACCAAGCAGATTGTTTACAAAAACGAAGAGTTCAATTTGTTGCAAGCTGCGTTGAATATCGAAGACGGTTTGGAAGGTTTACGCTACAACAAAGTGATTATCGCCACCGATGCCGATGTTGACGGGATGCACATTCGCTTGTTGATTATCACATTTTTTCTGCAATTCTTCCCGGATTTGATTAAGAACAACCATGTTTTTATTCTTCAAACCCCGCTTTTCAGGGTAAGAAATAAAAAGGAAACGATTTATTGTTATTCCGAGGAAGAACGTTCGAACGCCGTCGAAAAATTAGGCCCGAATCCGGAAATTACCCGCTTCAAAGGTTTGGGAGAAATTTCGCCGTCCGAATTTAAGCATTTTATCGGCAAGGATTTACGATTAGACACGGTAAGTATGCGAAAAGAAGACGCCGTCAAAGAGATGTTGGAATTTTACATGGGAAAAAACACCATGGAAAGGCAAGTTTTTATTATCAATAATTTGGTTGTTGAAGAAGATGTCTAAAAAAATAGCGCTATTCCCGGGCACATTCGACCCGTTTACCATCGGACATTTTTCTTTGGTGGAAAGGGGGTTGCATCTGGTAGATGAAATTATTATCGCCATTGGAATCAATCTCGAAAAGAAAACTTTTTTTTCGTTGGAACAAAGAATAAGTATGATTTCCAATCTCTTTAAACCCAATCCCCGAATTACAGTCAAAGCATACAATGGACTGACGGTTGATTTTGCCAAAGAAACCGGAGCGCAATTTATTCTTCGGGGCATCCGGTCGGTCAATGATTTTGAATACGAAAAAAACATTGCCGACGTGAATCGGGGCATTGCCGGAATTGAAACGTTTGTATTATTTACGGAACCGGAGCATACGCATATCAGTTCCTCCATTGTCAGAGAATTATTAACTTATGGGAAATCGGTCGCCGATTTTATTCCCGAAAATTTGAAAATAGATGAATATAAATAAACTTACAATAATAAAACTTATGAAACAATTTGTTTGTGTATGTATCGTATTGATAGGCATACATTCCTGCACGTATGGCCAGAAAAATTTAGATCCGGAACTCCAGAAAATTAGTACAGCCTTGTATTACATTGATAATCTGTATGTTGATAGTGTAAGTAGCAGTAAATTAGTCGAAGACGCAATTGTCGGCGTGTTAGCAAAGTTAGACCCTCATTCTACTTACTTGTCTGCCGAAGAGTTGAAAGAAGCTGATGAACCTTTGCAAGGAAATTTTGATGGGATTGGCGTTCAATTCAATATGTTGACAGACACCTTATATATAGTGGATGTCGTTTCGGGCGGACCTTCCGAAAAAGTCGGCATTCGCGCCGGAGACCGGATTATTCAAGTAAATGATACCTTGATTGCAGGTGTTAAGATGAAAACGAACGATGTAATGTCCCGTCTTCGCGGGCCGAAAGGGACAACCGTCAATGTAAAAATACTCCGGAAAAACAATCCGGAGCTATTGAATTTCAAAATTATTCGCGACAAAATTCCCTTCCACAGTCTGAATGCCTATTATATGTTGGATGCCGAAACCGGATATATTAAATTAGACCGGTTTGCTGCAACTTCTTATGATGAATTTAAAACAGCAGTAACCCAATTACAGGCGCAAGGGATGAAGAATCTTATTTTTGACTTGCAAAGCAATGGCGGCGGTTATTTAGAAGCCGGTATTATGATTGCTAATGAATTTTTGAAACAAAATCAATTAATTGTATATACGGAAGGCCTGCATCAAAGACGCAAAGACGACAAAGCCAGATTCAACGGAACTTTATCGACCGGACGCATAATCATCTTGGTTGACGAAAACACGGCATCTGCCAGTGAAATTGTTTCCGGCGCCGTACAAGATTGGGACAGAGGCGTTATCGTTGGAAGAAGAACTTTCGGTAAAGGATTGGTACAAAGACCGGTTCCCTTACCCGATGGTTCTATGATTCGTTTGACGACTGCACGGTATTACACGCCCACCGGCCGTTCAATTCAAAAACCTTATGAAAACGGGAAATTAGAATCTTACTACAAGGATATTGCTGTCCGTTTCGATAGGGGCGAGATGCTTTCAGCCGACAGTATCCACCTCCCTGATTCGTTGAAATATAACACTTTAGTTTCACATCGTACCGTTTATGGCGGTGGCGGAATCATGCCGGACTATTTTGTTCCGATAAATACCGATACGACCGGTTGGTATTATCTTGCCGCAAAAACTTCCTTGTATAGAGAAATATATGGAAACGGTACAATTTACAAGTATATTACCAAATTGATTGATGATAATCGCGATAACTTAAAAAAACAATATCCGGATTATGCTACGCTTGGAAAGACATTTACAGTTTCCGATAAGATAATCAACGAATTATTGGAGCTATATAAAAAGGATAAAGCAGAAGAATTGAAAGAAAAAAGCTATCAACTGACCGAAGAACAGCAGAAAGACTTGCCAAAAGCCAAGCCGCTCATTCAGTTTCAAGTCAAAGGATATCTCATCCGCGAACTTCTCGGAGAAAATGATTATTACCATTATCTCAACGACAGTGACGTGTACAACGATGCATTGCCCAAAGCCATTGAAATCATTAATAATCCGGCGGAATACGATAAATTATTGGAAAATAATGAAGGCAGCCAGGGCTAACACCTTCCATAATTTGCGTTCTTTTTAGCTAATTTTAGGGCTTATGCAACGCCAAAAAACCTGTTAGGTCTTGAAGAAGACCTGACAGGTTTAAATGCACCAATGATGATGCCCGTTCCGGTTAAACCGGGAGTGCGGGAAAAACTTAAGGATGCTCCGATGCCGAGGTACTATTGTTTAATTTTGTAAATTGTTATTAAAATGAAAAAGATGGATTTTACTCAAATGGAAAATTTGCAAGGAGGGAAAAGTTGTACAGGTAAGGGAGCCATCGCTTTTTTGTCGGCAATAGGCTGTGCCGCAAGTGCAACTAAGAATGCTAATTGTTTCTTTTAAATCTTTCAAGTTTCGATTTATTCTCAAAAGTAAAATGATTTATTATTTTCTTTTACTAAACAAACATAAAAATCTTTCATTAAAACGAAAATCGGATTATAAACGAAATTTAATTATTACTGCTATGTTGATGGTTTTTTCGGTAATGTATTTGATATTGTTGTTTGTTGCAGTTCCAAAAGGAGATTTTGAAACATTATCTGTTTTTTTAGTGCCCGCAATAATAATTTTGGATTTTTCTTTACGGTTTTTCTTAAAGAAAAATGCCGATGCAGCTATAGTCCCTTATCTTACATTGCCGATTCCACGCAAAACATTGATTTTGTATATTATTTTATCGGATTTGCCGCGTTTTTGGATTTGGGGTTGCGGGTTGATTTATTGCCTGATTTTGTGCTATTGCGGAGTTTTAACAGTTCTGACTACCATTACTTTATTATTTTTTATTTTGCTGAATAATTATTTAATTGCTTTCTTAAAAGCATTGATGGGAGGTTATGCCCTTGTCGTTTATCCCGTTTGTTTAGGCTTCATTATGGTTATAATGCTTGTTGTAAATTCATTAAGCCAAATATTTGCAATTACAATCCTTACTTTTGCTGTTCTTTCTTTGGTTATAGCCTTGTTTTTTACTTTAAAAGAAAATTTGTACAAAGAATTGAATCGTATTGCCTTATGAATTTAATTTTATTTGAATGGAAATTAATTGTCAGAAATAAAAGATTGAGACAACTTTTCGTCGTATCTGCGTTATTGTTACCCTTAATGTTTTATATACAATTAGCAGATTCAACTTTACTGAAGGAATGTTTTGTAATCAAAGAATGTTTTCTTTGGGCAATCTTTACCTTGCCTGCAAATTTTGCAACATTGGCATTTAGCATCAATGCTTCATTTATAGAGAAACAGGTAATAGCTCCTTTGTCGATTTTTAAAATATTGCAGGCAAAATATAGATTATACTGCATTACATCAGGTGTATTATTTATTCTGTTTTTGCCAAGTCTGTTTTTAGGAATAAAATTAATGCAACTTGTCGCCGCTTTTTTATTTTCTGTCGGTTTTGCCTTTGGGGGGTTATTTTACTCGTCGCTGTTTTCATATAAGCCATTTAATATTAAAGCATCTTATTTTGCCAATTATCAAGGTTTCGATGCTGGTAATTATTTTTTCCCAATGTTAATGGTAATTGTTGCTTTGGGACTTCTGTCATTATTTTATTGGTTTTTCAATGAAATAATTACTTTAACCGCTATGTCGTTAACCGGACTTGTTTTTATAGCTACAAACAGAATTTGGTTGGGAAAAATTGGTAAAAATTTTGAGAAAAGTAAATATCATAGATTGGAATGTTTCAGAGAAAAATAATTGTTTTATGATTTTAAATATACAAAATTTAATCAAGCGTTTCGAACAAAAAGAAGTTTTAAATATTCCTCAATTAACGATCAATGAGGGTGGATTAATTGGGGTTTTAGGTAATAATGGCGCCGGAAAAACAACTTTATTTCGCTTGTGCCTCGACCTTTTAAAAGCGGATGAAGGATTTGTTTTAATAGACAATGAAAATGTAAGTCAATCCAATGCTTGGAAAAAATATACTTCTGCTTTCATTGATGCGCATTTTTTAATTGATTTTCTCACTCCGGAAGAATATTTTTACTATATAAGCGATTTGTATGGTATTAGCAAAAAAGAAATTGATGCTATTCTTGTCGATTTTATTCCATTTATGGATAATGAAATTTTAAATCAAAAGAAACACATTGATAAGTTTTCCAAAGGCAACAAACAAAAAATAGGAATTATCGGGGCCATGCTTATTCGACCGAGATTACTTATCTTAGATGAGCCATTTAATTTTTTAGACCCCTCTTCTCAAATAATAATGAAAAGGGTTTTAAGGGAATATAATCAGAAATACGGCACTGCTATTTTATTGTCAAGTCACAATATTCAACACGTTACGGATATTTGTACTCGGATTGTTGTTCTTGAAGCCGGAGGTATTATTCGAGATGAAAAAAATATAAACGAAACAACAAAACTCGAAATAGAAAATTATGTTACTACTCAGCTCCTCTCTAAATAATAATTTAACGCAAAGGGGAAGACCGGAGGTCTTAAATATGAATAACCCCCAGTGAAGCGTAGCAACTGGGGGTGGTAATGGACACACACACTCCCTCAACCCCGAAGTGGGTTGAAGTAATTCATTCATTAACGAGCATGTTCAACACCTATCGGCGTTGAGGGCGAGAGAGAGCTGTCTCTTTACCCCCAGTCGCTTCGCTTCACTGGGGGTTATTCACATTAAAGACCTTCGGTCTTCCCCTTTGCGTTAAATTATTATTTAGAGAGAAGCTGAGTAGTAACAAAATTATTTTGAAAAATAAAAAATTGTAATGGAACGGGTGTACGACAAATCTCCCAATATTTCACGTGGAATATTTATAAATCAAATTTAATGTTTAATTTTGTAAATTGTTATTAAAATGAAAAAGATGGATTTTACGCAAATGGAAGTGATTAATGGCGGTACAGTTAGGCCGTGTGTTGTCGGCATATTAAAAACATCAACGCATGAACACGATTCTTAAAATACAAATGAAGTTGATGCAAAGTAAATATGGCGTTTTTTTGTATTTCCTTCCGTTGTATCAATTAGGAAAAAGCGTTTATTACTTCTCAGGATGTGTTGCAGGAGGCATGATAGCATGGCAGTTTATAGACCGGAGATATTTGACACAATCTGTTTATGAACAACTGGCTATTATTGCATTTTTTTTGTTTATTTTTCTTTTCAAAAAAGAAAAGCAATATGCCTTGGTTCCATATATTACCAAATTAACCGTTTCCAAGATTAGAAATTATATTTTAGTAAGAGAGTTGTTTTCCGTGTTCAATTTTATTTTGTTTCCACTCGTTGGTTCTGTGCTGTTTTTGTCGAATACAATTGAAAGCTCAATCAAAACATACGTTTTTTTATTTATCTGTTTATCTCTAATGGGTTTTTTATTGAATCTATTGACAAGAATAATTATATATTTCTGTATCAGATACAAGTTATTTTTGATTACGACCTTGAGCATTGTGCTTGCATACAGCATCATTCTTGTTTGGTTTTATCGAACCGCGACTGTTTTTTCGTATTCAAATTTTCTTGATAACAGTTACTCTATTGTCGTATTACTGACTGGCACCGCGCTTTTGATTCCGGGCTACTTTTATGTAATTAAACAGGAGCTATATCAGGTATATGAGGGAAATCAATTGATTCACAAAACTATTTACGACTTTAATTCAAGACTTATTTCATCAAATATTTTCAGCAAAATATTGTTAATAAAATATTTCCGTTGTAGTGTATTTAAGAAATTTCCAATTCTAATGGTTTCTTATGCAATGGCAGGAATAGTATTCTTTATAACTTTTGATCTGAAGATAATTGGATTTGGAATATTTTTGGGTATTTACACATTTGTTATGCTACCGTTTACCATCTATTTAAGTTCAAATTATTTCGATGGAATCTATACGAAGCCCATTTCAATCAAATCGCTATTATTCAGCTCTTTTTATATACATATTATAATAACAACCATTATTTTTCTAATTCTGTTGATTTTCATAACAATGTATGACAAATCAAACTTGTTGCCTTTAATATCATTGTATTTCTATACATCCGGTCCGATGGCGCTACTGCTGTTGCATAATATTTTATTTGCGAAAAGGTTTGACTTGTTTCCCATTCAGCCGGATTTTAAAATCGAAAAGACATTCGTACAAACAGTGACAGGGTTTATTTCCGGCGCCTCCTTATTCGGATGTGCTGCTATTATTTACTTTTTTTCAACAACCGGTTGTTATATTATTCTTTCAATCAGCCTGATTACGGTTATGACATACTCCCACTGGATTGATTATTTATACAAAAAATTCATGCAAAGAAAATATCGGATAATGGAAAATTTACGAAAAAATTAATAGTATGAAGGCTATAAATATAACAAATCTGAAAAAAGCATACAACAACGTTCCGGTTGTTGATATTCCCTTACTAAATATTTATCAAGGTGAAATAGTGGGCGTTGTAGGAAACAATGGCGCCGGAAAAACCACCTTACTCCGGTTGTGCTTAGATTTAATCAAAGCTACAAAAGGAACGGTAAGTTTGAACGGGACAGTAGTCTCGAAGGATGATTGTTGGAAAAAAGTAACAGGCTCCTATTTGGATACTAACTTTTTATTAGAATTTTTAACCGCGAAAGAATTTCTGTATTTTACAGGAGAAGCATATCGTTTATCTAAAGCCGAGATTGATAAACGGAAAATTGTTTTTAATAAATTGATGACGGATGAAATTACGGGTAATGAAAAGTATATTCATGAATTATCATCGGGAAATAAGCAAAAAGTCGGGATTGTGTCAGCCATGATCATTCACCCGGAAATCCTTATATTGGATGAACCGTTTAATTTTTTAGATCCGACATCCCAATTCGAATTAAAAAGACTTTTGAAAGAATTGAATACAATACACAAAACAACAATTCTCGTTTCCAGCCATAATATAGAACATATCATCAACTTATCATCAAGAGTTATTTTGATGGAAAAAGGCCGGATAGCCAAAGACAGGAACAATGATAACAAAGAGGTTGAGAATGAATTGCGGCGTTATTTTGAGTTATTCAATGAAAAAGAAGCATTAAAAAATGAATAAATTCCTCAAAATAAATAATTCCGCCTATTTTTGGTCTCTTTGTATAGCTTGTGGATTGTTTGCTTTTTGAAAGTGGTTTAAACGCCTGTTATTCTTCATGTTGTCATTTGTAAAAATGGCATCCGAAAAAAAAGAAAAATACGAATGGCTAAAGAAGATTATTCAGGAAGATTATCCGGTACTTACGGTATCGTTCGTTCTCGGTGTGATTATTTCATCAACGGCTTTCCGCAAGGTTTGGACACTTTGGTGGGTATGGAACAGTGGCAAGTACCAAATAAAATCCTAATCACGTAAATCCGGCTTGTCCCCCATCGTTATTTCGAGCAATCCTCCTTCCATCAACTCTTGGTGGGAGAAGAAAAGTGCGCCATCTATGCTTTTCCCGTTTAACCGGGCGGATTGGATGTATTTGTTGGCGCTACTGTTGTTGAGGGTGCGAATCGTGAATATTTTTCCGTTTTCCAAGTTTATCTTTACCTCGTCAAACAAAGGTCTGCCAATAGAATAGCAAGGTATTCCGGGACAATAGGAATAGAATCCCATACTGTTCAAAACGTACCATGCCGACATTTCGCCGCAGTCTTCATTGCCCGACAAACCATTGGGTGCATCAAAATAAAGCGTTTGCAAAACTTCATCTACCAACTCCTGGGTTTTATACGCTTGCCCCATCAAATTATAAATATGAATGGTTTGGTGGCTCGGCTCATTACCATGGGCATACTGTCCGATTAATCCGGAAATATCAGCAGAGGCATTTTCGCCCGTCACTTCGGAAGATATGCTGAACAAGGAATCCAACTTTTGGATAAACCGTTCTTTTCCACCCATTAAAGTAGCTAAACCTTGTACATCGTGCGGGACGAACCAAGTCCATTGCCAAGCATTTCCTTCGCAATAATCATCGTTGTTGTGGTCGGAATGGCGCGGGTCGAAAGGGGTTCGCCATGAACCATTCAGCATTTTTCCTCGCATGAATCCGCTTTCCGAATCGTAATAGTTTTTGTAAAGCTTGCTTAGCTCCGTATAATGCGCAAAATCGGCATCAAAACCCAATTCTAATGCCAACTGTGCAATGAGCCAATCATCGTAAGCGTACTCCAAACCGCGGGCGACCGATTGGGTTTCTATATCGGCCGGAATATACCCGGTGGTATTTTTATATTGTTTGCCTACCGGCATCAGATTGTTGTGTAAAATACTTCTATTTATCGTTGGAGATACATTTACCGTATCGTAAGAAGCCGATTTTTTAACGGCTAAATAGGCTTTTTGCACATCAAAATCTTGTTCGCCTTTTACATAAGAATCCACAATAACCGGAACAGCATGATATCCAATCATGCAGCCGGTGTAATTGGAATTTAATTCCCACATAGGCAGCAATCCGCCTTCATCGTATTTGCGAATCAAAGAGCGAATCATGGCTTGGTTTTCGGCGGAAGAAATGATGGTATTCAAGGGATGTAAAGCACGAAATGTATCCCAAAGCGAAAAGATGGAATAGTTCAGATAATCTTTATCTTCCGCAATTCGGCTGTCCATAGTCCGGTATCTTCCGTCTGCATCCGAACTGATAACCGGCTCTAATGCTGTATGATACAGGGCTGTATAGAAAATATTGCGGTTTTTATCATCCGAAGTGGTAATGGCGATTTTACTTAATTCTTTATTCCATACATCATGAGCGTTCTTTTTTACTTGCTCGAAGTTCCAATCTGCAATTTCCGATTGGAGATTGTTTTTGGCCCCGGCATAATCCACAAAAGAAATGCCTACTTTGGCTAATATTTGCTTGCCTTTATCTGTTTTGTTGAATTTTAAATACGCCTTTTCATTTTCTTCCAAGACGTAAGTGAATGGTTCTGAAAATTGGGCATAAAAATAGACATAACGATTCGGCGCCCAACCTCTTACTTGTTTCATTCCCTGTATCTCCCGGTCATTGATTACATTGATTTCCGAGTTTATCAATCTCCGGTCTTGGATGGTTCTTGATAAATCAATAAATATACCGGGATAATCTGATTTTGGAAATGTGTAGCGATGAAAACCGGCATGAAGGGTAGCCGTCAGTTCCGCGTCAATATCATAATCATTGAGATAAACCTGATAATAACCCGGACTTGCTTTTTCTTTTTCATGAGAAAAAGAAGAGCCAAATCGCGGTTTTTTGTCTTCTCCATTCGGTATAATCAATTGCAATTCATTCGTATAAGGCAAAAACAGAATATCGCCCAAATCGCCGATTCCGGTCCCACTCAAATGGGTGTGGCTAAATCCGATTAAAGAGGTATCTTCATAATAATACCCGGAACAGGCATCCCATCCGGAAGTACGGGTATCCGGACTGAGTTGGACAAGGCCATGCGGAACAACCGCACCCGGATACGTATGACCATGTCCACCGGTTCCTATAAAAGGATTAACAGATGTTGTTAAATCTATCTCTTCTTTTGAACAAGAAAATAGAAATAAAAAGATGAAAAACAGAAGAAAATCCTTATGAATATTCATGCTTGTATATTTATACAAATAAAAAATTAAAATTTGAAGGAAACACCCAACTGTAACGCGGCAACACCGTATCCAAGTTCTCCAAATGCAGCTAAATTATCTGTGAAGTAGTATCTTGCACCTGTGAAAAAAGAAGAAGCAACGCCACTTCCGGCTATGTCTTGATGCGCCTCCGAATAACTTACAACATCGTACCCAAACATTACGCCGGCATAAGTATCCAATTTATCCACAAATTGATAGTGAAAAGCGCCTCTGGCTCCAAGTATAAAATCACTAACCGTCCAATCATTTTGGCCTTTACTTTCCCAAGAAGTATAAGCGATATAACCCCCTACCCCTATGGCTGAGTGTTCATCAAACAAGTTGTCGAAAAGTCCGTATTCAAACGAACCGGAAATAGGCAAAACTTTATTTGAATAACCCGAATAGTTAACATAAGGTATAATTCCAACACCCAAATTAACCACTTTATCTCCTTTAGAAAACACCTGCGCAAAAATTCCCATGTTGAAACTTAAGCAAAACAACAAAACGAAAAAAATAATTTTTTTCATACAATAAAAATTTATTACCTACTTAATAGGGGCATCGGTATTCCCGCTGAATAATTTTCTTTCTTTAATTATGAAGAGTGTACGGAAAATCAATTATCCGGCTACAAAAATAGATTATTTATTTCAAAAACAAAAAAAATCAGATAAAATATGTACTTTTGTCGAAAAATAAATCGTATTTGCATGCATTATTCCGTTTTTTTTGAAAAAGCACAGAAAGCAAGCGCTGTTTTATCTTCTCTTCCCGATAAAATGGCAAATGAAATTTTATTTTCTATCGGCGAAAAAATTTTGGAAGGAACAGACAAAATTCTTTCCGAAAATCAGAAAGATTTAGACCGGATGTCTCCAACTGATTATCGATACGACCGGCTGAAACTGACTCCCGAACGTATCGAAGGGATTGTGGCTGATTTGAAGAATGTTACGGAATTACCATCTCCGGTTGGGCGGATATTGAAAGAAACCACCCGCCCCAATGGGATGAAAATTACAAAAATCAGTGTGCCGTTCGGTTTGATAGGCATTATTTACGAAGCCCGTCCCAATGTGAGTTTGGATGTATTTTCTCTCTGTTTCAAATCGGGGAATGTTTGCATTCTGAAAGGCGGTTCGGATGCGGAATTTTCCAATGCCGCTATTGTGAAGATTATACAAGAAGTATTGGCATCGCATCACGTTCCGGTTGAATGTTGCACCTTGCTGCCTTCCGAACGGGAAGCGACCGCCGCTTTGTTGCAGGCCGAAGGAATTGTGGATTTGATTATTCCCCGCGGCAGCCAAAGTTTGATTGATTTTGTCCGGAAAAATACGAAGATTCCGGTCATTGAAACCGGCGCAGGCATTTGCCATACCTATTTCGATATCGACGGAAACAAGGAAATCGGGCAAGCAATTGTCAACAACGCCAAAACGCGGCGCGTAAGTGTTTGCAACGCTTTGGATTGCCTGATTATTCACGAGGAACGATCGGCCGATTTGCCTTTCATTTGCGGAAAATTACCCGAAAGCCAAGTCATTATTTATGCCGACGAAAAAGCATATCAAGCGTTATCCGGACAGTATCCGGCAGATTTATTGCAACCGGCCGCCGAATTCAGTTTCGGAACTGAATTTTTAGATTATAAAATGAGTATCAAAACGGTTGCTAACTTGGAAGAAGCCTTGGAACACATCGCCCGTTACAGTTCCAAACACAGCGAATGTATCATTTCCGAAAATCCGACAACGGCGATTGTGTTTCAAAAGCGAGTCGATGCCGCCTGCGTTTACGAAAACGTATCAACGGCATTTACCGATGGCGCCCAATTCGGATTAGGAGCGGAAATCGGCATCAGTACGCAGAAATTGCACGCCCGCGGCCCCATGGCTTTGGAAGAATTAACAAGCTATAAATGGATTATCAAAGGAACAGGACAAATTAGAAATAGTTGAGAGTTGAGAGTTGGTTTTTTTAATTCTCAACTCTCAACTTTCAACTCTCAATTAATAAAATTATGAAAGTATTTAAAACTGTAAAAGATTTAGGCGACTTGAATGTTGCTGTTAAAGAAGCGCTTGAAGTAAAGAAAAACCGGTTTGCCTACAAGGCTTTGGGCGAAAACAAAACCTTGTTGGCCGTATTTTTCAATTCAAGTTTGCGTACGCGATTGAGTACGCAAAAAGCCGCCATGAATTTGGGAATGAATGTTATCGTATTGGATGTCAACCAAGGCGCATGGCGTTTGGAAACCGAACGGGGCGTAGTCATGGACGGCGACAAAACCGAACATATCTTGGAAGCGATTCCGGTGATGGGGTCTTATTGCGACATTATTGGCGTGCGTTCTTTTGCGCAGTTCGAGAACAAGCAGGACGATTATAACGAAAAGATACTCAATCAGTTTATCCAATATTCCGGACGTCCGGTATTCAGCATGGAAGGGGCGACCACCCATCCGTTGCAGGCTTTTGCCGATTTGATTACGATTGAAGAATTTAAGACCAAGGCGCGCCCGAAAGTGGTGTTGTCGTGGGCGCCTCATCCGAAAGCTTTACCACAGGCCGTTCCCAATTCTTTCGCCGATTTCATGAACGAAGCCGATGTGGATTTTGTGATTACCCATCCCGAAGGTTACGAATTAGACCCGCAATTTGTGCGCGGGGCAAAAGTGGAATACAATCAAAACAAAGCTTTTGAAGGAGCCGATTTCATCTATGCCAAGAACTGGTCGGCATTTGAAGACGCGCATTACGGACAAATTTTGAGCAAAGACCGCAGTTGGACGGTCGATACGGCCAAAATGCAATTGACAAATGATGCTTTTTTCATGCACTGCCTGCCGGTTCGCCGCAACATGATTGTCACGGACGAAGTGATTGAAAGCCCAAAATCAATTGTGATTCAAGAGGCGGCCAATCGCGAAATATCCTGCGAAGTGGTGTTGAAAAGGATGTTATCTGAACTGTGAATGATAAATAAACCTGTTAGGTCTTGAAGACCTAACAGGTTTTAATAGAAAGCCCTTATGTCAAACTTGTTTTCCCGCAGAAAAAGAAGAAAGTCCATTCCGGTACACGCTGTATGCCGAAATTGCGGAACGCCCTTAATTTCCCGTTATTGCCATAATTGCGGGCAAGACTTGTTCGCAGGGGTGCATCGTTCCGTAAAGGAATTGGTTTCCAATGCCATCGAGAATATCTTTTGTCTGGACAATAAGATTTTGGTTACCCTCAAATACCTGCTTTTCTTTCCCGGAAAGTTGTCGGTGGAATTTTCCAAAGGGCGTGTAGTCAGTTATGTGCATCCGGCCAAACTTTTCTGGTTCATTACGATTTTGTTTTTTGCGTTGGTTACCAGCCATATAAATTGGACGAATGAGGAAGAAGAGGCAAAAGAAGCGATTGAGACTGTCAAAAAAGATATGGCTTCAGAGAAAAAAGAAACTTTTAACGAAAAAGAAGTAACTGTAGAGGAGAATGAAGAAATTGCAGATGAAGATGATGAACTTTTCGATAAAATCATTGAACGAATAGCCGCCAAAGGATCAAAGTCGGATAAGGCTGCCAAGCAAGAGATAATCAATAATGCAAAAACCGCAGCCCCTTTTGCGGCTTTTTTATTGATACCGATCTTTGCTTTCCAGTTGTTTATTTTCTTTCACAAACAAAAAAAAATGTTTGTCGATCACTTTGTATTTGCCTTGCACGTTCACTCTTTTGTGTTTTTATGGTAT
>BNXY01000011.1 GCA_025999935.1 Bacteroidia bacterium | reverse complement strand
AATAAAAGACAGCATAAAAAATAATGCTAACTTCATTTTTAACATCTTCATACTTTTACTTTTTTTAAATTTATTACTTTTTAAAACCCGAATTAACTATCTATTTATTCAAAATAAAGGGAACTGAATTCATTTCCAATTATGTAAGTATTTGAAACTGTTCTCTATTTCATAAAGCATTTTTGTTTTAATGTTTTTAAATTATAACAAAAATAAAAAACCATATTTTTATAAAAATTTTACAAATATACAGCTTTAAATTAACAAATGCAAACAGTAATGTTAAAAAATAAAAATAAGGTGTAGCTGGTTTGCATCAGCGCAATAACCGCTCAAAATACCGTTTTTTCTCATCGTTTTTTGTGAAAAAACATTAATTATCTCACTTCTTTTGCATAATCTTTTCTTATATTGTACTTTTGCAAAAAAATTCATTCGTTTTCATTATGAAGAACAAACAATCGTTGTGGATTATTCTTGTTGTGGTGTTACTATTGATTGTGGCAGGCGCTGTTTTTTTTATTTTCCAATTACGGAAAGAAAATGTGGATTTGCAGCTGCAATCGGAACTGGTTAAAGAAGAACTTTTCGACGAATACAATAATTTATCGACTCAGTATGGGGAATATAAATTGACCATCAGTAATGATTCGCTGATTGCCAAATTTGAGACGGAACAGGTAAAAGTCCAACGTTTGCAGGAAGAACTTAGGACGGTTAAATCAACCAACACGAAGCGAATCAACGAATTGAAGAAGGAGTTGGAAACCTTACGCGCCATCTTGCGAAACTATGTCCAACAAATTGATTCCCTGAATAAAATAAATGAGAAATTAACAGTTGAAAACAAACAAGTTACGGCGAAATACCATCAGGCTACCCAGACTGTTGCCCAACTGGCTCAAGAAAAAGAGCATTTGGCGGAAACCGTTCAGATGGCTTCTAAATTGGATGCCGGCAACATCACAGTAATGGGAATTGACGATAAAAATAAACCTACGGATAAAATCAAAAAGATGGAACAAATTGAAGTGCGGTTTATTATCAATAAAAATATTACGGCTACTCCCGGAGAAAAAACCATCTATATCCGCATCCAGAAACCGGATGATGACGTGCTGATTAAAAGCCGGAGTAACGTTTTTGTCTATGAAAATAAAGAGATCAATTATTCTTCCAAACGAACCATTGACTACTCCGGCGATGAATACCCCTTGAGTATTTACTGGAAAATTGAAGAATTTCTGGCTCCGGGCGCTTATCGCGTAGATATTTTTGCCGATGGCAACAGAATCGGACAAAAATCCTTCAAATTGGACAAATAAATATTACCTTTGCGGAAATATATTTTATATTTGTACTAAACGCCAACGAAAATGAAATTTTCAAATTGGCATATTTTCAAATTTCCAAATTATTTTTACATGAAACAAGAGAATTTCACGAATCGGCGCTCATACCGGTTCAAGCGGTTTGTGCGCAAATCGTATGCGGCTTTCAACAGCATGCATAAAATGGTAAGTATTGGTGTTATAACCGGCTGTATGCTGACGTTCGCCCACGCAACGGAAGCGGCAGCGCAAAATCAACCTTCTTTAATTCGCGATTCAATTCCCGAACAAGAATTGGAAGAAGCCACTGTAACTTCTTCCCGTGCGGAACTAACGCTCAATCAAACAGCGAAGTTAGTGGCCGTTATCACGCGCGATGAAATTGCGCGACAACCGGTCGAGAGTGTTCAGGATTTACTGAAAAATGTCGTTGGCTTAGATGTCCGCCAACGAGGCAGTAACGGCGTTTTAGCAGGCATCTCCGTGCGTGGCGGCACTTTTGAACAAACAGCCATTCTTCTCAACGGGGCTAATCTTTCCAATCCGCAAACAGCCCATTATTCTTTAGACCTTCCGGTCAACCTTTCCGACATTGAACGTATTGAAATCATCCAAGGGCCCAGTTCGCTTTTGTACGGCGCCGGTGCATTTTCCGGAGGTATCAATATTGTGACTAAGAAAAATTCCGGTACGGGCGTTTTTTTGCAGGCACAAGGCGGTACGCACGAATTGTTTGGCGCGGAAGTTCGCGGTTCTCTCCAAAGCGGCTCTTCCAATCACAGTCTTTCGGCAGGCTACAATTCTTCCGAAGGTTATATAGCCAACAGCGATTACAAATTATTCAATGCGCTTTGGCAAAGCAATTTCCGCGTGTATAATTCCAAATTAGACATCCAATTGGGAGTCAATGACAAGGAATATGGCGCCAACACTTTTTATTCGGCGGCCTATCCCAATCAATTCGATGATACTCGTTCCATTTTTGCCGCAATCAAAGGCGAAGGCGGCACAAAACTCAAATTTACGCCCCAAATTTACTGGAACCGGCATTTTGACAGTTTTCATTTGTTCCGTCCCGGCACGCCCGATATTCCTTCGTGGTACACCAATCCCAACTACCACCGTACCGACGTTTTCGGCGCCAATCTCAACACACAATACAAGTGGCAAGCAGGGATTACCAACATCGGTGGAGAAATCCGCAACGAAGGCGTTTACAGCAGTGTTTTGGGAAAACCCTTGACTATGCCGGAAGGGAAATACACCCATTCCGATAACCGTACCAATATCAGCTATTTCCTCGAACACAATTTTCTGCTTGATAAATTTACCTTGGGTTTTGGTTTGTTGGCGAATTACAATACGGCTTTTGCCGATGATTTCAATTTTTATCCCAATATCAACGCCGCGTATTGGGTCACAGAACATTTCAAACTTTTCGCTTCGTGGAACAATGCCACCCGTATGCCCACTTTTACCGACCTCTATTACAAAGGCGCCACCCACAAAGGCAATTCGGATGTTCAACCTGAAAAATCAGAGGCTTTTGAATTGGGCGTCAAATACAATCATCCGTCCATTTCCGTTTCTGCCAATGGCTATTATATGAAAGGCAAAAACCTGATTGACTGGGTAAAAGAACGCCCGGAAGATTTGTGGGAATCCCGCAACCTGACCGATTTGGATAAATTGGGTTTTGAAACGAATGTTTCTTTGCGTTTCAATCAATGGATTCCGCAATTGTCCACGACCCAACTCAATCTGGGATATGCGTTTATGAACCAAAGCAAAGATGCCGGCAATCTAATCTCCAACTACGTTTTGGATTATTTAAAACACAAATTTACGGCAGGATTGTCGCATCCCATTTACAAAGGATTGAGCGCCGATTGGCAATTCAGGTGGCAGGAAAGAGAAGGCGCTTATACCCAATACATTGATTATAAAGCGGCTACAGAAATCGGATATCCTGCTTTTTCCGTGTTGGATGTAAAACTGAAATGGCAAGTCAAAACATTCAATATTTACCTGAAAGCCAACAATTTATTCAACGTCAACTACTACGATTTGGGAAATATTCCTCAATCGGGATTCTGGCTGATTGGCGGATTCAGTAAATCGATATAAGCAATAATCTTTCCCGTTTCATCCGGATGAAACCATTGAATTTCCTTGTCCCGTTTGAACCAAGTCATTTGTTTGCGGGAATAGATGCGGGTGTTTTGCTTGATTTTTTCGACGGCGAAATCCAAGGTACATTCACCGGAGAGATAGCTGAACAATTCTTTGTAGCCAACAGTGTTCAGAGCATTTAAATGCCGAAGATGATACACGGAACGGGCCTCTTCCAAGAGGCCTTGTTCCATCATCCGGTCAACCCGTTGATTGATGCGGGCGTAAAGTTCTTCCCTGTCGCGGGTTAATCCTATTTTAATGATACGGAAAGGGCGAGGTTTAGCTTCATTCGTCCGAAGTAAAGAATAAGGTTTCCCTGCCATCAGACAAATTTCCAGCGCATGGATGACCCGTTTGTGATTCATCAAATCAACTTGATTGTAAAATACGGGGTCAAGGATTTTCAGTTGTTGACGAATCGGGTCGATGCCTTCGTTGTCGTACTGGGCTTTCAGTTCAGCGCGCAGACTTTCGTCAATGGTAGGAATTTCATCGATTCCCTTGCAAACAGCGTCAATATACATCATCGAACCGCCGCACATCAAGACGGTTTCGTGGGTTAGATGCAATTCGGCAAGCAGTTGGACGACCTCTTCCTCAAATTGGCTGGCGCTGTAATAATCGGTCAACTGAAGGTTGCCGACGAAATAATGCTTGACACGTTCCTGTTCCTCCGGGGTGGGAGCAGCCGTACCAATGGCCAAGCCTTGATAAACTTGACGCGAATCGGAAGAAATAATCGGCGAACTTAGATGTTCCGCCAAGTCCAGACACAAAGCGGTTTTACCTACGCCGGTCGGGCCCAATAGGACGATTAAAGACTTCATCGGGAAGTTGAGCTGTTGTTGTTTTTAATTTCGAAAGCAAAGATACGAATTATTTTTCATTTAGGTTAAATATTAATTTGAGGACTCAGGGTCAACGCATTAAAACAGGGCTTGCAGTTAGTGTTCAACAAACGGTAATCCTTGCCTGCCAAACTGTAAGGTGCAACCTCCCATACAAGGAATAGAAAAGAGATATGTTCAAGTAAGAAATACATGTGACATATTTTTGTTTTTAGAGGATTGAAAAATAAAAATTGCTATCTTTGTCGAATAATGATTTACATTTATGAACAGAGTCAATTATTCAAAATCAATTAAATTTTCATTATTGTTCTTTTTTGTACCCTTGTGGCTTTCGGCTCAGGATGTATCTGTTGCGGACACATTGGTGTACTCTTTTAAAACAATGGATCCGGCGATAAGTACGATAAAACAGTCCACCGAACTGCAAGACATTTCTGCATCCAATTTTGCGAAGGTATTGCAAGGACGTGTTGCCGGTGTAGAAATCATGCAAACATCCTCTAAACCCGGAGCCGAAATGCAAATACGTATCCGCGGTACACGTTCGCTGACGAGCAACAACGATCCGTTGATCGTATTGGACGGCATGCCGTTTGTGGGTGTCATCAGCGACATTAATGTGAATGATATTCAAAGTATCGACATCTTAAAAAATGCTTCTGCAGCAGCTATATATGGTTCGCGCGGCGCTAACGGTGTAATTTTGGTAACCACCAATCGAGGACAAAAAGGTCAAAAAGCAAGGGTGTCCTACAATGGCTACTTTGGCTTGAAAGATGTATTTGCTAAATATGACATGATGGATGGACCCGAATTTGCCAAGATGCGTAAATATGCCGATATGCCTGCATACGTAAATAATAGCCCGGATGAATTTGACGATGTAAATACCGATTGGCAAGACTTATTTTATAAAACAGGCATGGTGCAAAGCCACAATGTAGGTGTTTCGGGTGGCGGCAAACACACTGCGTACAATTTCGGTGTGGGCTATTATGACGACCATGGCGTTGTGCCGTTGGAAAAATACAATCGAATTTCGTTGCACGGCAGTTTTGATCAGGAAATAGGGAAATTTGTCTGTCTCGGTTTTACGACCAATAACAGCTACAGCATTACCGAAGGTCTTAGTACCGGAGGAATGTTCAATGTATTGCAAATGTCGCCACTGATTAATCCCTATAATGCGGACGGTTCTTGGAAAAGAACGGTAAATATGCCGTTAGATAGAGGTGTGTGGACTTATACAAGAGATATAGTAGAGGCTAATAAAGACCAAATGCTCCGCCAAACGAAAGGCCTCGGTTCTTATAACACAGTCTATGGCGAAGTGAAAATACCCGGCATAGAAGGCTTGAAATATCGCGCCAACTTGGGTCTGAACTTCCACAAGGTAAACGAAAACAGCTACACGGGAGAAGGAATCAATAACTTTAACCCTACTAATCCTTCATCCGCTTCTATTAATAAATCGCGTATAACCAATTGGGTATTTGAAAATCTGCTGAGCTACGACCGCCTATTTGCCAATAAGCATCGTCTGAATATTGTAGCGACATATTCTATCGAGAAAACGAAGCACAATTGGTCACAGGGCAATGCAAGGGATGTCGCCCCCAACTTCCAATGGCCTAATCAGGCGCAATTTGACGATAAAATTACCTTCCGGGATGATCAGGATGAACATAATGATTTGACCTCGTATATGGGACAGGCCTTCTATTCTTACGACAACAAGTACATGGTAACAGCAATTGTCCATTCCGCCGGCATTTCTTTCTTTGATTCAAAAAATAAATGGAAGACCTTCCCCGCCATATCGGCAGGATGGAATATAGGGAATGAGAGCTTTTTGGACAATCAAGATTTTATCAATCAATTAAAACTGAGAGCCGGATATGGTAAAACATCCAATAACTCAGGATATTATTTAAATCAACTATTCGCTCCTAATTTAGATTGGGAATATTCTACCTCCTGGAATTATGGCTTGGATTTTTCTTTGCTGAATAATCATTTGTCCGGTGCTGTAGAATATTATAAAACCAACACTAAAAATAGGTTGTTACCTATGCCCGTGCCCGCCGTCGTAGGTTTTACAGATAATACGGGAGAAACTCAAAACAAAGGCTTTGAACTTTCACTCAACGGCGTGATATTAGACAATGTCAATGGTTGGACTTGGGACATTGGGATTAACCTCTATTCTAATCGTAACCAAATTGTCTCTCTCGGCGCAGGAATAAAAAGCGATATAGGCAATGCATGGTTTGTTGGCTCGCCCATTAACGTAATCTATGCTCCCAAGTATATAGGTCTTTGGCAAGAAGGCGACCAATATATGAATATTCTTGAGCCACAGGGCAATGTTGGAATGATTAAGATAGAATATACCGGCGACTACAATGCCGACGGCACACCCACAAGGGCCTTGGAAGGCACAGGTGCGGATCGCCAGGTCATAGAAGTAGATCCCGATTTTCAGGGTGGTTTTAACACCCGCTTGGGATACAAAAATTTTGATCTGAACGTGATTGGCGACTTCAAAAACGGCGGTATCCTTGTCAGTTCTCTCTATGCAGCCAATGGTTATCTTAATTCATTGACCGGACGGCGCGGACAAATGAATGTTGATTATTGGACACCGGAAAATACCGATGCTAAATATCCCAAACCCGGCGACATCCTAAGCGGTGACAATCCAAAATATGGTAATACTTTAGCTCTCTTTGATGCTTCGTATTTGAAGGTACGCACCATTACCGTGGGATATACTTTCAATCAAAAAGCGATTAAAGATGCAGGTATTCAAAATCTGCGACTTTATGCTACGGTTCAGAATCCGTTTGTATTGTTCTCTCCCTACACAAGAGAAACAAGTATGGATCCCGAAACGAATTCCTACGGCAACGAAAATTTGGCGACAACAAACGGTTTTGTCAATAGGCGTATCCCGATCATCGGTACCAACACACCATCAACACGAAACTACTTGATAGGGCTTAATGTAATATTTTAAAAAAACAGGAATTTATTCAACAAAACGGAACCTGCGGAATCGTATTTGTACTTTCCATTGCTACTCTGCCACAATCCAGTTCTACGAGGTTCTTGTGCAACTCATCCAAATCTGGGGTCAGCGTTCCATAACGCTTTTCAAAAATTTTCTTGCCTTGTTCGTCCAAAATACACGCAAATACGCTATCTTTGTGCATGTCAAGACCATAATGTTTTGTTCATAAAATTTACCGGAATTAAATTATTTATAATTTAAATTAAAAACAAAGGTAACAATTGTGCTTCGAGCACGGTACGGTAAGCCCGAACAAAAATGATGTGGTCTTGATTTTTATCTCGCACGCTTGAAATCTCGAAAATTTCATGTAATTTTGCAAAAAAAATAACTGATATGGCTTTTATTCTTGCACCTTCTTTATTGTCGGCAGATTTTCTGCATTTGGAAAAGGAAATAGAAATGATCAATCAAAGCGAAGCGGATTGGCTGCATTTGGATGTGATGGACGGCGTTTTCGTTCCGAATATTTCCATGGGATTTCCGGTAATGAGGCATTTGGCGCGAATTTCGACCAAACCTTTGGATGCGCATCTGATGATTGTTGATCCGCAAAAATTCATTCCGCAATTCCGGGATTTGGGCGTACGGAGTCTGACTGTTCATTACGAAGTTTGCCCCCATTTGCACAGTACATTGATGAAAATCAAGGAAGCCGGGATGAAAGCGGGCATTGCTCTGAATCCGCATACGCCGGTGGAAGCGCTGACGGATATTATCGAGGATGCGGATATGATCTTGATTATGTCGGTTAACCCCGGATTTAGCGGTCAGAAATTTATTCCGCGTGCCGTTGAAAAAGTGCAACGTTTAAAGAAACTGATTGATTCATTGGGATTAAATACTTTGATTGAAGTCGATGGCGGAATCAATATTGAAAGAGGCCAATGGATGGTCGAAGCCGGAGCGAATGTATTGGTCGCCGGCAATTCAATATTTAAAGCGCCGGATCCAACAGAAATGATACGACAAATGAAACGAGAAATATAAGCCGGGGATGGAACGCAGATAGCGCGGATGGGGCGGATTTGCGAGTATTTACCCGAATTTACGAGTACATACTCATATTTACGAGTATTTACTCATACATTTAACTAAATTAACTATGAACAAGACCTTGCATCAGGCAGTATTCTTACGGTTGGTACTGTTTTTTATTCCCGGGATAATGATTCGGATTCACTGGGATTTAGTTTCTTGTTGGTACTATATTGCTGTTTTTTCACTGCTTGTTTCCGCAATTTCTTTTATTTCTCCTCTGAATCACAGGTATTCATGGCGCTGGCTGTTTGGGTTTGGATTGTCACTCCTTTGCATTTCTTCTGCCGGAATACTGACGGATAATAAATGGGCAGAATCGGAATGGAAAGGGAAGGACGGGATTCGAGACTATCAAGTTCAAATTCTTGACGACCCGGTAAGAAAACCCAAGACATGGTTGTGTAAAGTAAAGGTAAACAATCAGAAAGCGATTATTTATGTTCCTGCCGACAGCCTTGCTTCGACCTTGCTTCCTTCGGATTGGCTTGCGATAAGTGTGCCATTTGAAAAAGTTGACCAGATGTATCTCCGCAAACAGGGGATTGCTGCGCGGGCTTTTGTGTACAAGGGAAATTGGGCGAAAATGGAAAATCCGCCCAAACAAGGATTTAACCTCCGGTTTAGCTCCTTAAAATGTCGGCGTGTTTTGCTCCATCACTTGCGGGAACTGATTCCGGACGAAAAACCGGCCGCTATTGCCTCCGCCATTTTGTTTGGTTATGTAAATGATTTAGATGCCGATTTGCGGCAGACTTTTGCGGCGACCGGCAGTGCACATATATTATCGGTTAGCGGTTTGCATTTTTCTATCGTCTATGGCATTTTTTATTTTCTATTTTCCTTTTTGGGAAACGGACGGAAAGGAATGATGTTTAGGCAATTGATTATCATCCCGTTGATGTGGATATTCGCTTTTCTGACCGGGATGGGGCCTTCGGTAATTCGGGCAGCCATTATGCTGAGTTTGTGGGGAATAGGCAATGGCTTTCTTTTCCGTGCGTTTACATTGAACACTGTGGGTGTCGCCGCTTTTTTCATGCTGTTATACAATCCTTTATATCTGTTTGACGTTGGCTTCCAACTCAGTTTTTCGGCAGTATTGGCCATTTTGTTGATCAATCCCTATCTGACGGCATTGCATGAATCCCGAAATCCGGTTATTCGGTATGTCTGGGAACTCTCTTGCGTTTCTACTTCGGCGCAATTGGGAACGGCTCCGCTGAGCATTTATTATTTTCATCAATTTCCACTGCTTTATTTAGTTACCAATATTTTTGCGATTCCTCTAACCGGATTGTTGATGTTTTTGATTCCGGCTTCGTTGTCGCTGCAATTCCTGTTGGGCAATCATTCGTGGCTCACGTATCCGGTCAATCAATTGTTGGTTTTCTTTATTTCCGGATTGGAATGGTTGGAAGTAATTCCGCATGGATTAATTAACAACCTGAATCCAAGCATCTGTGAAACCCTCTGTTTCTCCTTATGTGGTCTTCTTTTCCTGTTGATGTGGATAAAAAAACGAATAATCTACGTCTATTTGTTGCTCTTGCTTGTAGCATTGCAAGTATTTTATTACCTTTGTCCGTTCTGAACACCATTAATTTATCGAAAAATGTTAAACAAAATTATAGCAGAAGAGAGTATTCAAAAGGCAAAAAAGCTGATTGACAAGAATGATAAAATCGTTATTGTTACGCACGTTTCGCCCGATGGAGACGCCATCGGTTCGTCGTTGGCATTGTATCATTTTTTAACCGAACTGGGAAAACAGGTCAATGTGATTGTGCCGAATGAATTTCCCCGATTTTTGAATTGGATGGTTGATGCCGGTGAGATTATTCTCGGAGACAGAAGCCCCGAAATTGCACAAGAAACCATTGAGGCGGCGGAATTGATTTTCTGCTTGGATTTCAATGATTTGAAAAGAATTTCCCAATTGGAATCCATCGTAAGAGAAGCGCATGGAAAAAAAGTAATGATCGATCACCACCCCAGTCCCGAAAATTTTTGCGATCTCACGATTTCTCATCCGGAAATATCTTCCACCAGCGAATTGATTTTCCGTTTTATTTGCCGGATGGGCATGTTCGAATATGTCGATAAACCCTGTGCCGAATGTATTTATGCCGGAATGATGACCGATACCGGAGCCTTCACGTATAATTCGAATAGTCCCGCTATCTACTACATAATCGGCGAATTGTTGGAAAAAGGCATCAACAAAGACGACATTCATTCAAAAGTATATGATAGTTGTAGCAAATACCGAGTACGTTTACAGGGATTTATTTTACATGAAAAAATGCAATTATTTGAGGAATATAAAACTTCTCTCATTACTTTATCTTTGGAAGAACACAAAAAATTCAATCCTCAAAAAGGGGATACGGAAGGGTTTGTCAACATTCCCCTTAGCATTGAAAATATTGTTTTTTCGGCATTTATACGGGAAGAAAAAGATATGGTTCGATTGTCATTTCGGTCAAGAGGTAATTTCCCGGCCAATCAATTTGCCGGAGAAATCTTTAACGGAGGCGGTCATTTGAATGCTTCGGGAGGAGAATTTTACGGTAATTTGGAAGATGCAATTGCGCTTTTTAAAGCAGCTTTGCCCCGTTACAAGCATTTATTGATATAAATTAAGTTTTTATAAGGAAACAAAAGCGGCAATCACAAATATTTAGATTATCTTTGCAGCAAAATTTACATAAAAAATATGAAATTCATAGCTCATTACTTATCACTTATCACTCGCTTCCATACAAAGAAGTTTTTGATTTTTGTGTTATTGGCGCCTGTTTTTTCCGGCGTTTTCTTTTCTTGCAATGATCAAAAAACCTTGCAGGAAATGTTGCGTGAAGAAAAGAAAGCCATCGAACGATTTATCGACAGAAACGATTTTGTTGTTTTGGACTCATACCCGAAAGATAGTATTTTCGGAGAAAAAGAATATTACAAAACGAATGATGGTTTATACATTCATGTGGTTGATCGAGGCAGTTCAGTCCGGGCAAAAGCCTTGGATAATGTTACGATTCGATTTGAATATCAACACAGTGTGAAAGATGCCGCCCGAGGAGATACAACAACCATTATCAAACCTTCCTTACTTTATCCTTTTTCGTTTGTATATGGAATTTCCCAAACATATAGCGTTACAAGTTCTCCGGTGTGTGTGGGATGGGTCATTCCTTTGGCATACATAGGCGAAGGCGCCGTTGTTGACATCATTATCCCCTCGTCTATCGGATCTTACAGCGATTCAAACAGTATTCTTCCCGTGTTTTATAAAAATTTAAGATATACCAGTTTCAATTAAAATTTATGTCATTAATCAAATCAATTTCAGGTATTCGCGGCACCATTGGAGGAAAAGCCGGCGAAGGTTTGTCTCCGCTTGATATAGTGAAATTTACCGCGGCTTACGCCACATTCATTCAATCTAAAAACGCCTCATCCAAAACCATTGTCGTAGGACGCGACGCCCGGATTTCCGGCGAAATGGTACGGAATCTTGTAATCGGGACACTGAGCAATATGGGATTCGATGTGACGGATATCGGTCTGGCTACAACACCCACAACGGAACTGGCTGTGGTTATGGAAAAAGCGGCAGGCGGAATCATTCTGACGGCATCGCACAATCCGAAACAATGGAACGCCTTGAAACTGTTGAATGAAAACGGCGAATTTTTAAATGCGGCAGAAGGCAATGAAATTCTGAAAATCGCCGAAGAAGAATCCTTCGTTTTTGCAGATATAGATCATATAGGAAAAATAAAAACGGATGATACTTATACTAAAAAACACATCGAACACGTTCTTTCCTTAGACTTAGTGGATATTGCCGCCATCCGGAAAGCCAACTTTACCGTCGCTTTCGATTCTGTAAATTCGGTGGGCGGTATTGTTCTGCCCGAATTGCTAAAAGCTTTAGGCGTACAAAATATTATCGGCTTAAACGATGAACCGACCGGCGTTTTCGCGCACAATCCCGAACCGCTTCCCGAACATTTGACGGAAATTGCCCAAGTGGCAAAAGCGAAAAAAGCGGATGTAGGTTTTGTAGTAGATCCGGATGTTGACCGTTTGGCCATCATTACCGAAAAAGGCGAAATGTTTGGCGAAGAATACACTTTGGTTTCGGTAGCCGATTATATTTTGCAACATACTCCGGGCAACACGGTTTCCAACTTGAGTTCAACCCGCGCTTTGCGCGATGTGACCGAAAAATACGGAAAAACTTATACCGCATCGGCTGTCGGCGAAGTAAATGTAGTAGCCAAAATGAAAGAAACCGGCGCCGTAATCGGAGGAGAGGGCAACGGGGGAATTATTTATCCGGCTTCGCATTACGGACGGGATGCCTTGGTCGGAATCGGCCTCTTTTTGACTCACTTAGCTAAAACAGGTCTGAAAGTAAGCGAATTGCGGGCAAAATATCCAACCTATTTCATGGCGAAACAACGCATGGATTTGACACCGGAAACCAATATTGACGCCTTGTTGGATGCCATCAAAAAAGAATATGCCGCGTATCCGGTCAATGATATCGATGGAGTAAAAATTGATTTCCCAGACAGATGGGTGCATTTTCGGAAATCCAACACAGAACCGATTATCCGCATCTATACCGAAGCGCCTACGCAAAAGGAAGCGGAGGAATTGGCGGAAAAAGTGAAGCGATGATTGGGATATATTCCCCTTATTACTGAAATAGTGTCAATTACCGAATTTTCTTTTACATAACTATAATACTTAAAAACAAGTGGAACTGTTTTAAAACCAGTAAATAACCGATATTATAATGCACCTTGTCGGGTTCCACTTTATAGACCGCCCAAGAATTTCGTACCTTTACGGTATGAAAATGAGAAATTTGTCGTGCACCCGATACAATACAGATACAATCCCTATTTTCGTGGCTCCTCAATAACTCTCAAACGGATTTCCTTCGTTTAAATCGCCGAAATCTTCTTCATCGTACTCATCCAGATTGATGAAATCGTCGTCGTTATCGTAAAAATCATTTTCGACATCGGTATGCGTTGCTGATACTTTTGCATCAAAATCTTCAAATTCGGTGGTTTGAACCGGCGGATTACCTATGGATTTGATACATTCGGCTTTTTCTAATGATTTTCCGGTAACAATTTCCCTCAGTTCCATAAAAAACGTCCGTTCGGTAAGATATTCATAAACGTACAATAATTTTTGCCGTTCATCTTCCAGAATATCACTTAAACGGGTGGTTTCCATTACATAACTATCTTCTTCCGAGGTTGTATCCATTTCAATCAAAGTGACTTCTGTTTCTTTATTCCAATCATCGTCACAAATGAAAAAAGAAGTCATTTGATCTTTTGTGTATCCCACCGAGTCTAAGATAGCTTCGTGCAAATCAAAAAAAGTAGTGTCGGAATCAATAAGAATATCCCTTCTAAAATCATCTACTTCATCGGATAATATGACAAATCTGTAAACCATAGCTTTAATTTTTAGTTTTTCGTTCATTCCAAGTATCCTCTCACAATTCCTCTTGCGGAATTGGCGATAAAGGTAATAATATTTTCTTTTTCAGCCGAAGCCGGAATATTTTCTTCGATAAATTTAACCGCATCTTTATTATTCATTCCGGATTGATACAAGATGCGATAAATTTCCTGAATAGAGCCAATCTTCTCATTATCAAAACCTCTCCTCCGAAGTCCGATGATATTGACGCCGGAATAGGTAATGGGTTCACGTCCTATGATGATATAGGGTGGAATGTCTTTTCCTACACGGGAACCGCCCTGAATCATAACATGTTGTCCGATTTTGGTAAACTGATGTACCAAAGCGCCTCCGCTTAAAATGGCATAATCGTCCACTTCCACTTCTCCCGCCAACTGGGTAGCATTTCCGATAATCACATTATTTTTCAAAATGCAATCGTGCGCCGTATGTGAATAAGCCATTAATAAACAATCATTTCCGACAATCGTTTGTCCTTTGGCAGCTGTTCCCCGGTTCACGGTGGCACATTCTCTGACGGTTGTGTTGTCGCCGATTATGGCAAGCGTTTCTTCTCCGCGGAATTTCAAATCCTGTGGGATTCCGGCAATTACCGCTCCCGGAAAAATCCGACAGTTTTTGCCTATTCGTGCGCCGGAGAGAATCACGGCATTCGGGTAAATATAAGTATTTTCGCCGATTACGACATTTTTGCCAATGGTAACAAAAGGACTGATAGTCACGTTTTCTCCGATGACCGCATCCGGATGTATAGATGATAAAACTTGATCCATATTATTTATTTTTAACTATTTGCGCCATTAATTCCGCTTCACAAGCCACTTTTTCTCCGACAAAACAATACCCTTTCATATTGGCAATTCCGCGACGAAGTTCCGTAATAAATTCCAAACGCAATATAACCGTATCACCGGGAACTACTTTTTGCCGGAATTTCACATTGTCTATTTTGAGGAAATAAGTAGAATAGCGGTGTGGTTCTTCCACGCCGTTCAGTACTAAAAGGCCGGCCGTTTGCGCCATGGCTTCAACCAATAAGACACCCGGCATAACGGGTTCTCCCGGAAAATGCCCTTGGAAAAACGGTTCGTTGACCGATACATTTTTAAGACCGACAATGTGTTTGGAGCCTACTTCAATAATTTTTTCCACCAAAAGGAAAGGATAACGGTGCGGAAGTAATTCTTTAATCCGGTTAATATCCATAATCGGCGGAACATTCGGATTATAAACCGGCGCCTGTATATCGTTCATTTTAATATCTTTACGAATAATCCGAGCAAATTGATTGTTGATTTTATGTCCCGGGCAGGATGCAATAATTCTTCCCACAATGGGTTTCCCTATCAAAGCAATATCTCCCAGTATATCAAGCAGTTTATGTCTTGCCGGTTCATTGGTGAATGCCAACGGTTTGTTCATGATATATCCTAATTCCGTCGCATCCTTATGACTGGCGCCCATCATATCAGCCAATTTATCCAATCTTTCCTGACTGATTTGCCGTTCATAAATAACGATGGCATTGTCCAAATCGCCGCCTTTTATCAAACCGTGCTGCAACAAAGGTTCTATTTCCCGGACGAAAACGAAAGTCCGGCTCGCAGCGATTTCATTTTTGAAATCTTTCAGGTTGTCCAATGTAGCAAATTGATTATCAAGAAAAATAGAATCAAAAGTGATGTGTGCATAAACACCGAAAGAATCATCCGGAAGAACGGTAATCGAAGAGCCGGTTGTTTCGTCTTTGACTTCGATTTTGGTTTTCACAATATAAAAATCCCTGTCTGCATCTTGTTCTTCCAAGCCCACCCGTTCAATTTCGTTGACGTAAACAATGGAGCTCCCGTCCAAAATTGGAAATTCCGGTGCGTTGACTTCTATCAGGCAATTATCGACTTCGTAAGCATACAAGGCTGCCATAGCATGTTCAACAGTCGAAATCTGAACATCATTTTTAGACAAAACCGTTCCCCGTTGCGTACCTTTCACATTTTCTGCCAAGGCGTCTATTACCGGTTGGTCTTCCAAATCAATCCGCTTGATTTTATAACCATGGTTTACCGGCGCGGGATTGAACTTGATTTCAATTTCTAACCCGGTGTGTAATCCTTTCCCTTTTAACGAAAAACTATCTTTTAATGTGTGTTGTTTCGTATTCATTAATTATTTTTTTTATTCTTTATTTAATTCTTTTTTGAGTGTTTCTACTTCTTTTTGCAGTTGATTGACTGTTCTGTATATTTCCGGCAGTTTTTGAATAATAATACTCGAACGGAAGAAATCTTTCACATCGAAAGCGGGCGAACCCATGATGTTTTTATCCGGTTTGATATTGCTGATGATACCCGACTGTGCGCCAATGCTCACATTATCGCCGATTTTGATATGTCCGCCCAATCCGACTTGTCCGCCGAAAATGCAATTTTTCCCAACTTTGGTAGATCCGGAAATGCCTGATTGTGCCGCCATTCCTGTGTTTTCGCCGATTTCCACATTGTGGGCTATCTGAATCAGGTTGTCTAATTTGACACCTTTCCGGATAAGGGTCGATTCCATGACGGCGCGGTCAATTGTGGTATTTGCACCAATTTCCACATCGTCTTCGATAACGACATTTCCCAATTGGGGAATCTTTTTAAAGCTGTCGCCTTCTTTGGCGAATCCGAATCCGTCCGCACCGATTACGGCTCCGGAATGAATGATACATCTTTCCCCCACATTGCAATCCGCATAAATCTTTACGCCTGCGTATAGAATGGTGTTATCTCCGATGGTAACGTTATCTCCGATATAAACCTGCGGGTAAATCAAAACATTCTTGCCCAAACGGACATTTGCGCCGATATAGGCAAAAGCGCCGATATAAACTTCTTCGAGTGGCACATTTGCAGATGGGCTGATGTAGGACATCGGTTCGACACCTCTCTTTTGGGGTTTTGCCTGATCGACCAAATTCAACAGGATAGCCAGTGCTGAATATGCATTTGCCACACGAATCAGGGTCAATGTTTCGGGAAGTTTCTTTTCAGGGACAAAATCTTCATTTACTAAAGCAATACTTGCCTTGGTTTCATATATATAATGTAAATATTTCAAGTTAGCAAGAAAAGTGAGTGTTCCGGGTTTTCCTTCTTCTATTTTAGAAAAATTACTGACGGAAACTTGTGCGTTTCCCTCAATTTTTCCTTGCAAAATACCTGCAATTTGTTGTGCGCTAAACTCCATTATCGTTTTTTATAGTTTTAAAATCAGGACAAAGTACGTAAATTATTTTGAATCTCGCAAAAAACAAAAGTAATACTTCTTAATTTTCTTAGAAAGTAGTTGAATATTCAACATATCCGAGGCATTGGAAATGTCTTTTACACTTCCGTCATTGTACAGAATATCAATACTATCGTCCACTTCGTTATACATGTTAGTTGAAATTTCATCGGAAGAAATCAGGAAGGAGGCATCTTCCAGCGACAATCCGTATTTTTCCGCAAAATAATTTATCCGCGCTTTCAAAAAATCTTCGGAAACCGGTTCCGGATGAATTTTTATTTTAAACAATTTTCTACTAACCAGACCATTACTTAGCAAAGACAATACCTTATCCGGATGTTTTGCCCAATTTTTCAACGCACACCAAATATCATTGTCGTCTAAATCCACAAAAAAATCAAGCGCTTCCGGATTACTTTCAAAAACGGTTTTATCGACCGGATTGTACAAAAAATAATGCAGCGCCGGGGTTACATTTAATTCTACTCCTTGAGATGCTAAAACTTTAGCCCGCCGCAAAGTATTAATCAACATTTTTTCGGCGGCAACGGCGGTCTTGTGCAGATAAACTTGCCAATACATCAGTCGCCGCGCCATCAGGAAATTTTCTATCGAATAAATGCCTTTGGCTTCCACCACTAATTTATCGTCGCGGAGATTGAGCATTTTGATGATTCGTGCAGAGCCGATATTGCCTTCCGTGACACCGGTAAAAAAACTGTCGCGGCGAAGATAATCCAATCGGTCAACATCCAACTGACCGCTGACTAACTGGTGCAAAAACCGTTTCGGATACGTATCTTTGAAAATTTCGATGGCCGTACTCAATTTCCCGTTCATATCTTCATTCATCCGGTTCATCAGCATCAACGAAATGGTTTCGTGGTGAATGCCATTTACCAAAGTGTTTTCCAAAACATGGGAAAACGGGCCGTGGCCGATGTCGTGCATCAGGATACAGGCCGTAGCGGCATCTTTTTCTTCTGCGGAAATCGAATGTCCGTTGGCGCGCAACTGGGCGATGGCTTCCGACATGAGGTGCATGGCGCCCAAGGAATGATGGAAACGGGTATGTACCGCGCCCGGATAGACATAAAAAGCCAGCCCCAACTGTTTAATCCGGTTGAGCCGCTGAATATAGGGATGATTTATAATCTGATATACAAATTCATCCGGGATATTGATAAATCCGAAGACGGGGTCGTTGATTATTTTTCTTTTGTTATCCATTGCAAATATTCCGCCATTTCTTCCTGAACTTTTTTTGATTCACGGCGCGCTGCATCCGCAAATTTTTCCGTATTATCCGCATAAAGAATCTGGCGGGAAGAATTGACCAATAAACCGCATTGGCTGTTCATTCCATACTCCGCCACTTCTTTCAGGCTTCCGCCTTGCGCTCCAACGCCGGGAACCAGCAAAAAGTGATTCGGCGCTATTTTCCGGATGTCCGAAAAAAGTTTTCCTTGCGTAGCTCCCACGACATACATCAATTGTTCGTCGGAAGCCCATTCCTGCGATTTTTTCAAGACTTTTTCAAATAGTCGTTCGCCGTTGGCATCCGCCGTCATCTGAAAATCCAGAGAACCTTTGTTTGATGTTAAAGCCAAGAGAATGACCCATTTATCCGGCAACAAAAACGGCTTCACACTATCCTCGCCCATATAGGGGGCGACCGTTACCGCGTCGAATCCGGCACGTTCAAAAATGGCGCGTGCATACATTTCGGAAGTGTTCCCGATGTCGCCCCGCTTCGCATCGGCGATAACAAATTGGTCGGGATACGTTTGCCGGATGTAAGTCACCGTTTTTTCAAGTGTCGCCAAACCTTTGGCTCCCAGACTTTCGTAAAAAGCCAGATTGGGTTTGTAGGCCACACAATAATCCGCCGTTGCATCGATAATGGCTTTGTTGAAGGAATAGACCGCGTCTCCTTCCTCCAACAGATGGCGAGGAATTTTTTTAATGTCCGTATCCAACCCTACGCAAAGAAAGGATTGTTTCCGGATGATATTTTCAAATAATTGTTGTCTTGTCATAAAAAATCGGATTAATATTTTGAGTTTACATTTTCTATATTCATAAAATTTTTTCATTGCTTGGTTTGGTGTTAAATGGTTTATATCTCGCTTTCTTTTAATCTTTCTGCATTTTCCGCGACAATCAACCGGTCGATTACGCCTTGAATATCGCCACCGACAAAAGCCGGCAGGTTGTAAATCGTATAATTGATTCGGTGGTCGGTAAGCCGGCCTTGCGGGTAATTGTAGGTGCGGATTTTCGCGGAACGGTCGCCGGTTGAAACCATGGTTTTCCGTTTCGAGGCGATTTCGTCCAAATATTTTTGGTATTCCATATTATATATACGTGAACGCAATTCGGTCATGGCTTTCGCTTTGTTTTTCATTTGCGACCGTTCGTCCTGCGATTGTACGGAAATTCCTGTGGGTATATGCACCAAACGGATAGCGGAATAAGTGGTGTTGACCGATTGTCCTCCGGCGCCGGAAGAGCAGAAAATATCGATTCGAATATCCGAGTCTTTGATTTCCACGTCAAATTCATCAGCCTCCGGAAGAATGGCGACGGTTGCGGCCGAGGTATGGATGCGCCCTTGAGTTTCCGTTACCGGCACCCGTTGTACGCGGTGAACGCCCGATTCGTACTTCAGCGTTCCATACACGTTTTCGCCGGAAACAGAAAAGATGATTTCTTTGAATCCGCCGATGGTGCCTTCGCTGCTGCTGGTCACTTCCACTTTCCATCCTTTGGATTCGCAGAATTTGGCGTACATGCGGTATAAATCGCCGGCAAAAATGGCGGCTTCGTCTCCACCGGTTCCTCCACGGATTTCGACGATGGCGTTTTTGCCGTCTTGCGGGTCGGTGGGAACTAATAAAAGTTTTATTTCTTCTTCCAGCAGAGGTAGTCTTTGGGCGCCGCTCTCCAACTCTTCTTTAGCGAGTTCGCGCATTTCCGAGTCGGATTCGGTTTCCAGAATGGATTTGGCTTCTTCGATTCCGTCCAGCGCTTGTTTGTATTCGTTGCGTGCGGCGACAATCTTTTCCAATTCGCGGTATTCCTTGTTCAGTTTCACAAAACGTTTCATATCCGAGATAACATCGGGGTCGGTAATCAATGTTCCGATTTCTTCGAAATGGATTACCAAAACGTCTAACTTCTCTAACAAAGAATCTTGACTCATCTGTGCAAATTTTATAATTGGATTGCAAAGGTAATATAAAAAGTCGGAAGTTAAAAGCCAAAGATAAGGAAGTAAAATAAATTACGGCTTTATCGCTACAATTTTATTGTCACGGAGAACGATTAACTCGCTGTTTTTCGCTTTTTTTTCGGCAAGGAGTTTCTGGTAGGCAATATCAAGTCCTTTCAAGACTTTATCCTTAAATTCAATTCTTTCTTGCGTTGTCATAACATCGTTTTAATAAAGTAAATTTTTTAGTATCAATAATATCCAAATTAAACCTGTCGTTTGTTTCGGCAATCAATTCATGTTTATCATACATATTTACGAATTTATTTTAAATAATTGGATAAAACGCTGTCTAACTTCGACTTTTTTTGTAACTTTGCAGCTCGAAAAAAACAATCAATATTAAATTAATAAACTTACTGTATGGAAATTGTAAAAATTGTTGGTAGAGAGATTTTGGATTCAAGAGGTAATCCAACCATTGAAGTGGATGTAACATTGGCATCCGGAATTATTGGCCGCGCATCTGTTCCTTCCGGAGCATCAACCGGCGAAAATGAAGCCTTGGAATTGCGTGACGGCGATAAAAAACGCTACTTGGGCAAAGGTGTTCAAAAAGCAGTGGATAATATTAACAAGGTGATTGCTCCTGCATTGTTGGGAATCAGCGCTTTGGAACAACGTACCATCGACAAAAAAATGTTGGCTTTGGACGGCACAAAAACGAAATCCAATTTGGGGGCAAACGCTATTTTGGGTGTTTCTTTGGCAGTGGCAAAAGCGGCCGCTAACTATCTGGATATTCCTTTGTATCGCTACATCGGCGGCACAAACACTTATACATTGCCCGTTCCGATGATGAATATCATCAATGGCGGTTCTCACTCCGACGCTCCGATTGCTTTCCAAGAATTTATGATTCGTCCGGTAGGCGCTCCTTCATTCAAAGAAGGTTTGCGTTGCGGCGCAGAAGTGTTCCATGCATTGAAAAAAGTATTGCACGATAAAGGTTTGAGCACTGCTGTTGGCGACGAAGGCGGTTTCGCTCCTAACTTGAGCGGCGGCACGACCGAGGCTTTGGAATCTATTCTTTTGGCTATCAAAAATGCCGGATACGAACCGGGAAAAGATGTAACCATCGGTTTGGACTGCGCTTCTTCCGAATTTTATAAAGACGGCATCTACGATTATACCAAATTTGAAGGCGCTAACGGCGCAAAACGTACTTCTGCCGAACAAGCCGATTATCTGGCTGAATTAGTAGCTAACTATCCTATCGATTCTATCGAAGACGGAATGAGCGAAAATGACTGGGACGGTTGGAAATTATTGACCGACAAAATCGGCGATAAAATCCAATTGGTAGGTGATGACTTGTTCGTAACCAACGTAGAATATTTGAAGAAAGGTATTGAATTGGGTTGCGCTAACTCTATCTTGATTAAAGTAAATCAAATCGGTTCCTTGAGCGAAACATTGGATGCTATCGAAATGGCGCACCGTGCCGGTTATACCTCAGTCACTTCCCATCGTTCAGGCGAAACGGAAGATGCTACAATTGCCGACATCGCCGTTGCCACGAACTCCGGACAAATCAAGACCGGTTCTTTGAGCCGTTCCGACCGTATGGCTAAATACAATCAACTGCTTCGCATCGAAGAAGAATTGGGCGATTTGGCTGTTTATGGATACAAAAAAGTGCAAAAAATAAAATAAATTTTTTGGATAATATTTGAATTAAAGAGGGTTTGTCATTGCGGCAACCCTCTTTTTCTTTCCTATATGGCAGGCATTTATATTCATATCCCCTTTTGCAAAAAGCGTTGTCTTTATTGCGATTTCTTTTCTTCCACTAATGGAGAGAAAAAGGCGCAATATGTGGAGGCGCTTTGTGAAGAATTGCACGACCGAAAGGATTATTTGCAAGGCCAAGTCATTGAAACCATTTATTTTGGCGGAGGCACGCCCTCGCAATTGTCGGCAGGGGAGTTTGAGAAGATTTTCGATACCATTCATTCTATCTTTGAAAACATCAGCGATAATTTTGAAATTACCCTCGAAGCCAATCCCGATGATATTACGCCGGATTATTTAAATTCCATTCAACATTTGCCATTTAACCGAATAAGCCTCGGCATCCAAAGTTTTGACGATAAGGAATTGCAATTTCTGAATCGTCGACACGATGCTCATTCTGCCATAACTGCTATTCAATTGTTGCAGAAAGAAAGATTTGACAATATTAGTATTGATTTAATGTATGGTTTGCCCGGTCAAACTCCGGAAATCTGGGAAAAAACCCTCCGGCAGGCAATGGATTTGGATGTGCAACATATCTCGGCTTACCATCTGATTTACGAAGAAAACACCCCGCTATTCTCCCTTTTGGAACAAGGGAAAATTACTCCGGTCGATGAAGAATTGAGTGTGCAACTGTTTGAAATATTGATAGATAAATTGGAAGATGCGGGGTTTGAGCATTATGAAATATCCAATTTCGCTAAACATGGTTACCGTTCCCGGCACAATTCATCTTATTGGACGGGCGCTCACTATCTGGGAATCGGCGCTTCGGCGCACTCTTACAACGGATTAAGCCGGCAATGGAATAAAGAAACGTTGGATGCAGGATACAGAGCGCAAGACAGCGACTTGGAAATCATTGATGCAAAGACGGCTTATAACGATTTTATTATCACGCGATTGCGAATGAAGGAAGGAATTGACCTTCGGAAAATGATTTCCCTTTTTGATGCCGATAAGAAAACCCATTGCTTGCAACAAGCCCAGAAATATATTGAGAATCAGTTGCTCGAACTTAAAAACAATCACTTGAGGTTGACGCGAAAAGGAATATTTATTTCGGATGGAATCATGAGCGACTTGCTGCTTTAAATGGATGTGCCGCCAAATAAGCATTGTAATACCGTTCATCGCCGGTTACTTCTGCGCCTAACCAATCTGGTTTTTCAAACGCTTCATCTTCCGATTGCAATTCTAATTCGGCCATAATCAAGCCTTCATGCGCACCATGAAAGACATCCACTTCAAAAGTGCGCCCTGCTTCCGCCGGAACATAATATCTTTCCTTTTCAATGACTGCACTGCACAATTTCATGATTTCCTCCGCATCACCGACCGGAACCTGATATTCAAATTCGAGGCGGGAGAAACCGTTTTCATTCGCCGGCCCTTTGATGGTAATAAAAGCCGAATCATCCTTGATGCGTATGCGTACCGTCCGCTCCCGCGAACTACATAAATAAGCCTGTACAATCCGGACTTTCTTAACTGCCAACGGGCGAAAATCTCCTTTTACCAAAAACTTTCTTTCAATTTCTATCATAATTTAAAGAGTATTTACCAAAATATTTTAAACCGTGTCAAACCATCCGGATAAGTGCGTATCGAGAAAGTGCAGCCATGTTTGAGCAGCACTTCGCGGATAAAAATCAGACCCAAACCCTGTCCGTGCGGTTTGGTGGAAAAGAATGGGCTGAACAACTTGCTTTCCGTTTCCTTGTCGATGCCTTTTCCCGTATCGGCGATTTCGAGGGACGGCGGCAAAATTCGTGATGAAACGCTTCATACTGTAACAACGCTCAACCGCTATCCGCAAGGCATCGCTGATTTCCTCCGTATTTTCCTTTTCTTTCAGCGTATTATCCAAAGTATCAAGGGTAGAAGTGATTCCGGCGGTGGTGTTGTTTACTTCATGTGCAATCATGCAGATGACTTTTTCGTAGGCTTTCATTTCGTTCCCGATAATTTGCAAAGGCTTGATAATACGAAGATAAAACCATAACTGTCCCAACAATTTTAAGATAAAAGTTCCCTGAAAAAAGTTACCTTTGTGGTGTTGAATCACAATAACCATCAGAGAACTTTTTATGGCGACAAAGTTAGGAAAAAAATCGGATAAACCCATCTTCAAGCAAATAATAGACTTGATACCCCGCAATTTGTTTCGCAAAAGTGTAAACAAGTACAAAACGGACAAGCATCGTTCTTCATATTTTACTTATAACCAGTTAGTTTGACACAGTACAACAGGCTTGGCTACATTATCAATGCCTCCCAAATCACGGTTCGTAAAGCGCGAATCAAGCAAAATCCGCCGCCTGATTTATTCTCGGTAGGCGATGCAAAAAAAAGATTTTGAACAACTTTTATTGAAATTTTGAAAATTAATTGTTGATTATCAAATTAGTTGAAAAGATTATTGGATTTTATGAACCAAAAGATGAGACAGGTATGAGGTAAATTATTATTTCGCAAAAAAAACTACACAAAATATTAGGAAATTTTACAAATATCCCGTAACTTTACCGATTGATTCTTTGTGTATAATCAGTCCAAGATGATTATTTTGCTAACTTTGCTGTAACCAGCAAAATAGAATCAAAATTTCGAGAGAGAAAAAAAGAAAAATAAAATATATAATGACTAACAAATGGAATTATCAACCCCCTACACAAGAACAGATACTTAGAAAGACCGAACTCTCGGAGGCGTTCGGACTTAGCCCTGCTGTCTGTCTATTGATGGTGCAAAGGGGAATCGCAACAGAGGAAGATTGTCAACAATTCCTCAATCCGGGCTTGAGAGACTTGCATGATCCTTTTTTGTATCCCGATATGGGAAAAGCCATCGACCGTTTGAATCAGGCTTTGGGAAACAAAGAACGGATTTTGATTTATGGGGATTATGATGTGGACGGAACGACTGCCGTTGCATTGGTTTACAAATTTTTGGAGCAAAACACATGGGCATCGAATTTAGACTACTACATTCCAGACCGTTACGATGAAGGTTACGGAATTTCGGAAAAAGGAATCGCATACGCCCAAGAAACCGGTGTGCGCTTGATTATCGCTTTGGATTGCGGCATCAAAGCCATTGAAAAAGTAGCTTATGCCAAATCCTTGGGCATTGATTTTATCATTTGCGACCACCACATGCCGGGCGAGGTCTTGCCGAACGCCGTGGCAATCTTAGACGCCAAACGTGAGGATTCCCGGTATCCTTACGAACACCTTTCCGGTTGCGGCGTGGGATTCAAATTTATGCAGGCTTTTGCTATCAGCAATGACATCGACTTTTCCCGTTTACGGCTTTTGTTGGATTTTGTGGCGGTCAGCATCGCCTCGGATATTGTGCCGATTACCGGCGAAAACCGGGTCATGGCCGCTTACGGACTGAAACAACTGAACCACAATCCCAGCAAAGGATTGAAAGGAATCATCGACATCTGCGGATTGTTCGGGAAAGAAATTACCATCAGCGATATCGTTTTCAAAATCGGCCCGCGAATCAACGCTTCGGGGAGAATGATGAACGGCAAGGAAGCCGTCGATTTACTTTTGGCCAAGGACTTTGAATCGGCGAAAGAAAAAAGCGAAAACATCGACCAATACAACGACGACCGCCGGGAATTGGACAAAAAAATTACCGACGAAGCCTATACGCTCATTGATGAAAATCCGCTGATAGCGAAAGATAAAATCATCGTCGTTTACAATCCGGAATGGCACAAAGGCGTTATCGGGATTGTGGCTTCTCGGCTAACCGAAAAATACTACAAACCAGCTATCGTATTGACCGAATCCAACGGTTATATCTCCGGTTCGGCGCGCTCCATTACCGGATTTGACATCTATAAAGCCATCGAATCCTGCAAGGATGTCTTGGTCAATTTCGGGGGACATACTTTTGCCGCCGGTATCACTTTGAAAGAAGAAAGTCTGGATTTATTCAAATTCAGGCTTGAATCATTTGCCGATGAATACATGATTGCAGAACAGATGATTCAAACCCTGGATATTGATATGGCGCTAAAATTCAGCGAAATAAACCAAACGTTCTTCAATGATTTGAAACGCTTGAATCCATTTGGCCCCGACAACCAGAAACCGGTTTTCTGCTCTTTCGGCGTGAGGGATTCCGGTACCAGCAAGTTGGTCGGTCGCGAATTGGAACACATCAAATTGGATTTAACGGACGATTCGTCGGAGGAAGTCATGCAGGCAATCGCCTTTGGCATGCATGAATCCAACGATTACATCAAAAGCGGAAAACCGTTTGACGTCTGTTACACCATCGAAGAAAATACGTACAATAATAAAACGAGCATTCAATTATTGATAAAAGATATTCGTATCAGTGAATAAATTTCTCGATATCCTGAAAGAATATTGGGGTTACGATTCCTTTCGTTCACTTCAGGAGGATATTATAGCCTCTGTTTACGAGGGAAAAGACACTCTCGGACTGATGCCTACCGGCGGTGGCAAATCCTTAACTTTTCAGGTTCCAACCCTGTTGATGGAAGGCCTTTGTTTGGTGGTAACTCCCCTTATCGCCTTGATGAAAGACCAAGTTGACAACCTGAAAAAATTGGGCATTAAAGCCGCTTATATCCATTCGGGCATGAATCGCGGAGAAATTGTGATTACCCTCGAAAATTGTATCTTCGGAAATTATAAATTTCTGTACGTGTCGCCCGAACGGCTGACCACGGAACTTTTTCTTGCCAAACTGCCCCATCTGAACGTTTGCCTGCTGGCCATCGACGAATCGCATTGTATCTCGCAGTGGGGCTACGATTTCCGTCCGTCCTATATGCGGATTGTGGAGTTGCGCGACCATCTTCCGGGCATTCCGGTACTGGCGCTGACTGCTACCGCCACCCCCGATGTAATCGACGATATACAAGATAAATTGCGGTTTAAGGAAAAAAATGTTTTCCGTAAAAGTTTTGAGCGGAAAAACATCGCGTATGTGATTCGGGAAACGGATGATAAATTGTACGAAATCGCTCATATCCTGTCGAAAGTGCCCGGGACTGCTATTGTTTACGTGCGAAGTCGCAAGCGCACCAAGGAGATTGCCGTTGAACTGCAAAGACAAGGTATCAGCGCTGATTTTTTCCATGCCGGACTGACTTCCGATGAGAAAATTAAAAAGCAAAATGCTTGGAAAAACAACCAATGCAGGGTCATCGTCTGCACAAACGCCTTCGGGATGGGTATCGACAAACCGGACGTTCGTTTGGTTATTCATTTCGAGCTACCGAGTTCTCTGGAAGAATATTTTCAAGAGGCGGGACGCGCCGGACGGGACGAGGAAAAAGCTTTTGCGATAGCGCTTTATACCGCTCGCGACAGCGCCACCTTAAAGAAACGGATTCCGGACGAATTTCCCGAACGGGATTTTATCAAGGATGTGTACGAAAAATTGGCGTATTTCTTTCAGATAGCCATCAATACGGGCATAGATACCGGGCACAATTTCCATCTTGATAAATTCTGCAGGGCTTACGGATACAATATGACACAGGTGCACAGCGCCCTGAAAATCTTGGATTTATCCGGATATATCGAATACATCGAAGAAACAGATAAGCAATCCCGCCTGATATTTACCATCCAACGGGATGAATTGTATAAATTTTCCTATTTCAGTCCGGAGGTCGAAAACCTGATACAAGTGCTTTTGCGCTCTTACACAGGTCTATTTGCCGATTACATTCATATCAACGAGACCTTGCTGGCTCAACGGACGGATATGAACGCCCTCGATGTGTATGAAAATCTGAAATATCTTTCCAACCAACACATTATCCATTATATTCCGGCGCAAAAAGTGCCCACCATTTATTACAACCGCAACCGGGAAGACATCAAATACTTATCTATCCCGCAATCGGTTTATGAGCAGCGGCGCGACAAATTGATTCACAGGATAAAACACGTCATTGAGTACGGAAGTTCTCAAACCCAATGCCGAAGTAAAATGTTGCTGGCGTATTTCGGCGAAAAAGAAGTGGCGGATTGCGGAAAATGCGATGTCTGCCTTGCGAAAAAAAGCAGGGAAATCAAATCTTCGACCAAGAACAAAATTCCGGATGAAATACTGGCTTTGCTTAAAAACGGCGAAACAACGATTGAAAAAATAATTGCATTGGTAGATTATCCGGAAAAGCATGTAATAGAAGCGATTCGTTTTCTGTCGGACAATGAACGAGTTGAAATATCAGATAATAAAATAAGGAAAAATTAGTTATATGAATGTAGGAATGAAAATTGTTTGATGCATGAAATTGTCAATAATCATCGTCAATTATAATGTAAAATATTTCTTAGAGCAGTGCTTGGATTCCGTCCTTCGCGCTGTGAGGAATTTGGATGCGGAAATTTTTGTCATAGACAATCATTCTTCCGACGATTCTTTGGCCTACCTTCTTCCGAAATTTCCCGGCGTAAAATTCATTGATAATCAATATAATGTCGGTTTCTCCAAAGCGAACAATCAAGCCATTGCGCAGTCGCGGGGCGAATACATTCTGCTCCTCAATCCCGATACGGTAGTAGGCGAAAGCGCTTTGGAAAACGTTTGCCGTTTCATGAACGAAAATCCCCGTGCGGGCGCTGTTGGCGTGAAAATGCTCGACGGATTCGGCGAATTTCTGCCGGAATCGAAACGCGGTTTTCCCTCTCCCTGGCGTTCGTTTTGTAAAATGTCGGGATTGGCTAAGTTGTTTCCGCATACCAAAGCTTTTGGCGGTTATCATTTGCGCTATTTAAACGAAAATGAATCGCACGAAGTAGAAGTTTTAGCAGGCGCTTTCATGATGCTGCGACGCAAGGCTTTGGATATTTCCGGCTGGTTGGATGAACGTTTTTTTATGTACGGCGAAGACATTGATTTATCCTACCGGATTATCCAAGCCGGTTTTGCCAATTATTATTTTCCGGAACCCATCATTCATTACAAAGGAGAAAGTACGAAAAAGGATATTAAATACGTAAAACATTTTTACGAAGCCATGTTGATATTTTTCAATAAACATTATCCCCATTCCAATTGGATTTTCAAGTACCTGATTCGGATGGCGATTGTGGCAAGCGGTGTGGTTTCTGCGCTTCAAAAGGCGCTCAAACGACCTGAAAAGGCGCAAAAACAATCTTTCCGAAAGCATGTTACTTTCAACACACAGGAAATTTCTTACGACCAATTAATCCGGACAATGAATAAAAATACAACAAAAAATACGCTTTTCAGAATCTATCATCCTGACAGCGGAATTACTATTACGGCAAATACGGCTACGTAAAAAACTGTAAAAAATATTTTTTATTTAATATAAATCAATATCTTTGTAAAAAATTTGCCATACTTGATGATTCCTCCAAAGAAACAATAGATGCCATTTGGGACTTAATGGAAGAAATCGCAGAAACAGAAGAAGAAGGTGATTTATAGGATTAAAAATAAACTTGTTTACATGAAATCTGCATACAAAGATTATTTCTAAAAAATATGAAAATGTTGCAAGTTTCATGTGACAATTATAATATTTATGTATGAAAAAATAACTATCAAGAGAAAAGTTATTGCGTTTATTGCTGGAGTTTTGCTTTCGCAATAGTCGTATATCGCTGAGCGATTACATTATTGTAATGCAACCGATCGGCGGTTTAAAATTAATAATTATGGCATTTTTAGAAAGTGAAAATCTCTTGTTGAGGGCGTTAGAACCCGAAGACTTAGACGTTTTGTACCAATGGGAAAATGATTCTGATCTTTGGAAATACGGTTCAACATTGACGCCTTATTCCAAATTCGCCCTGCGCGATTATTTAGACAATTCCTTGCAGGACATCTTCCATTCCCGGCAATTGCGTTTGATGATTATTGACAAAAAAACGGGCAAAGCCATCGGCACCATTGATTTATACGATTATGAACCCATTCATTTGCGTACCGGAATCGGAATATTGTTGGATGCCGCTTACCGCAACAAAGGTTTGGGAATGGAAGCGCTTCATCTGAGCAAAGAATACGCCTTCCGCTTTCTGCATTTGAAACAATTATACGCCTATGTTCCTCAAACGAATATCCCCAGTATCAAATTATTCAACAAATGCGGCTATGTGCAGGCCGGAATTTTGAAATCCTGGCTGAAAATCAGGGATGGGTTTGAAGATGTATGTCTGATGCAGTTAATAAAAGAATAAGAAGTCGTCAATAAATAAATCTAACAATTAGGTTGAATACAATAGTTCCAATCACTGTGAAAACTACTTCTTATTATCTTGCATCTTGCTAATTCCTCATCGCTAATTTTTATTCCTGTTTCATATTGTTTTTCATCAAGAACGGCTTTTACAGTCAAACCTGCTTCCGTTACTGCCACCTCCATCGGCTGTAATATACAGATTTTCAGCATATTTATACAGATTTTTTCCTTCTTCGTCCCACCATCTGCGGATGGTGGAAACTGCAAATTCCGATGTATCCTTGCTGATACCTACACTTATAAATCCATGATTGTTGGCATGCATCGCGGTCAATCTGGTCGCCACCTTCAAAGACTTTTCTGTTGGTTTGCAAGTTGTAACCTTGCGAAGACAATATCTGATGAACGATTTAATAATTTTGACTATGAAGGAATCAGCTATACGTATTGTGATTCCAGAATTTCACTTGGCATAGTGAATCCGCCAATGGATTCAATGGTAAAAGTAACGGATTTGGAACGAACGGTTATTGATTGCATAGATTGTATCGGACGAAGTGGCGGTTTGGAAGAATTGATAGTTTCTTTTTCACTGATTACATTTTTGAAAGAAGAACAATTGTTGAGCTACTTGAAAGCCTACAATAAACAAGTGCTTTATCAAAAAGTAGGTTTTATACTTTCTTATTTTCAAAGCGAAATGAAATTAAGTGAACATTTTTTTACTGAGTGTCGGGCAAAAATCGGCAACAGCATTCGCTATCTGACAGACGCCAATGAATCAAACACTTACTTTCGGGATTGGAAACTTTATGCACCGGAAAATATACTTTCATTTTTAGAACAGGGAGGAATTGGTTTTATGGTCTGATGGCGGTTTGACGGATGAAAAAGTTATAATTATCTACACAAATAGATTTTTTTGCTTATCTTTGTCGTTGCTATAATAATTAAAGTATGATTCAGTTAGAAGACTATCGCATTGCTATCATGCAATTATGTGAAAAGAATAAAGTTGTAAAGAAACTTTATTTCTTCGGTTCTGCATTGACTCCCCGTTTTGATGCAGCAACCAGTGATATTGATGTTCTGATTGAAACAGAAGATATTTTACCCGATGAAAAAGGAGAAAACCTCATTGCCTTGTGGGATGATTTAGAAAAGCTCTTTAACCGGAAAGTAGATTTATTGACAGAAAACTCTCTCCGCAATCCATTCTTAAAGAAAGAAATAGAACAAACAAAAAAGCTGATTTACGATGGACAAAGTAGGCAAATATTTATTTGACATTGATGCCTCCATCGTTTGGGTTATCGTGAAAAGACACTTACCTATCTTGAAAGAAGAAATAAATTTGCATCTTTAACAAACTTATCTTTCTAATTTGATGATACTTTCCGATGAAGAAACCGCGTTTTTAGAACAATTTAATCAAGGGAATTATCAGCCGGAATTGCTTTTTGAGGATGCGGAGATTTTGGGGAGGATTACGGAGCATCCGATGGCGGCTTGGCGGATGAAAAGGTTGTAATGGAATATTTTATACTCTCCTTTTTCTATCTCATGTCGTGTATCCTAATGCAATGTCTTTTTTATTAAATTTCATATTTTTAATCATAAACTAACTTTTGTTTGAGCGAATTATGTCCGATTGGGCAATTACTATCATTTTTCTTTCTTTTTAACGTTGGTTGTTTTTGCTTTTGGGGTATCACTATCTTGATTTGGTTGCTGTTTGGCCTTTGCTATTTCATTGTTTTCCGGAAGTTTACATCCCCATTTTTTAAGCAATTCTTTTAATTCGTTTTTGAATTTTTTTTCAATATCTTCAGCAGGAGTGAATGATCGTCTTCCCCTTTTCCTCTACTCCCAACAGGGCATCTTTTATTTTGTCGGGCAGCACATAGCATTCTCGTCCATAAGGCGGCTGTAGTGGACAGATGAGGGACTTATGGAGGACTTCGGTACCTTTTTTTGGTTCTTTGAAACAAGTACCTAATTAGTACTTTTGAGATGTCTTGAAATGGCTTTTGTTTGTCTTGTTTTGTCCCCGAAGGGTCTTTATTAATACGTGGGCGTTGAGGGATTCGAACCCCCGACCCTCTGCTTGTAAGGCAGATTTTCAACCTTTTCTTCTATTTTCTTTCATTTTTATTTAGATGATAAAATATTGAATATTAGTAATATATTAATTTTTATATTTTCAATGCTCTTGTTTTATTTTCATGTATTTCGTATATTTGTGTGCAAATTGTGTGTACGTATTCTTTGTGCACACAGATTAAAAACAAAGCAATATGGATACATATAATTTGAACGGAATTACGGTAACGGCAATGTTGGATAATCGCCGAGAAACCAAGTCAGGAGCGTATCCTGTGAAAATTTTGGAGACAGTTTTGGTATATCAAATATAAGCACTTATACTGCAAGACATTCATTTGCAAGTGTATTGAAACGAAGTGGGGCAAACATTGCTTATATTTCCGATAGTCTGGGACACAGCGATTTAAAGACAACGGAAAACTATTTGGCATCGTTTGAAAAAGAAGAACGGATTAAAAACGCAGCGTTTTTGACGAATTTCGGAGATTAATAAAATTTATAATGGAAAAAATTCCACGAATTAGTAGTTATAATGGAAAAAATTCCTAATTTTGCAGTCAGATAAATTTTATAATAGAAAAAATTCAAATGGCAGATAACATAGATTTTAAACAGGAAATCATTTTTGCATCTTCCGATAAAAGCATATCCAATCAAATTAGCAAAGCGGAGAAAGATGGGAAGATACGGAAAATTGCCCCGCGAATTTACACCACAAATTTGCGGGATTCGATAGAATATATCATTAAACGCCACTTTTTTGATATACTCAAATGGCGGTTTCCCGAAGCAGTAATCAGTCATCGGAGTGCATCGGAATTACGACCAACCGAAACCGGTAATTTTTTTATTACAAGTAATTACACTAAGAAAATAACAGATTTGAAAGGAATTACGCTGAATGTAATGGAAGGAAAGCCGGCATTGGATTCGGATGTAAATCTGGGTGGAATTTACGCCTCGTCAGAATGTCGGTGGGTATTGGAAAACATGCAGATTTCGAGGAAAAAAGGCGATGAGTCAAAAGTCTTTCCGATTGAATATATTGAAGATAAGTTGGAAAAAATCATCATCCGAGAGGGTGAAGAAGGAATTAATAAGTTCAGAGATAAAGCGAGAGAAACAGCCAAGCAATTAAATTTTGAGAATGAGTTCAATAAGTTGAACGCCATTATTTCAGCATTGTTGAGTACTCATAGTGTAGATGCCCTAAGTTCTACTTCTACTAAAGCAAGAGCGACAGGGATGCCTTTTGATGGCAAGCGGGTTGAACTGTTTGAAATTCTTTATGATAAGTTGAAAGATTACTATTTTCCCGAAAGACCGGATAAAAACACATCTGAAGATTCTTTTCGCCTGTTTTCTTTTTTTGAAGCCTATTTTTCAAACTATATTGAAGGCACAAAATTTGCGATTGAGGATGCTAAGAAAATTGTTGATACCGGAGTTGCCATGCCAAAGCGAGTAAAGGATTCTCATGATATTTTAGGTACATTTCATATTGTATCAAACAGTTATGAAATGTGCATCACACCGGCGATACCCGATGATTTGATTCAAATTCTAAAACGCAGACATTTAACGATGATGTCCGCCCGAGCAGAAGATGTCAATGCCGGAGAATTTAAGATACAAAACAATCGGGCAGGAAATACCGAGTTTGTCGATTTTACTTTGGTAGAAGGCACATTAAAACAAGGCTTTAAGTATTATGCAGTATTGAACGACCCAATGGCAAAAGCAGTATTTATGATGTTTATGATTTCGGAAGTTCATCCTTTTATTGATGGTAACGGGCGAATTTCGAGGATTATGGGTAATGCTGAATTGTTTAAAAGCGGATTGTCCCGAATCATTGTTCCTACTGTGTATCGGGAAGATTACATCATGTCGCTGAAAAAGTTTACCAACCGAAAAGAACCGGATACATTTATTCGGGTAATGGATAAACTTCAATACTTCTCTAACAACATTTTTGGAGATAATTTTGACGAACTCAATAATTATTTCAAAGCAACTGATGCCTATAAAGAACCGTCAGAGGGGAAATTGAAAATAATAGACCGGTCGATGCCGGACGTAAGATTAGACGAAATATAAAGTTATGCAGACTATATCCGATAAAATAAAAAATAAAATAAAGAGAGGAAAGAGGGGTAAACTCTATTTCAATATAGATATATCAAGATGCAAGGAGAAACCGATGAGGAAAACCTTTATCACATAGAGCAACATTTCAGATATGACGATAGTATCAAAATTATTCGTAAACAGGTAGAAAAATATGAGGAGTTGGTTAAGGAACAGGCAGAAAGATTGGAGAGGGTGCGAAGGAATAGTGAGGAGGCAGAAAAACTACGGAAAAATGTTGAATTGTTAAAAGCCAAGTAAGCGTCTGCTACTGCATTTATGAATATCCGAAATATACATAATCAAAAAATCGAATTACGCAAGTTTCTTGTGATGTTTTTTGCCGACACGAAGATTATTACTACCTTTATGGCCGAAGTTTCAATAGCAGAAATAGAGATAAGTAAAAATATATAATGCTCGAATTAAAAGATATACAAAAGTCATTCGGCGATGTCCAAGTGCTGATGAAACAGGAAGGCAAAACGATTCTGCAAATAGAACACAACAACGCCTACATTGATGCCACCAGCGACCAAATTTTCCAATTGGAGAAAGGAGTCGTGGTATGCTAAAGGTAGAACATATCACAACCGGATACGGCAAAAAACAAGTGCTGACCGATGTTTCTTTTGACATAAACAAAGGCGAAATTGTTTTGCTAAGCGGTGGCAATGGCTCCGGGAAAAGCACTATCTTAAAATGTATATACGGATTATTGCAACCTTGGAATGAAGACGGAAAAATCATTTTTGAAGGCGAAGATATTACCGGAAACCATTCATCGGCAATGATTCGGAAAGGGATTGTGTATATGCCGCAGAAAAAGAATGTGTTTGAAGAATTTACGGTGGAAGAAAATTTATTGACTTCTGCTGCTATTTATTCTAAATCAGAGGCTAATGAAAGGATAAAAAAAGTATTTGAATTATTGCCGATACTTGAAACTATGCGGAAACGAACGCCTTTTCACATGAGCGGCGGTGAACGGCAATTGTTGGCTTTGGGAAATGTGTTAGTGCATGAGCCTAAACTAATTCTTTTGGATGAGCCTTTGGCAGGAGTGGATGTTGGCAATTCGGAAACTTTAAGAGACTGTATATACGATTTGCAGAAAAACGGTGTTACATTTATAATTGTCGAACACAAACGGCTTTTATTGGAAGATATTGTAAATAAAGTGATTGAATTGGAGTTGGGAACAATAAAAAAGAAAGAGTGAGATGAAAGTTTATCACGGAAGCAATCAAATAATAGAACGACCCAAATTATTGGCGCCCACACACCCGCTTGATTTTGGGGCAGGTTTTTATGCCACTACAAATTACGAACAGGCAGTCGCTTTCGCAAAAAAAATCATAAAATGGCGTGGCGGAAATGCTGTTGTGAATACGTATTTGATTGAGGAAGAAGATTTATTGCCTTTCAAAATGTTAAAATTCGACCATCCCGATAAGGAGTGGCTCGATTTTGTGGTTGAAAACAGGGCGAATAGAGAGCAAACAGGGCTTGTCGAAATTGTTTTCGGACCGGTTGCCAATGATGATGTGTATTCGGTTGTGGATTTATATGAAAGAGGTTTATATAGCGAAGAAGAAGCACTTTCTCGATTGAAAATCAAAAAACTGTTCAATCAATATGTTTTCAAAACGCAAGAGGTAATTGATTTGTTAAATTTTAAAGAATGTAACGATGTCTGATAAAAAATTTTCATCAATACTTTGGATTATAACACAAGATTTGGTCGAAACAATAATGCAAACAAAGAACGTCGGCTTTCATAAGGCTACCGAAATGCTGATGAAGTCGAAAACGTATTCGATGCTCGAAAAAAAGGAAAATGATTTGTGGCAATTCAGCAATGTATTTTTGTATAAAGTATTTGAAAATGAACTTGTTACAAACAAATTTGAAATGCCCGATGTAATATTGTAAAAGAGATGACGGATAAAGAAAAATACACATTATTTCTGTTGGAACAATACAGAGCCAAGCAAAATATTTCGGCAAGTGAAACGTTTGATTTCTTTGTCGAAAATAATTTGTTTGACTATATCAACGACACCTTCGAGGCTATTCATACCGAAGATAGCGATTTTGTGGTGTCGCAATTGGTAAAAAATATAGAATGTAATTGTGCAAAAAAATAAGGATTTTATGGATAATACAGTAACGGTAAAGACATTGGATAAGGACACGAGCGATAAGGTAAGTTTTATGACTTTCATTATTCCTGAGTTTGCCAAGTCGTACAAAATGAATGTTCAAGATGCCTACCGCTATCTGAAAAAATACGGTGGAATGGATTACTTGAACAAATGTTGGTGGGCATTGCACACCGACAATCCGTTTTGGGCTGTCAGGGATATGTTTGAAGTTTGCAAAAACAACGGAGGAATGCGATGAAAGTTTATCACGGAAGTTACATAAAAATTGATACGATTGATCTCGAAAAATGTTTGTATTTTTGTGACTTTAAAAATTGAAAAGTGTTGTGAACAAGAAAAATGAATTTAATGATGGAAAGTATGAGAAAGAAAATTGAAAAATTTGCTGAGGCTGCCGGGAAAAGTATTTCGGTTAATGCTATTACTGTCTTTTTTGGTCTATTGCAATTATTTTGTTTATTTGTTTGCACACAAGTATCTACTAATGATTGGAATTTTGACAAAATAATTAAAGATTGCGTTATTTTATTTTTCTGTTCTGCATTAGTCAGTGCTTCAATTGTAGAATACTATTGTATGGAAAACAAGCATCGTATTTGCAATTTTTGCGAATTGATTTTTATTATACTATTGCCATTCGTTTTGATTATAGTTATATCCAATATCTATGTTATATCCATATTCAATTTATCAATTGATACGAAAGGCATTAAGTCGGCTACCTACTTATGCTTAATATTTAGTATAGGGTATAGTTTGGTATTTCACACATATAGATTCTATCGTACAATGAAAGTTAAACGTTCTCGTACAAAGTTACCAAAAGGAATGGCTAAAGATGGCGAAGAATTAAAAGAGAAAGAGATAAGCGTTAGAAGTATATGTCACGATTTGGGATTTAACCCTGTAAAAAAGGAGGAGACAACATGAAAACAATATCATTCTATTCATACAAAGGTGGTGTAGGGCGTACTCTTGCATTAGCATACACAGCAAAATATTTAGCAGATAGCAATCTTGGAGTATGCGTTTTGGATATTGATCTTGAAGCACCCGGGATTATTAATAAATTTTTCACAAAAGAAGAAGAACTGCGATCTGTCACTTCAAAATTAGGTATAGTTGATTATGTTAATTCTTTCAAAGAAGGCAAAATACCCGATAATCTTGAAGAATACTTTAGCACTGTTCCAGAATATCCGAAAAACAAATATGGATATATAAAGATAATGGGTGCAGGCAAAGGCATAGAGACAAACGAATACTGGAATAATTTGTCTAAAATTGACTGGAACAAAATGTTTTCAGATGAAGATGGTGAAGGATTGTATTATATATTTGAAATCCTAAAACGCCAAATAAAAGAACAAATAAATCCCGATTACTTATTGATAGATTCACGTTCTGGGGTAACAAAAATGGGATTGATTTGCACCTCAGTTCTGCCCGATAAAGTAGTCATGCTATCGGCTAATAACTCTGAAAATCGCTATGGCTCTAAACGGATGTATCACCACATAAAAAATTCTACAAATTTCAAGGTTGATAACTCTGAATCGGATATAATTTGTGCAATTACGAGATTTCCACGTGATGATGATAAAACGATTGAATACAAACAACTAAGGAAGTTTTATAGTGATATTGATAAACGTGACGAGGCTGATATAATAAATGATTTTTTAAAAATAGTTGATCATCCCAAACTAGAAAAAAGTGATATATTTACTATACATTCCAATAGGGATGTTGAGCGTAATGAATTATCAATATTACAAAACAAACAATTCGCAGACAGAGAAACGCTTGAACAAGAATATTCTAAAATAATAAATAAACTAATTGAGGCTGACAGAGAACTATTGGAAAAAAGAAAAACCCTCAATAAAAATCAACCAAAATATAGTTTTATACAATTTGATTTACTTGGAATCATTGAAGATGAGTTAGAAAAACTTCAAAATGAAATGTCTGATACAGATATATCAAACCCATATTGTTTATTATATAAGTGTGCCTTAAGTGAAAGAAAGGAAAAAAATATTTCTGATGCGGTTATGAGTTTATTTTCATTGATAGAAGATCCGGACGCTGATGTTAAGTGGAAAACGCATGCTCATTATTTGCGTGGTATAATATTCCTTTATGATTTGTATAATTATGAAAAATCTATCGAAGATTTAACATTAGTTTATAACACTGACACTGAATGTAACTACTCAGGTCACCTTCCGCATCCCACAATCACGAATTAATCAGATAAATAAAATATTTAATTGATTTTAAATACTAAACTATAGCTATTCTCGTTTAAATACAAAACGCCGGACAATTGAAAAAAATGGCTATAGAACGATGATGGAATTAACAGATATAGAACATGTATTATCCACCCTTAGGGGTAAAATAACTCTACTTGAGAACAAAGTACAAGTATTGGAAAAGGATAATGCGTTCCTTCGTTTTAGGAACCATCAGTTAGAGATGGAGAATAGCCATTTGCGCAAACGGCTATCCAAGTATGAATCACCGAAGAAAGATAGCCACAACAGCAGTATTCCGCCCACTAAAGAGGATTTGTCCTCTCAACACATTCGCCGGACACAAAGTCTTCGGGAGAAGTCCGGCAAATCGACAGGCGGTCAAGCGGGGCACAAGGGGCATACATTGGAGATTGATCGAGAAGCTGACCAAATCGAAACCCATTTGTCGTCCTATTGTCCGGAGTGTGGAAAAGACTTGAGCAATCAAGCGGAAATCTTGTTGGAAGAAAGATGGAGCATTGATATTCCACCCATACAACCCCAATTAACTCAACACCGGATTGTAGGCAAACACTGTACTTGCGGCTGTTTAGCCAAAGGCCAGGCACCTTCGCATGTAAAGAGCTTTGTCTCTTATGGGAGCAACCTTAAAGCCATGGTGGGTTACTTGAACACAGAACACCATATTCCGTACAAACGTTTATGTGAGATATTAAAAGACCTGTTTAACCTGACTATAAGCGAGGGTACTGTACATAATTTATTGCAAAGCATAAAATCATCAAGCACGGCTATGTATCAACAAATTCGCCAAAGAATCGAATCCAGTCCGGTTGTTGGTGCCGATGAAACGGGGATGAACATAAACGGGATATTACACTGGGATTGGTCATTTCAAACAGATAAGCTTACCTATATTTATTCTGACAAATCACGGGGAAAAGTTGCCATTGACAAACATTTTCCCAATGGACTCCCCAATTCCTATCTGGTAACAGACCGTCATGCCTCTTATTTCAATATGGATGTAAAAGGGCATCAAATTTGTATCGCCCATTTGCTGAGAGAATTAACCTATCTTCACGAGTTGGAACCAAAAGCATCTTGGCCTGATGACATGAAGAAACTCCTTCAAGAAGCCATCCACAAACGAAAAACGGAAGAATGGCATTTGATTGACCGACAAACTATCATGCAAAAATTTGAAGAATTGCTATTCTGTTGCACCAAACAGCTAAATGAGGCTATCGGTATTTTACAGAAAAGTTTGATAAAACACCGGGAGAATGTTTTTCGATTCCTTTTTAATCCTAAAATACCTTATGACAATAATGCAAGAGAGCGAAGCATCAGACCGCTGAAAGTCAAACAAAAGGTATCCGGCGGATTCCGATCGAATAAGGGTGCGGCGGCCTACGCGGTCATACATTCTATCGCTGATACTGCCAGAAAAAACCAACTTTCTCCTTTTTTGGCATTAAAGTCTGTTGCTCAATATACTTGATTATTGAACAGACCTGAGTAGTTACCACTGAATTTAATTCGCATATCTGTTATGATTTAGCATTATGTTATTATTGTTTGCCAAAATCTTTAGAGAGTTATCAAAAAGCGATAGAATACATCGACCGCTATATAAACGAGAATGAAGACGATTTCCGTGCATTTCTTTTGAAAGCAGTTATAAATGGAGATATACTAATAAAAAGCAAGAAATCAGACGAGATACAATTACCTGAAAAGGAAAAAGAGAAAATAATGCTTGATTTTAATAAATCAAAGGAAATTAATGAGAATTTTTCTTATTTTTACAATTGCAGGGGAAATTTTTATCTTAATTTAGGTAAAATCGAAGATGCACTAAAAGATTATAATAAGGCCATTGAGATTGACTCTCATTCTATGCTTGAAAATCAAAATAAAATCTTTTATACCAATAGAGGAGATCTTTATTTTGGAATAAATGATTTAGAAAATGCTCTTAAAGATTATGGAAGAGCCATTGAAATTGATACAAATTATGCGGTAGCTTACAAGAGAAAAGGGGACATATTTACAAAATTAGGCAAAATAACAGAAGCACTTAAAGAATATGAGAAAGCCCTTAAAATTGATCCCAATTACGAAGCGGCGTACAACGTTTTTGAAAAAATGAGTAAACCTGATGCATATTATGATATACTTGATGCTAATCTTCATTATGATTTTCAGTACATTCTCCGTTACGATTCAGGAAAAGATCATGTAAAATATGGTTTCCCAATTAAATATAATCATCTCACGGATGAACCTTTTGAGTTTGCACTAATAGAGGAAAAAGGAAGAACAATACTTTCAGATCAAGGAAGAACCTTCAAAATGCTTGACGAGATATTTGAACTCAGAGAATATGATGTTTCTAAAAATTTAGCAAGGATATTAAAAGAATTTCGTGTTTTTAAGAATGGATTTGATTTTTCAATTGAAATAATAAAAGCAGAAGAAGAGAAAGTATTAAATGAAGCAAAATATAGATTTTTTCGTTGTGTTTCTTTTATGGATAAAATGCAGATTTTTTATAATAGTGAAAAATTTAATCCCGACGAATCTAAGTTTAATATATTCAATGGTCCAAAATCTTCAAGGGATACTCCTATTGATACATTTTCATTTCCTGCAGAGTATTTTAAATCTGATATTAAATATGAATTTGCTCTCGTCAAAAAAGAGGGTAAATATTACCTTACTGATCAAGGAAATACATATAAAATGCTTGACAAGATATTTGAACTCAGAGAATATGATGTCCAAAAAAATCTACATGCGATAATGCAAAAATGTCAAGTGTCACAAAAAGAGGACGAATTTTTAATTGAATTCAACGCATGGGACGAAAATTCAAAAACGGAAGGCAATACTGATATTATAGATGAAGTTAAACACAGGTTACTTGAATGTGTATCATTTATGGATACGATGCGCATATTTTATGTTTAATTTCGGTTTAACAGAGAATTTGTAAATGAGAAAATCGCTAAAGTCATTTGATATACAGTCAAAATCGCCTGTAGTTAACAACAGTTTATGCTGTCAGCGGCAGGTAAATTTACACCGTCGGCGGTGCCTCCACCGTACAGACAGACGCGGCGGGGCTGTTGTTGATTTAGGTAAAAAATGCACAGAAAATATCAATAATTTATGGCAGTAGTGGAGTAACAGTGAGAGGCTTATACACCCTTTTGCAAAACGTAATTTCCATGCTTTGGGGTGACGATACTAAAAGTGTGCGGACAGGCGAAATTAAAGTAGGTAATGAATTTTTCGGAGCATATATTACCGATATTCAGATTATCACGATTGTGGTTTGTTTGGCGTTGTTTTTGGCTTGTGTGTTTTTTATGAAATACAACCGGATTGGGCGGAATATTCGTGCCGTAGCCAGTAATCCGGAATTGAGTAATATTGTCGGCATCAATTCCGACAGGGTTATTTTATGGTCGTTTGGTATTGGTTCGGCATTGGCAGCAGTTGCCGGAATTTTGATAGCTTTTGATACGGACATGACACCTACGATGGGTTTTAATTGGTTGTTGTATGGCGTGGTGGCAATGATTATCGGCGGCGTAGGCAGCAATTGGGGATTGGTTGGTGGTGCCTTGCTGTTGGCAACGGCGCAACATTTGGCGGCTTACTACATTGGCAGTCAATGGATGGATGCCGTAGCCTATATTATCCTGATTTTGTTTTTGATAGGGAAACCGCTCGGCTTTAGCGGCAAACGGTTGAAGAAAATAGAGATATAATGTTTACCTTTGCAATCCATTATCCCTTGAAAAATGAATTGTCGCCAATTTGTCGATGGTTGAAAATACAAATGGATAATGAGTTTTATAACTAATAATTAAAATTATGACGAAAGAAACGGCAATTAAATTATTTGAAAGCAAGCAGATAAGAACGACTTGGAGTGAAGCGGAAGAAAAATGGTATTTTTCTGTTCAGGATGTGGTTGAAGTCTTATCAGAAGCGGCTGATATTAAGGATTATATCAAAAAAATGAAAAAACGGGATTCACAGTTAAGCGCCAACTGGGGGACAATTTGTCCCCTGGTTGAAATGGAAGCTGCGGATGGAAGAAGGCGTAAAATACAGGCTGCCGATGTTCAAGGCCTTTTGCGTATCATCCAATCTATTCCTTCGCCTAAAGCAGAACCCTTTAAACAATGGTTGGCAAAAGTGGGTTACGAACGGATGCAGGAAACCCTAAATCCGGAACAAAGTATTGACCGTGCCAGAGACAATTGGCTCAAACTCGGACGAAGTGAGAAGTGGATTCAACAACGCATGACCGGTCAGGAAACACGCAATAAACTGACCGATTATTGGAAAGAATCGGGAGTTAAAGAGCAAAATGAATTTGCAGCGCTCACCAATATCATTCATCAGGAATGGACTGGATTGACGGTGAAAGAACATAAAACGCTGAAAAACCTGAAGTCTCAGAATTTGCGTGACCACATGTCAGAAGCTGAATTGATTTTTACCGCATTAGCCGAATTATCTACCCGCCAAATCGCTGAAAGCGAACAGGCAAAAGGGTTTATTCCAAATGCCAAAGCAAGCAAAAAAGGCGGTGCTGTGGCAAAAAATGCTCGTAAAGAATTAGAATCTAAAACCGGGAAGTCCGTGATTACCGGCGAAAATTTTTTACCGCCAACAAAAACTAAAAAGAAATTGAAAGAATAATGGAATACCTGTTGCACTTATTGATATTGGTCGGCATTTACGTGATGCTTTCGCAAAGCCTGAATCTTTCCGCCGGTTTTGGCGGCATGATTTCGTTGGCTCATGCCGGATTCTACGGTGTGGGCGCTTATACGGCAGCTTTGCTTTCCGTCAATTATCAACTTCCGTTTTTGCTCGCATTACCGGCAGCCATGTTGTTGAGCGGATTATTGGCATTGATTGTATCCGCCATTGCCTTGCGAACCATCGACGACTATTTTATTATATGTACTTTGGGCATTCAGGTCATTGTTTTTTCCTTGATGAACAATTGGATGTCTCTGACAAACGGACCATTGGGCATTCCCGGTATTCCGGGCATTCAACTTTTCGGAATTGACATCGAAAGCAAATGGGCGTTCCTGTTGCTGACCATTTTCTTTGTCGCCCTGATTTTCTTTTTCCTGAAAAAACTGACCGGTTCTTCATTCGGTCTTACCTTGCGGGCATTGAGTGAAGATGAAATTTTTGCGCAGTCGCTCGGAAAGAATGTGTATTTATCCAAAGTGATTGCCTTTACCACCGGCGCCATGATTGCAGCCGTTCCGGGCGTTCTCTATGCGCATTACATCAGCTATATCGACCCAACGAGTTTTACGGTAGATGAATCCATTTTTATCCTTTCCATTGTTATTATCGGCGGAATGCAAAATTTGTGGGGAAGTGTTATTGCTGCGACTTTCCTTGTGTTATTGCCCGAAGCCTTGCGGTTTGTCGGTATGCCGAATGCCATTGCGGCAAATATGCGCCAGATTATTTATGGCGGGATATTGATTTTTATGATGTTTCGGTATAGTCGAGGATTTGTAACGAAATAAAACCTCTATATACTCATTGTTCTATAAATAAAGCAACATAATTGAACACTCCTTACCCACGCCTATATCGAACGTTCGGGACGTTCGTTGTTGCCTGAAAAAAGCCTAGTCGTTTAAACTGTGTAAAGAGAATATGCATTGCAGACAAAGATGGGTTCAATCCAATTGAAATTTTTGGTTGCAGCAGTCCTAATCAACTATTGCCCTTGATTTTCCAACAGGTAAAATTATGGTTTATTCAATAAAAATGACCTCCCCAACTGACGTTTGGATTAACGGTATTTACAAAGGACAATTAAACAGTTATTTCCCAAGTGGAAAACCTTATTATGGACAGCAAGGAACTATTTCAGAAGTGGTTAACATTGGTACTCACACAATTCAAACACGTTGCAATGGTTATACGATCACAACGTCTGCAAACGTTACAAAAGATGGTACATTTCGTCTAGTATTAAAATAAGCACTTTAATTTAACTTAGAAAACAGTTGATAGAAAACAACAATAAATACAATAGAATAATGATGCCAGCGTGCAACTGAGCGGTTTTGCGTCAGGCGGGGTATGCGCCCGCAGAAACATTTGTACGAATTTGCAAGTGCAGTACCCGCCCAAGCCTTTGTGAACCCCCGCCCGAACGCAAAGCCGCCGGCACGTTATTGTGCTGACGATAAAATGCTTAGACAACCAATAAATGCTACACTCAATACAAAATAAAATTCCTCAAACTTACAAATATTATAGAGTTTGAGGAATTTTAGTATCTTTGCAGCGTAAAGAATATAAAAAAATATGGGTATGCAAAAAATTATACGAAAAACAGAACTTGCTAAGTTGTTGGTTCTCAAAGATAAAAATTTGATAAAAATTGTTACTGGTGTTCGTCGTGCAGGAAAATCAACTTTACTTTTGCAGTTTCAGGACTTGCTTAAAGCCGAAAATCCGAATGTGTCGGTCATTTCAATCAATATGGATTTACCTGATTTTCGCTTTCTTGCCGAAAAAAATTGGAAAGAAATCTACGATTATATCAAAAATCTTTTACAGGCAAATCAGCCAACCCCGACCGTGCTTTTGCTGAATATATGCGTATAGGAGGTTTTGCCGAAGCCGTTGGATTGGCAGAAACCGGCGAAAATTTTGCTTATGAATATCTGCAAAATATTTACGAAAATATTTACGAAAACGACATTTTGAAACGACATACAATCTACCATGAAAATTCGTACAAAGAAGTAATTGATTTTTTGATTGACAATATCGGTTCGAGTAGTTCGGCACGAAATATCGCAGGTGTTCTCACAGCAAACGGCAAAAAAATCGACAACAAAACCGTTTCAAAATATATTGATACGCTCGTCGAATCTTATCTTTTTTACAAACGACAGAGGACATTTGCTTGAAAATATTATTTATCTCGAATTGCAGCGACGTAATTATCAAATTTGGATTGGTAAAACAGACAATCTCGAAGTTGATTTTGTTGTTCGCGACAAAAACGGCTACACGCAATATATTCAGGTTTCATATTCTGTAAAAGACCCGATAACACTTACACGCGAACTCGCCCCGTTTGACAAAATTCCCGATTATAACGAGCGACTTTTAATTACAATGGACTACGAAAACGACAGCCACAACGGAGTGAAACAAGTAAATGCAATAGATTGGTTACTAAACAAATAGCATAAAAAAAATGGGCGACCGCCTAACAAGTGATTTACTCCGCATAGCGTTATAATTGTACGGTATATTTGGAATAGAGATTTAACAAAAAATTAAGACTATGACACAAGAAACAGCAATTAGACACTAAATAGCAATGATTTATGCAGAAGTTTGTAAAAAATAAAAGTCCGCTAACTTGAGACAGCGGACTTTAAAAATTTTCAAATTCGAGTTTTAGCAAAAAAACTGTTGACTATGGACAGACAACAGATTTTGACGTTTAGTCTGTATTTTCTAAAAAAAAGATGTCTTCCACTTTTTTGTTGCAAACTTTGGCAATTTTCATTGCCAATACTGTTGAAGGTACATATTTTTCGCTCTCAATTGCTACAATTGTTTGGCGGCTCACGCCAATTTTTTCCGCCATTTGGAGTTGTGTTACTCTGAGGATGGCGCGTTCAACTCTTAAATTATTCTTCATTGCTTATAGACTTTGAACGGTAAATAATAAAATTGTATCTGACAATGAAGACAATCAACAAAGTAAACGTATTTACAATCATTGACGTCAAATAGGTAAAATCATAAAAAAACAACAGACATAAAATGTGAATTACAAAAGTTGCGTATGTAGCCCATAAAAGAGATTCCAACCGAATTTTAGCAATGTATTCATCTTCTTTTTTTTCTTTAGAAAAGGCTACAAAAATAGCGCTAACAATGAATAAAATACCTATTAACTCCTGAGTGAAATTATCATTAATCGCTTTCCAAGACGGGGAAGTAACAGAAGTTATACCCGGTGTTGCGTCAAATCCCGTAGGTAATAAAGACAGTACTTTGATATTGAGAAAAGAAAACTCAAAATCCTCAAAAATAACCATATAACCTAATACAACGGATGGTATCAATAAAATCCATCCAATCAACCGAAACTTGTGTGGAAATAAAAAATTTGTTTTCATACTTCATTATTTTAAATTATTAAATAGGCTACAAATGTAAGATATAATTTTCATAATGACAAGTATAATTTACAATTTGTTTATGATATAAGACATTTGTATTGTCTAAAATTGCGTATGTGCTTGATTCATAACGAGAAATAATTATGCTAAACCCAAAGGGCTTGAACTTTACCGACCGTTAGAAACACGGATGCACCTTTGCCGAATGACAACAAAAATGACCGAGAGACAGATGACGGATTAAATTTCGTTTAATTTTCTGAATTGCTCAAACACTCTTATTGACAAGTCCTTCAATGTATTGTCTGCTTTTTTGAGATTTGATATACATCTCTGCTTGGTAGGCTTCCGATATTACCAATAGAGCCAACATAATAGGTATCAATGGTTTCGGAATATAAAATATAAGTGTAAAACAATAAAATAAAAAGCAACCTGTTAGTAGGTTGCTTCTTTGTGGGCGTTGAGGGATTCGAACCCCCGACCCTCTGCTTGTAAGGCAGATGCTCTGAACCAGCTGAGCTAAACGCCCTTGTTTTTTTCCTGCTCTTCCGCTGAAAAGCGATGCAAAGATACTACTTTTTATTTATTCTCCAAAAAATATTGAGAAAAATATTTAATTTTATTGCAAAATTCATACTTTTATGCAGCATTGAAAGTTTTTTCATTTCAATGTTAGATTTTTTTCTTTGGTTCGTCATTAAACTGAATATGCAAATAGAACGGTTCAAATCAGATATAATTCCTCTTCGGCAGACTCTTTATTTGGCTGCGCTGAAATGTAATGCTTCGGCTTACAAGGGATACGCCTCAACTAATCAGCGAATCCACAATTTACCCTGATAACTTCCTCGTTCTTTGATTCGTTTATTCACTTTCGCGGTAAATTCATAGTTTTTCAATCCCCAAGCCGGGGCAATCAACAGCTCCTTTGGGGATTGGGAAACAAACCGTTCCAAGATAAAATCCGGATGCAGGCGTTCCATGAAATCAATGCACAGGTCAATATATTCATCGACGGTATAAAGATGAAACAATTCCGGATTTTCGGCTAATTGCTGTGCCATCCGCGTATTTTTGATGAGTTGCAGTTGGTGCAATTTGACGGTAGTGAGCGGTAAATGGGAAATCTGCTCTGCATGGGCGAGAATCATTTCGCGGGTTTCGCCCGGGAGACCTAAAATCAGGTGCGCACCGCAATAAATTTTTCGGGATGCCGTTCGTTGAATGGTTTCAACAGCCTCTTCGTAAGTATGCCCACGGTTGATAAACGCCAAGGTTTCGTTGCAAGTAGATTCGATACCGTATTCAATCAAAAGAAAATATTTCTTGGAAATCTTTTCCAATTCATCCAACAGTTCATTCGGCATACAATCGGGGCGCGTTCCGATAATCAAACCCACCACATCCGGATGATTCAAGGCTTCGTTGTATTTCGCCAAAAGGTTTTCCAAAGCATCGTAAGTGTTTGTATAAGCCTGAAAATAAGCGATGTACTTCATTGCCGGATATTTGTAAGAAAAGAACCGAATGCCTTCCTCCAACTGTTGGCTGACAGATTTTTCATTGGCTGCATACTGCGGACTAAAAGTCTGGTTATTGCAATACGTGCAACCGCCCCAGCCCTTCGAACCATCGCGGTTGGGACAGGTAAATCCCGCATTAATAGAGATTTTCTGCACCTTGAAAGGAAAAACCGTTTGCAGGAAATCGCTAAAATTACAATAAGTCATCAATATCACTTGAAGCCTCATTAAATTGAGGCGTAAGAACAGACCCGAAAAAATAAAGTTTTTTTATTACTTTATTTTCCTTACACAGGTTAATCAGTCCCGGTTTATATTTTTCAAATTGTCTCATTTTCCAAAGTTTATTTTTTTAATTGTATTCAAACCTGCCATTTTCACTTTCAATAATCAATTTTTTAGTATCGGATGCTTCTACAAAACCGACAATTTGCGCCTCAATTCCAAACGATTGAGAAATGGCAATCACTTCTTCCGCCTGTTCTTTCGGGAGATAAATCTCCATGCGGTGACCCATGTTGAATACTTTATACATCTCTTTCCAATCCGTTCCCGATTGTTCCTGAATGAGTTTAAACAAGGGAGGAACCGGAAATAAATTGTTTTTTGTAATCTTCACTTTGTCCACAAAATGCAGCGCCTTGGTTTGCGCTCCGCCCGAAACATGCACCATGCCGTGAATTTGCGGCCGCAATTTATCCAATATCTGCTTGATAACCGGAGCATACGTGCGGGTAGGAGAAAGTACCAATTTGCCGGTATCGATTCCCAAATCCGCTATTTTATCCGTCAATCGTTTTTTCCCTGAATAAATCAAATCGTCCGGCACATTTGGGTCATAACTTTCGGGATATTTTAGCGCTAAATATTTCGCAAAAACATCGTGGCGCGCACTGGTCAAGCCGTTGCTACCCATACCTCCGTTGTATTCTTTTTCATAACTTGCCTGTCCGTAAGAAGACAATCCGACAATCACATCTCCTGCCTGAATGTGCGCATTGTCAATCACATCCGAACGTTTCATCCGGCAAGTAACGGTACTGTCCACAATAATTGTCCGTACCAAATCGCCTACATCGGCAGTTTCTCCGCCGGTTGGATAGATATGGACGCCCAGACTGCTCAGTTCTTCGCACAATTCGTTCGTTCCCTGAATGATAGCAGAAATCACTTCGCCCGGAATCAAATGTTTGTTGCGGCCAATGGTTGAAGAAAGCAGAATATTGTCCGTAGCGCCCACGCAAAGCAAATCGTCCACATTCATAATCAAGGCGTCTTGGGCAATGCCTTTCCAGACCGACAAATCGCCGGTTTCTTTCCAATACAAATAGGCCAAAGACGATTTCGTTCCGGCGCCATCAGCGTGCATGATGTTGCAATATTCCGGGTCGCCGCCCAAAATATCGGGGATGATTTTACAAAAAGCTTTTGGGAAAATGCCTTTGTCAATGTTTTTAATCGCATTATGCACATCTTCTTTGGAGGCCGAAACCCCGCGCTGCATATAACGTTGGTCGCTCATATTTTCTTTTTTTCTTGCAAAAGTAGTACTTTTATTCCAAAAGAACAATCTTTATTGTATTCGAGCTAAATCTTTTTTAGAGACACTATACTCGCAAAGAAGAAGAGTTGAGGTGTCTTGTTGTCAAAAATATTTATGTCTGATTTTAACTCACTTTTAACTGAAATTTAACATTTGGATGGGCGGGGGCTGCAATGTGGGTTAAATCTACTGAGTTTTCAGATAAATCTGATAATAAAATTTCCTTTTTCATATTATTCCATATATCTTTTATTCTCCTTTAAATGTTCCAAAAGCATTTGAGTTTTCAAACGATTTGATTATCTTTTCATCAACGGCAGTCCTTTTTACGATTGGATTATTTCTCCAAAACTCCGGATGATATTTCATTTTGTCTATTATTTCTACTAAATTTAGAGTTTCACTTTTTCTTGTATTATCAGATGGATTATAATACTGATCAACAGCAAATAAAGTTGAAACAATATGTGCTTTATGTGTTTTTTTCTTTATAATAAAATTATAATCAGTTTCAATTTTAACAGTTTCAACCTGCGGATATCCATTCAATCCATCTCTATAATTTACAGAAAAAGAGAGACTTTGATTTTTTATTCCAGATGCTTTTATTTTTTGATTAGAAACACCTTCCATCCGAACAATTGACAAATCAGATTCTCTTATGTATAATTTTCCTGACAATAAAGTTAGCTTTTCTTTTGATTTAGGTTTGGGTACAAAATCTAAAACAATTATATCTCCATTTTCTTCAGAAAAAAAACGATTGTCTATTTTAATTTCATAAATGGTTTCAAAATTAGGTTGAAGAAAGGTATTAGACTTCTTTTGAGATGGATTAATGGAAGAAAATGGAGATATGCGAGAAACTACAAAAAAATTTGTACCAGAAAAAAGATAAACGCTGTCTGATTTTATTTTGGCATAACGACCTTCTCTAAATACAAAATGATTACCCACACAATATGTATTAGCTGCCGTAAAAAAAGTTTCTATAAATTCATTGTAAATGGTATCAGTCTGTGAAATTTGTCTGTAAAAAAAGAGAGACAGATTGTCTTTGTTTGTACTTTCTTTGAGGTATATTTCATTGTATCTATTCCACACTTGTTTAACAAATTTATTCACATCGAAAGGAGTAACCACAACTTCCGCCAAATTGGTCATAGCTGGTTCCAAATATATTTTTTGAGGAATGTTATTGATGTTGTATTTTTTTGTTGCATAGCCGATGTATGAGAAATTCAAAGAATCCGCATCAGCAATTTTTTCAATCTGATATTCTCCTTCGGCATTGGTAATGGTTACTTTCTGATTTTTGTCATAATACACGCTTGCAGAAACCAAAATTTCTCCGGATGCTTTATCATAAACCGCCCCTATTATATATTGAATCTCTTGCGCATGAATGATGAAAGAAAAAGAAAGATACAATGTGATTAGAATAATTTTTTTCATAAGATATTATATTTATTTGTTATATTTTTGATAATTTCTTTTTTAATGACAATAAAAATTTAAAAGCCATCATATAAAAAATGATTGGAATAAGTAATTTCCGAAAACTTAAAAGAGAAATTGCATCACCCGCAATAGCATTCTTTGCAAAATTATAAATATTTATCGGAAAATAGATAATCGACCCCGGATTTTTTATCAAGGTATAGTATAAAAAGAGAGAAAGGAACGAGATATTCATTAATCCATAGACAAATATAAAGAACTCCGAATTACTCCATTTCACTTTTTTTCTCGAAAATAATCCTTTCAATACATTGCTTACTTTCTTTATGGAACCAGCCGAAAGGTTGGGTTTATTTGTCAAATCAGACAAGATCCAATAGCCATCTCCGCGAGAAAAGGGCAATAGATTGAAAAGGGATGTAATCATAACAAATAAAGCGGTTGAAATTAAAATATAGTTTTGAAAAGGTAAACTTGCCAATGAGGATGGCTGCAACAAGTATTTGTCCACAAACCGCCGGAATGATATTTATCTTTGGCCAATTTCTTCATCTCTAAAGGCTGTTCAAAAATAATAATTTATTACAAAAAACGCAAAGCATTTCCTTAGGTTTTACGGTTAGAATAGGCCAGTTGGATTATTTTAGCGTCAGCATCAAAAGTGAAAGCAGTGATTCGGAATTTTTTCGTATCTTTGTGAAAGATTTTTTAAACAATACGTAATAAATGGAATTTATAAATTTTAAAATATTTACAAAATGAAAGCAAAAAGTTTAACATTATTACTTATTTTCTCAGTCATTTTTGGAATATCCGCTGTAGCTCAATCAACTAAAGAAAACCGGGAAATAGGCTCATTCCGGAAAATAAGCGCTTCGGAAGATTCCGACACCCATATCGGCAATTTGACCGTTGCCGAAACCACCAGCATCTCCAGTTCCGGTAGCGCTGATTGCACCATAAAAAACTTGAAAACAAACAATTGCAACTTATCTTCCAGCGGAGGAAGCGACCTGAAAATCGGATTGGAAGTCTCCGGCAACCTGTCGATAAGCGCTTTGGACGGCTCCGATATTAATTTAAGCGGAAAAGCAAACCAAGTTTCAGTTTCCGCCTCAGGCGGTTCGGATGTTTACATAAAAAACCTAACTTATAATCAATTAGACTCCAAAAAATCCGGTGGCAGCGACATCCACAAATAAAAATTCCAACAAATAACATTATAAATTCTATTTTTTTTATTACCTTTGCCGCCGATATCTTTAGGGGTGCCCATGCGGGCTGAGATTATACCCTTTGAACCTGAACAGGTTAATGCTTGCGTAGGGACAAAGATTGCCGGTCGGCAAAGTTTCTTTATTGAAATTACTATCTCATTTTCCCCTTTTTTATAATTAAGTTTCGAGTTTAAGGTTTAAGGTTTCGAGTTGCAATACGCACACAACCGAAACTTGAAACTTGAAACCCGAAACTTTAAACTAATTTTTTTATGAAAAAGGTTTTTTTATTTCTACTGGCAAGCTATTTGCCGTTTATGTCTGCTTTCGCTAAATCAAACGAAGGAGACAGTTTGAAAAGAGTTCAGTTACAGGAAGTAGAAGTCGTTTCTGTTCGCGCCAACAGCAAGACTCCCGTGGCTTATTCCAACACCGGTAAAGCGGAAATCGAATCCGCAAATTTCGGTCAAGACATTCCGTTTCTTTTGTTGCTTACTCCCTCTGTCATTTCCACTTCTGATGCCGGAACCGGTATCGGATACACCGGATTTCGCATCCGCGGAACGGATGCCAACCGCATCAATGTGACCACGAACGGTATTCCTTTGAACGATTCCGAATCACATGGCGTTTTCTGGGTAAACATGCCGGATTTTGCTTCTTCCCTCGAAAATTTGCAGGTGCAACGCGGCGTGGGAACTTCCACCAACGGCGCCGGCGCTTTCGGCGCTTCGGTCAACATGAAAACCGAAAATATCCCCCAGCAATCCTACGGCGAATTTAACGGGAGTTACGGTTCTTTCAACACCTCCAAAGCGACTTTCAAAACCGGAACCGGCCTTATCAACGGACATTGGGCTTTCGACGCCCGTCTATCATCCGTCCAATCCGACGGATTTATCGACCGGGCCAGCGTTGATTTGAAATCCTACTTTGCCCAAGGCGCTTATTTCAACGAAAATACGCTATTGAAATTCATCACTTTCGGCGGCAAAGAGAAAACCTACCACGCCTGGGACGGCGTTCCGGACTATATCCTGTTTCCCGATAATCCGAATGAAAAAGGAAATCGGACTTACAATCCTTCGGGATATCGGGGCGATGACAGTAATGGCAATCCTTTGTATTACAAGAATCAAACGGATAATTACCAACAAACTCATTACCAACTCAGTCTTTTGCAAGTATTAAATCCACACCTGAATCTCAACGTGTCCCTGCATTACACCAAGGGTTTGGGTTATTACGAAGAATACAAGACCAAACGCACCTTGAAAGAATACGGTTTGAAACCTTTCGAACTGAATGGCGAAACCGTGAAAAAAAGCGATTTGGTGCGGCAAAAACACTTGGATAACGATTTTGGCGGAGCGATTTTCTCCTTGGATTACAACAAAGACCGATGGACTGTTTCCTTGGGCGGTGGCGCCAACAGCTACGACGGCAATCATTTCGGTTACGTCACTTGGGTAAAGAATTATGCAAACGATGCGGTTTTTTCTCCGGAACAGGAATATTACCGGAGCAAAGGGAAAAAATCGGATGCCAATGTTTATCTGAAAGGAAATTATCAATTGACAGACGCTTTGAGCTTGTACGCCGACCTGCAATTTCGCCGGATTGATTACAAAATCAATGGAAAAAACGACACTTGGGATTGGTTGAACGGGGAAATGCAGAAACTCAATGTACATGAAAAATTCAATTTTTTCAACCCCAAAGCCGGTTTGTTTTATCAAATCAACCCGAATAATCAGGTGTTCGGGTCTTTTGCCGTCGCCCACCGTGAACCGAATCGCAACAATTACACCGATGCCGGTATCAACGAAACTCCCAAACCGGAACGTTTAATCGATTATGAATTAGGTTACAAATTCAACGAACGAATTTTTGCCGCTGGCGTAAACCTGTATTACATGCAATACAAAGACCAGTTGGTGCTGAACGGAAAAGTCAATGAAATCGGCGAACCGCTGACTTCCAACGTTCCGGACAGCTACCGCGCAGGCATCGAACTGACAGCCGGAGTCCGGATTCTCCCCAGCCTGAAATGGGACGGCAACCTGACACTTAGTCAAAACAAAATCAAAAACTATACGGAATACGTTACGGTTTACGACAGCGACGACAATACTGAAGCTGCACAACAAGCCGATTACTACGGAACTACCAACATTTCTTATTCGCCGGATGTAATCGCCAACAGCTTATTTTCGTTTCAATACAAATCCTTCAGCGCCGGTTTCCATTCCAATTATGTCGGCAAACAATATTTGGACAATACCGGAAAAACGGACAAAAACCTCGAAGGCGCCACAAAAAAGGAAAGAAGTATCGACGCCTATTTCGTGAATAACCTCCGGTTGGGATACGATTTCAAGTTGAAAGGAATAAAACAATTGGGCGTTAATTTATTGATAAACAATTTATTTAACGAACAATACGAAACCAACGGCTGGGTTTGGTCTTGCTACTATCGCCAATCCGACGGCAGCGTAGAACCCTACACCGAAAAAAGTTATTTTCCGCAAGCAGGAACCAATATTTTGGCGAATATTGTGCTGAAATTTTGATTTAACGCATGATGCCAAATGCGGGTAATTCTTCTGAGTTGAAAGTTGAAAGTTGAGAGTTGAAAGTTGAGAGTTAAAATCGACTAATAATTTTCAACTTTCAACTTTCAACTCTCAATTAATATTCATATCTTTGCGCCCGAAAATTTTAATACAATGAAGAAAGGCATTTTGTTTTTAATTTGTTTAGCGGCCTGTCAGTCCTTATTTTCTACCGAAGTCACGGATAGTATTCCGAAAAAAGAGAAAAAGGAATATCGGTTCTCGCCAAGTCAGTTGATTGTTCCTGCTTCATTGATTACGGTAAGTTCTCTTGGATTGACCAACGGTTATCTGAAATCCGTCAATGAAGATGTTAAAGATGAAATGGCCAAACTTCGTTCAAAACCTATTCTTCTCGACGATTATATACAGTATCTTCCGGTCGTTTCCGTATATGGATTGAGCTTGGCCGGCGTTAAACCGAAGCACGATTATTTCGACCGGACATTGATTGTTGCAACTTCTTACTTGTCGATGGGTATCATGGTAAACGCCGTCAAATATACCATTCGTGAGCCGCGCCCGGATTCGCACGCGCAAAATTCTTTTCTATCGGGTCATACGGCGACAGCGTTTATGGGCGCTGAATTGGTACGGATTGAGTATGGAAACGCTTCGCCGGTCTATGGGATTCTGGCTTACACAACGGCTATCGGTGTCGGTTTTTCAAGGGTGTATAATGAAAGGCACTGGAGCAACGATGTGATTGCCGGCGCCGGTTTCGGTATTCTGAGCGCAAGGATAGGATATTGGCTGTTGCCTGTGAACCGGAAAATTTTCAACCGCAACGGCAACCGGGATAAAAAAGATGCTTCGCAAATAGCCATTGCGCCTTATTACACCGGGCAACAAGGCGGGATTGCATTATCATACCATTTCTGACTATTTAAGATTTTGAAATTAATTTTACGTTCCGCGCCCCGGCTTCTAACTCGGTAATTTCGACAAAAACGGTATCATCGGGCAATAGGGCTTCTACTTTTTCCGGCCACTCGATAAAGCAAAGAGCGCCGCTCTCGAAATAATCTTCTGCGCCAATTTGCAAAGCTTCCTGAACGGAGTTGATACGGTAAAAGTCAAAATGATAAATCAATTCGCAAGTTGTATTCGAACGGTATTCGTTGACTATCGCGAAAGTTGGACTGTTGATTACGTCGTTAACGCCCAATTCTTCACAAACGGCTTTGATAAAAGTAGTCTTCCCCGCGCCCATTTTTCCGTTGAAAGCGAAAACAGTGTGATTACCCATTTGCCTAATAAATTCTTTGGCGGCATCCTTGATTGAATCAAGATTTTTAATTTGTATCCCGAACATTTGTTATATACATTTTTATTTGAAGTGCAAATGTAATAATTTGCTTTATTGATTCTATGTACTGTTTCATATATTGTAAAATTAAAAATTAATCGTTATAGTGACTTTGTTGCAACGGTGATTTGCTGATATTCAACTTATTATAATTTACACTGCCATTTACACTGCCAATTTTTGAAAGAAATTACCCAAGAATCCAATATTCCCCATTTTTGGCTGAGCCAACAAATATCACAAAACCATTATCTCTCAGATTTTTCAAATATCTTGCTGCACTGCGATAAGGGATGTTTGCTAATTCACTTATTCTCTTGATATTCAAATTTTTATTATCTCGTAACCGAACAGGTGGAAAGTGTGTCGGAGTTACTTCTACAACAATCACATCGCCTTTATCCAATCTATCGCTTTCTATGTCTGCCATTAATTCTAACAGCTCGTCTTTCGATATCATATTTGATTTTTTTGCAAAAGTACTAAATTATACCCAAATAACTTACAAAACCTTAATACAAGATGCCTCCATTGTATTGTTTAAGAAAAAATAAATACTCTTCCGGAATTTTATTATCGAAAAACAAATCGCAACCATAGAAGCAACTAATTATTGTCGCAAAGATAAATATCCGTTTCTTAATCATTATTATTTCTATTGTATATTTAATCTTAGGATTTTCTTCGGTAATATACCTTAACATAGGAGGACCTCCTCCATGCATTTCACTTTTAGGATAAGTTAGTTCCCAAAGCCGTTTATCATGAGGACCTATATATAGCATCTCCCATCCTGCATCGAATATTAGTTCTAAATAATTATGAGTAAGCCAATAGATTCTTTTAGCAATTTCATAAGCTACTTCTTGAGATTCAACTACTGTCCAATCACTATCAATTATAATTTCACTGGGGCGGATTTTTTCACCTGCATCAAATATTTTCTCTAAATAATTTTCTATTAAAAAATGAATACGTTTATTGATTGCGTTTGTTGCTATTTCAGAATTAATGGCAAATGGGACTATTCCAATAAACCTTTCATTTGATTTTATTTTCATTTCTGCATTTTCCATAATGAATTAGTACCGCCCAAAAACAATGGCTTGATATGGTGAACTTTTACTTGTATGCCATACATTTTTATGTTTGAAACCAACAACACTCCTTACCCTTTTCACTAATAATCAGTTCAATTAAAGCATCAAATGAATTTCCAGCAACGATCCATTCTTCTTCATGTTGAGCCGTCTCGGAATGAACTATTTTGTAAGATGCAGTATCTGATATTTTGAATCCTAAATATTCTCCTGTTCCTAATAGTTCACAAAAAAAGATGATGCTTCCATCCCAATATTCTTCGTAAATCGTTTTTTGCAATTCATTTGCGTCAATTATTTCTTGAGTACTTAAAAATTTAAAACCGCCGAGATTTTCATATTTATAAAGAATACCACCGTCATAGTATTTAAGGAAGTATTTATATTCTTCTGGCAGTTTTTGCTTACAATAGGCATCACATTTAAGAATATTTTCGATAGTGGCGGGACTATTCATAATAAAAGAGCAATCTAAATTTTCGCAATCTATTATTTTACCACCTTTATCGTAAGCAACCGCTGAACCCCGTCTATGTTGTTTTTTCAAATTCTCGTACTTTTGCGTTTTAAAGCATCAAGGATATGATAACATCAGAACAGTTCAAGGAAATCTACGCACGGTATAAATCCACCGGGCTAACAGTTCGGGGATTTTGTGCGAATGAAGGGCTTCAAGAAGCGCGTTTTTATTATTGGCAAAAGCGGATGAGAAATTTTCTTCCGGGAAAAGAAGGTTTTGTACCTTTGGTCATCCATGCCGGGACGACGGATTTGTCTGCTAACGGAGAATCAGGGCTAAGTTTCCCCGGCCACCCTCCCGTCACGGTTCAAGCCATCCAATGTGAAATAACTTATTCCAACGGCACCCGGTTGAAACTCAAAGGGAGTGTTGATTATAAACTGTTGCATTCCTTACTTTTCTTAAACCGATAAAAGCCATGTTCAATCTCAATGATTCGATGCAGTATTTTCTCTATCCTTATCCCACCGACATGCGGAAGAGTTTTTACACATTAAGCGGAATAGTGACCAATA